>URKV01000129.1 GCA_900548565.1 uncultured Collinsella sp.
CACGCGTAAGATCGTCGGCAGCGTCAGATGTGTATAAGAGACAGGGCGTTGCGTCGTCAAGCCGCACGAGAGCCGCGAGCACGTGCGCTCCGTCAAGATTGACCGCATCCTGACAGGTCGTTACACAGCCATTCCGGCGTTTCTGGTGATCATGGGCCTCGTCTTTTGGCTGACGTTTGGCGTGATCGGCGCGGCGTTGCAGGGACTCATGGAGGACGGTATCGCTGCCATCATCGCCTCGGCCGATGCGGGCCTCAAGGCGTTCGGTACCAACGACGTGGTGCGCTCGCTGGCTGTCGACGGCGTGCTTACGGGCGTGGGCAGTGTGCTGACCTTCCTGCCGATTATCGTCGTGCTCTTTTTGTTCCTCTCCATTCTGGAAGACTCCGGATACATGGCGCGCGTGGCCTTTGTCATGGATAAGGTGTTGCGTCGCTTTGGCCTGTCGGGCCGCAGTTTTGTGCCCATGCTCGTCGGTTTTGGCTGCACCGTGCCGGCTATCATGTCGACCCGTACGCTCCCATCCGAGCACGACCGCAAGATGACGGTCATGCTCACGCCGTTTATGAGCTGCTCAGCCAAGCTGCCGGTTTACGGCTTGCTGTGCGGGGCGTTTTTCCCGCAGGCGACGGTTCCCGCCATGGTCTCGCTCTATCTGATCGGTATCGTGGTCGGCTGCGTCGCGGCTTTGGTGCTCAACCGCACGGCATTTAAGGGCGACCCGGTGCCGTTTATCATGGAGCTCCCCAATTACCGCCTGCCGAGCGTCAAGACGACGGTGATGCTGGCATGGGATAAGGCCAAGGACTTCATCACCAAGGCCTTTACCATTATCTTTGCCGCGACCGTGGTCATCTGGTTCCTTCAGACGTTCGACATCCGCTTTAACGTGGTCGCCGACCAGTCGCAAAGCCTGCTTGCCGGTCTGGGTAGCATCATCGCGCCGGTGTTGGCCCCGCTCGGCTTTGGCGACTGGCGCGCCTCGACGGCGCTCGTCACGGGGCTCATTGCCAAGGAGAGCGTCATCTCGACGCTCACGGTGCTTTTGGGCGCAACGTCGCCCGCGGCGCTGTCGACCATGTTTTCGCCGTTTACCGCCTACGTGTTCTTGGTCTTTACGTTGCTGTACCCGCCTTGTGTGGCGGCAATCGGCGCCGTCAAGAGCGAGTTGGGCGCGCGCTATGCCGTGGCCGTATTCGCGTTTCAGGTCGCCGTTGCCTGGATCGTGGCGTTTGTCGTGCATTCGGCGGGCATATTGCTGGGGTGGGCTTAGTTATGAATTGACGGCGCAACCTCTGTGTATCGAATTGTTTTCGGCCCCGCATCTGTACTGACGGATGCGGGGCCGTTGCTATATAATCGCCTCCGCTCAAAACGATTGGAGACGTTATATATGAGTCAGGCAAGGCAAGACGGCATCACGCTCAAGCAGTGGCTCCCACTCGTCGGGCTCACCTGCTGTGCGTTCGTGTTCAACACGTCGGAGTTTATGCCCATCGGCCTTTTGACTGATATCGCCGCGTCGTTCTCGCTCACCGAGGCCCAGGCGGGCATCATGATCTCGGTCTATGCCTGGGGCGTCATGCTGCTGTCGCTGCCGCTCATGGTGTTCGCCTCGCGCTTTGAGTTCAAGCGGATGCTGCTGGGCGTGCTGGCCGTGTTCTCGCTCGGTCAGTTCCTGTCCGCTGTGGCGCCGACCTATCCCATCCTGGTCTGCGCGCGCCTGGTGGTCGCTTGCGCACATGCCGTGTTCTGGTCAGTCGCCTCGATTATGGCCTCGCGCCTGGTCGACACTCGCCACGGCGCGCTCGCCATCAGCATGATCGCTACGGGCTCGTCCATCGCGCAGATCTTTGGCCTGCCGCTCGGTCGCGCCATTGGCTTGGCCGTGGGCTGGCGCATGACGTTTGCCGTGGTCGGGGGCCTCTCAGCCATCGCGGTCGTCTACCAGGCAGCGGTGTTCCCGGCCATGCCGGCGGGTGAGCGCTTTACTGTCAAACAGCTGCCCGAGCTGCTCAAGAACCCGCTCCTCATCGCGCTCTACGCAGTCACGGTCTTCATGGCTACCGGCTATTACGCAAGCTACAGCTATATCGAGCCCTTCCTGGCGCAGGTCGCGCACGTCGATGCGGGCGCCATTACCATGACGCTGACGGCGTTTGGCTGCTCTGGTTTGCTCGGAAGCTGGCTGTTTGGCCGCCTGTTCGATGGGCATCGCTTCCCGTTCTTGGCTATCACGCTCTCCGGCGTGCCGGTGGCCCTGCTGCTCATGGGGCCGGCCGCATCGTCGCTCGTGACAGTGCTTGCCGTCTGCGCACTGTGGGGTTGCTGCGCCACGGCCTTTAACGTGGCGTTTCAGGCCGAGCTCATCAAGCACACGCCGGCAGATTCGTCGGCCGTCGCCATGTCGATCTTCTCGGGCCTGTTCAACCTCGGTATCGGCACGGGTACCGCGATCGGCGGAGCCGTGGTTTCGGGTCCCGGTATCGCCTGGATCGGCTTTGTGGGCGGGGCGATTGCCGTCGTGGGCGTCATCCTCGCCATCACCGTGCTGTTTCCGGCCATCCGCCGCGCCAAGCCCGTCGCCTAATCACGTCCCCTCATCAGTTGCGGTGGAATAGTTCCTGTTTAAGGCTTCTGAAGGCCCAGACAGGAACTATTCCACCGCAACTTGTTTTGGGGGAGAGGATACAAGCTGGGCATACAATGGATGTCGTTGTGTTGAGCTTACCGGGAGGCTGTTATGTGGGCATACGAGACGACGCTCTATCAGATCTATCCGCTGGGCTTTTGCGGGGCTCCGCGCGAAAACGCCGCGCCCGTTGCCGAGGGTGAGCTCGCCCAGGCTGCCAACGCCGCGCCCAACCCCGATGCTCCTATCATGAAGGTCGCCCAATGGGCCGACTACATGCAGGAACTCGGCGTTGGCGCTGTGCTCATCAACCCACCGCTCGAATCTGATAGCCACGGCTACGATACACGCAGCCTGCGCCATATCGACCGTCGCCTGGGTGGGGACGCCGACTTTGCCGCCGTATGCGACACGCTGCATGCCCATGGCATCCGCGTGGTGCTCGATGCCGTCTTCAACCACGTCGGCCGCGGTTTTTGGGCCTTCCGCGATGTGCAGGAGCGCAAGTGGGACTCGCCGTACAAGGACTGGTTCCACATTAGCTTTGACGGCGATTCCTGCTATGGCGATGGCTTTTGGTACGAGGGCTGGGAAGGCCATTTTGAGCTTGTGAAGCTCAACCTGCAAAATCCCGCTGTGGTCGATTACCTGCTCGAGTCCGTGCGCCGCTGGGCCGAGGTCTTTGGCGTCGACGGCCTGCGCCTGGACGTTGCCTATATGCTCGACCGCGACTTTATGCGCCGCCTGCACGCCTTTACCCGTGAGCTCAAGCCCGACTTTGTGCTGATCGGCGAGACGCTCCACGGCGACTACAACCAAATCGTCAACGACGAGATGCTCGACTCCTGCACCAACTACGAGTGCTACAAGGGCCTGTACTCCAGCTTTAACTCGGTCAACATGTTCGAGATCGCCCATTCGCTGCACCGCCAGTTTGGCGGCGATCCGTGGTGCATCTACCGCGGCAAACATCTGCTGTCGTTTGTCGACAACCACGATGTGCCGCGCCTGGCAAGTATCCTCACCGACAAGTCGTGTCTGCGTCCCGCCTACGGCATGCTCTTTGGCATGCCGGGCATCCCGTGCGTCTACTATGGCAGCGAGTGGGGAATTGCCGGCGAAAAGGGTGGCCCCGATGGCGACTGGGCGCTGCGACCTGCGCTCAATGAGCCTGCGCCCAACGAGCTGACGGCGTTCATCACGCAGCTTGCGCACCTTCGCTCGGCCGACGACGCGGCTGCCCGTGCTCTCAACTACGGTGCCTATCGCAACGTGGTGATCCAGAACAAGCAGCTGCTGTTCGAGCGCGCCTGTGACGGCGCGACGGTACTCGTGGCGGTGAATGCCGTGGGTGAGCCTTACACCTTTGGCGCCGGCGAGCTCAACGGGTCCTTCGTCGACCTGCTTGCCGACGATGCGCCCACGGTCGAGCTGACGGGTACCCTTGAGCTTGCACCCTACGAGGTGCGCTATCTGTTGAGAGCCTAGCCCATGGCCGTATCTGACGAGGGCTATCAACATATTGAGCATGGGTTTGAGCCCGTGTTTGACGAGCACTCGCGCGTTTTGGTGCTCGGGTCGTTTCCCTCGGTGCTTTCGCGCGCCAATGCCTTTTATTACGGCAACCCTCAGAATCGCTTTTGGCGTGTGATGGCCACGTGCCTCGGTATGCCTGTGCCGCCCAACGAGGGCGATCCTTTGGCAAGCGGTGAGCCCGCGACGCTCGATGCCTCCATTGCCGCCAAGCGGGCCATGCTGCTGAACGGCGGCGTGGCCCTGTGGGATGTGGTCGAGAGCTGCGACATTAAGGGCTCGAGCGACGCGAGCATCCGCAACGTTGTGCCGGCACATATCGAGCGCATTACCGATGCCGCGTCGATCGAGGTCGTTGTCTGTAACGGCGGTACGGCAGGGCGACTCTACAAACGCTACTTGCAAGATCGGACGGGGTTGCCCGCCGTCGTCCTGCCCTCGACAAGTCCCGCCAATGCGGCTTGGCGCCTGGAGCGTCTTGTTGAGCGGTGGAGCGGCGCCGCTGATTGGCGGGCTTCTTCGATTTAGCAGTTTGAGTGCTTGGCAAGACGTCTCATAACGGCGTGCCAGATTGGTGTGGGCAGTGCAGGCTCGGCGCGCACCATGCCTTCGGTGTCGACGCCGCCCGCTGCGGCGCCACCGAGTTTCTGCGCGCGTTCGACGGAACACCCCATGCGAACGGCGCCCACGAGCTTGTCCATGGCTGTCTCTTATACACATCTCCGAGCCCACGAGACTCCTGAGCATCT
>URKV01000130.1 GCA_900548565.1 uncultured Collinsella sp.
CTACACGCGTAAGATCGTCGGCAGCGTCAGATGTGTATAAGAGACAGGTCCTGCTCGCCGTACGCGCCGAGGCCGAATATCTCGAGCTGGTTGCTCATCGGCTTCTGGCGGTACCTCTCGTCGTTACGCATTGACGGCCCCCGCAGCGCATGCGGCCTTGGCGGCCTGGACCGCGCCGTCCATCGTCGGGAGGACGAAGACGGTCAGGACCGCCGCGAACAGGACCGCGGCGGCGATGAAGCCGACCATGGCCCCCGCCCTGAACGCATCGGAGTCGAGCTGCTCGCGGGCGGTCGGTCGGTATGACTTGGGTGCTATGATGGTCTGAGCCTCATGTCTGGGGCTGTTTCGGCGAGTGCTCACAAGTTGGTAGCTGGGGGCGCTCGCTTCTTTGTATGTGTACATCTTGTGTTCCCTTCTGATGTTTACGCAGGTAGATGCAGGTGTGGCTTTTAGGGTGGCTATTTTGGGACTTTTTTGGCGCGGCTCTTGGCGCTGTAGCACCTCTGCCGCTCCCTGTCGTTCCGCTTTGCCCTCGCCGCCTCCTCGCGCATCGCGCTGGCCTGCTCCCTGAGGTCTGCCACGTGGCCCTCCTTCGTGCACTCCGCGCACCAGCCGTTCGCCCTGTTCAGCGGCTTGAACGTCGTGCGCCCGCACTTCGGGCACATCCAGCGCTGGCGGAGCGATATTCCGCATCTGCGCGCCTGCCACTTGACCGCGTCGGTGCTGCGGCCCAGCGCCTTGGCTATCTCCTTGGCGCCGTCGCCGGCGTGCTCCCTCAGGTACCGGATCTCATGTGTCGACCATGGCCTCACTGTCTCTTGCTCCCCTCCTTCCTCTCCCATTCCCGGTACGCCGCCCGAAGCGTCGAGCACATGGTGTCGAGCGCTATCTCGCGCGGGGTCTTGGGCTTGTTCTCCTGCTGCTTGGCCTCGCTGGCCATTTAGACCGCAGCCATAGCGTTTACGGCTCGCTCATCGCACATGTCGAGCAGGTAGCTGGCGTTACAGCCATAGAATCGGCATGCACGGTAGATAAAGTCTCCTGGCATGCTTCTTGGGTCGTTCTCGTATTTCGCAAGCGTTTTGGGAGATACGGCGAGCTTTGAAGCCGCCTCCGCTTGCTTCAGTCCGAGACGCGTACGCTCAGATGCTAGGTTCCTCATTGGTACTTCCTCCTATCAACTATGCATCTGGTTAGTACTTACGAGCTTTATAGTACGCACGGTACTAGTACATGTCAAGAAGAAATCTGTACAATTGCGCTTTATATTGGTACTATGCGAACTATAAGAAGTAAGCGTTTACAGATTCTAAGGAGGGCGTGAGATATGCATACGCGGTTGAAGGAGGTTCGTAAGGCGGCCGGCTATAAGCAGCAGGATGCCGCCGAGGCCTTCGGCGTTTCCCTCGGTACATATAGAAACTGGGAACAGGGGCGAGTCATCATGAATGGCGAGCAGCTTATCGAAGCGGCCCGTTTGTTTAACTCAAACGTTGATTACATTTTGATGACCGACGTATGCGCAAGAGAATTTGATATGCAGCGCCGTGAACTTGATCAGCTCTTTGATGAATTAAGCGCAGAAGGTCGAGCGGTATTGCTCGATGTTGCAAGATCGCTTTCTTTGCATATATCTAATGATGCTCAGACTGGCGTTTACGTTTAGGAATAGCTATGAGTCTTAAAGACCTTCGGCAGCGTTCTGGGTTGACGCAAAAAGAGGCCGCGAACGTGTTCGGCCTCAAATACCGGACCTATCAAAACTATGAGCTTGGAAACACTAGCCCCGACATGGACACGGCGGCTGAGTTTGCTCGTTATTTCAAATGCACCATCGGAGAACTGTTTGACCTTGAAGAAGGTGACGGTGAACAAATTGGCGGACCTGATCGCGAGCTTTTGAATCTATTTAACTCAATGAGTAAAGACGGCCAAAAGGCCTTAATGGCCACTGCAAAAGGCCTCGCCGAGACTTTTCCATTAGAAAAAGAGAGCGGGATGCGTTAAATGCAGACCAGATTGAAGGAAGTTAGGAAGCTCACTTGAGAGAAACCTGCTGAAGGAATAGGGATAGCCACGACATGGAATACCGCTACGTACTTGCCCATTACTTAGATAAGGCAGGGATGTCACAGGCTGAGCTAGCTGCCAAAATCGGCTCACCGCGCTCAACGGTCTCTGCGCTCCTCAGCGGAAGGGCCAAGGAACCAACGTTGGGGAAAGCAAAGGCCATAGCTGACGCATTGGGCGTATCTCTCGATGAAATGGCAAGGAAAACGCTTGGAGAGTGATAGCCACGATGGCCGCAAGGTTAAGGCTGAGAGAAGCCAGACTGAAGTACGGAGCTAAGCAGGCGGAAGTCGCATCGATACTGGGCGTTTCCGTATCCAGCTATTCAATGATGGAGAGTGGCACGCGCACGACAAGTGGCGACAAGATTGCCAAGCTCGCAAGGTTCTATGGATGCTCGGCGGACGAGCTGCTAGGAACTGGCGCGTGGGAAGCTCACGACATGCAGCTGGCGCGCGCACTGAATGAATACATTGCTGAGCTCGGCATGCGACAGGTCGACGTTTGCCGAAAATCGGGCCTATCAGACGCCCACGTCTCACAGCTTTTCAGCGGAAAGATAAGAGACCCAAAGGTTAGTGTCGTGAGAAAGGTTGCTCAAGCCATGGGAATATCCGTGGACGACCTACTCGATAGAGCAGAGTCGTACCGCGAGTAAACACAAAAGAGCCCCGTCGGCAGCGCCGGTACCGCTTTAGCCGACGGGGCATCCAACCAGTGCACCCATGCAAACTCAACTTGAAGGAAGGGTGACATACACATTATGCCAAAGAAGGCAGTGATATACGCGAGATTCTCGTGCAACAGGCAGCGCGAGGCCTCAATCGAGGACCAGCTGCGCGTCTGCCGCGAGTGGTGCGCGCGCGAGGGCTACGAGGTCGCGGCGGAGTACTGCGACCGCGCCGTGTCGGGACGCACCGACGACCGCCCCGAGTTCCAGCGGATGATAGCCAACGCCGGCGAGAGCGAGATCGTCCTCGTCTACATGATGGACCGCTTCAGCCGCGGCGAGTACGACGCGCCGATATACAAGCGCGAGCTCGCCACGCACGGCGTCAAGCTGGTCTCGGCACTTGAGGCGATACCGGACAGCCCGGAGGGCATCATCTACGAGAAGCTGCTCGAGGGGCTCGCCGCCTGCGAGTCGAGAAAGACCGCCATCAGGACCAAGCGCGGAATGGAGGGCAACGCCCTCAAGTGCAAGACAAACGGCGTGCGCATATTCGGCTACAGGCGCAACGGGGACGACGAGTACGAGGTCGACGAGGCGCAGGCGGCGTGGGTGCGCGAGGCCTTCGCGCTGAGGCTTGAGCGCATGTCCATGAACGCGATAGCGCGCGAGTTCGCTCGGCGCGGCCTCAGGACGCGCAAGGGCAACCCGTGCGGGCAGGCCATGGTGCAGCAGATGCTGCGCGACCGAAGGTACACGGGCAGGTACGAGTGGGGAGGCATCGTCCGCGAGGGCGGGATGCCGGCGATAGTGGACGAGGTGACGTTCATGGAGGTCCAGGGAATCAAGTGCCGCAAGCAGCGCTCGAGCGAGAACTGGGGCGACTTCGCCCTCGCGGGGGCGGCGCTGTGCGCGGAATGCGGCAGGAACCTGCAGGGCGTGAGCGGCAGGGGCCGCAACAACGTGAAGTACGAGTACTACAGCTGCCCGGGGTCGTGCGTCCGCAACATCAGGCGCGAGGAACTCGAGGGCTCCATAGCCTCGGCGCTTCGCGGGCTGCTCGGCGACCGCGGAGAGGCGCTGCAGATAGCCAACATGGTAGCGGAGCGCGCGGACACGGCCGAGGTGCGGGCTCGCCGCAGGCAGGCCGAGGACTCGCTCAGGGCCGCGGAGAGGGGCCTGAGGAACATCCTCAACGCCATCGAGCAGGGCGTGATAGCACCGGGCGTGAACGAGCGCATAGCCGAGCTCGAGGAGCAGCAGGCGCGCGCTAGGTACGACCTCGAGGCCATCACGGACGAGCGGATAGACCCGGAGCGCTTCGCCGACTTCCTGCAGTGCGGGACGGCGCTCGACGACGCGACGCTGCTGAAGGCGTTCGTGTGGCAGGCTGTCGTCTCGGAGGACGAGATACTGGTCACGCTGAACTACGACAAGAAGGGCGAACCCGCCAGATTGGACATCCAGCGGGTTCGAGCAAAATTGGAATGGTGCCCCATGTTGGATTCGAACCAACGGCCTTCTGCTCCGGAGGCAGACGCTCTAATCCCCTGAGCTAATAGGGCCAACGTTTGGCATTATACCCAAGTGCACCACGGGCTATCAAAATAAAAGAAAAAGCTTTGCAATTCCGAGGAAGACGCGGCGCAACGGCCCACTTTAGAAGGCAAAAGCGAGTCAGATAGTATAAACTCTCATGCACCATATATACACGGCTCGCGATGCGGGCCGTTTTTGCAAAAGTTATCCATCGAGGTGAGAGGCACACCATGATTGCAATTTTAAAGCAGAGCGCCAGCGACGAGGCCGTAAGCCATATCGTCAGCTGGATTGAGAAAAAGGGTCTGAAGACCGATGTCTCGCGCGGCGAGAACGAGACGATCATCGGCCTGGTGGGCGATACGACCAAGATCGACCCGTTCCTGCTCGAGTCCATGGATGTCGTCGAGCGCGTGCAGCGCGTCTCCGAGCCGTTCAAGCGCGCCAACCGCAAGTTCCACCCCGAGGACTCCGTCATCGACTGCGGCCACGGCGTCAAGATCGGCGGCGACCAGTTCCAAGTCATCGCCGGCCCCTGCTCCGTCGCTGTCTCTTATACACATC
>URKV01000131.1 GCA_900548565.1 uncultured Collinsella sp.
TCTACACGCGTAAGATCGTCGGCAGCGTCAGATGTGTATAAGAGACAGCTTGTGGTCCTGCGAGGTGGCCATGGGGCGCACAGTCTTGCCGTCGGTAAAGGCCAACAACGAGCACTCGGGACCAACGAGCATCTCCTCGATAACCACGGTGTTGCCGGCATCGCCAAAGGTGCCGCCAAAGCACTCGCGCACGGCCTCCTCGGCCTGCTCAAGTTCGGTCGCCACGATAACGCCCTTGCCCGCGGCAAGGCCGTCGGCCTTCACGACCAGCGGGGCGCCCTGCTCGCGCACGTAGGCAAGAGCCGAAGCCTCGTCGGTAAACGAACCATAGGCTGCCGTCGGAATGCCCGCACGCTCCATGAGCTGCTTGGAGAACAGCTTGGAGCCCTCCATCTGGGCGCCCTCGGCACCCGGGCCAAAGCAGGGAATACCCGCCGCGCGCACGGCGTCGGCCACGCCCGCCACGAGCGGAGCCTCGGGGCCAATTACCACGAGTCCGCATCCGTGGCTCTGCGCAAACGCCGCCACGGCCGCAGGATCGCAGTCGTCGAGAACAACGTTCTCGCCGCAGCTCGCGGTGCCGCCGTTACCCGGCGCGATGTAGAGCTTGCCGGCGCGCGGTGATGCCGCGAGCTTAGCTGCCAAAGCATGCTCACGGCCGCCGCTGCCCAACAACAGGATGTCGATGGTTTGAGTGTCCGCCTTCAAGGGTGCCTCCTCTATGGATTAACGGCCCGCTCCGCGCGAGCCCTTTGCAAGCAAATATACCCCTCGGCCGCCCGTCCGGGCTGCAAAGGGGTATATCGCAATAACCAAATAGTCCCGATTACTTCCAGAATCGGTTGATGATCTGCTCGCGACCAGCGCCAACGCCAATGAACGTCACGCGGGTGTGTGCCAGATCCTCGATAAACGCCACGTAGTCCTGAGCCTCCTGCGGCAGCTCGTCAAAGCTGCGGCAACCGGTGATGTCGCACTTCCAGCCAGGAAGCTCCTCGTAGATGGGCTTGGCATGCTCAAAGCGCACCTGGTGCTCGGGCACGCTCGTGTAACGCTCGCCATCGACGTCGTAGGCCACGCACACCTTGATGGTGTCGAAGGCCGAAAGCACGTCGAGCTTGGTCATGGCGATGTCGGTGAGGCCGTTGACGCGCGAGGCGTAGTTGGCGATGGGGCCGTCGAACCAGCCGCAGCGACGACGGCGACCGGTGGTCACACCGTACTCATAGCCCTCCTCGGTCAGCGTGTGGCCGGCCTCGGACTCATAGGAAAGCTCGGTGGGCATGGGGCCCGAACCGACGCGGGTGATGTAGGCCTTCATGACGCCCAGCACGCGGTCGACATTCTTCATGCCCACGCCGGAGCCGGTAATGGCGCCGCCGGCGGTGCAGTTGGAAGACGTCACGTACGGATAGGTGCCGTGGTCGATGTCGAGCAGCGTCGCCTGGGCGCCCTCAAACAGCAGGTCCTTGCCCTCGTCGATCATGTTGTTGAGCAGCAGGCTCGTCTCGGTGATGTAGGGACGCAGGCGCTCGGCCATCGGCAGGTACTCGTCACAAATCTGATCCACGGTGTAGGTGGGCAGGTTGTAGATGAGCTCGAGCTCGGGGTTCACGCGGGCGAGAGCGGTCTCCAGCTTGTCGCGGAACAGCGCCTCATCCAGCATGTCCTGCATGCGCAGGCCAATGCGGGCCATCTTGTCCTGATAGCACGGGCCGATGCCGCGCTTGGTGGTACCGATGTTCTTCTTGCCGAGCTTCTGCTCAAAGGCGCCATCCAGATCGATGTGGTACGGCATGATGACATGCGCGTTGCCGCTAATCTTGAGATTCTTGGTGGTGATGCCGTCGGCCTCGAACATGTCGATCTCCTCAAGGACAACCTTGGGGTTGACGACGCAGCCGTTACCGATCACCGACACGTGGTCGGAATACATGATGCCGGAGGGCACCTGGTGCAGGCCGTACTTCTTGCCATTGACGACGATGGTGTGACCGGCGTTGTTGCCGCCCGAGTAGCGCACGACGGCATCGAAGTCGCCGGCGACCAGGTCGCAAATCTTACCCTTGCCCTCATCGCCCCACTGGGCACCGACCAAAACGGTTGACGGCATGTTTACTCCTTACATTCATGGACTGTCTACGCGCCACGCCGGCACGCAGAAGCACAAAACATTCCCAGTATACCCGTGCAACGGGCGCCTGTCCTACTCCTCGGCATGTGCCCCATCAAGCTCATAAAACTTGGTAGATGCCGGCAGGAACATCAGGTCGACGTCGCCGATCGGGCCCGAACGGTTCTTGGCCACGACGATACGCGTGACGCCCTCGTCGGGTCGATCGTCGCGCGAGGCCTCGGCCTCGTCGGCGGAGCGGTCCAAGAACATAACGATATCGGCGTCCTGCTCGATGGAGCCCGATTCACGAAGGTCGGAAAGCTGCGGGCGCTTGCCGGTACGGGATTCAACCTGACGCGAGAGCTGCGACAGCGCGATGAGCGGGATCTTGAGCTCCTTGGCCATGATCTTCAGACCACGCGACATCTCCGAGACTTCGACGGTACGGCTCTCGGAGCGGCGTCCCGGCGGAGGACTCACCAGCTGCAGGTAGTCCAGGATGATGATTGCCTTCTCCTTGTTATGGAGCATGCGGCGGCTCTTGGCGCGAATCTCGGTCACTGTGGTGCCGGGCGTATCGTCAATCAGAATATCCAGCTTGGACAAGGTCTGCGTGGCCTCGTTGATATTGGCCCACTGCTCGGGGCTAATGCGGCCCATGCGGAAGTCACTGATCGAGATCATGGCGTAGGCGCAAATCAGACGCTGGGCAATTTCCTTGCCCGACATCTCCAGCGAGAAGAAGCCGACGGTATAACCAGCAGCGGCAGCGTTGAGCGCCAGATTCAGGGCGAACGACGTCTTACCTACAGCAGGACGGGCGCCGATGATGATGAGCTGGCCCTCGCGGAAGCCCATGAGCATGCGGTCGAGCGACGGGAAGCCCGTGGGCACGCCCGCAGCCTGGCCACCGGCCTGGCACACTTCCTCGGCCTCGTTATAGGCCTCGACCATAAACTCGGTCAGCGTCTTGTAGCTCGACTTGACCTCGCGTGCCGTGACCTTGAGTAGCTTGCTCTCGGCCAGCTCGACAACCTCTTTGGTGTCGGTGGGGGCGTTATAAGCCAGCGCGTTGATCTCGTTGGTGGCGCCGATCAGCTCGCGCAGCATCGAGTCGCGACGCACGATGGCGGCATGGTGCTGCCAGTTGACGAGCGACAGGGTCTGACCCATCAACTCCAAAATGTACGCTTCGCCGCCCACGGCATCGAGTTTGTTGATGCTTCGCAGGTAATCGATCAGCGAGATAGAGTCGATGGGAATGCGGCTGTTATACATATCGACCATCGCGGTATAGATGGTCTTATGAATGGGGCGGTAGAAGTCATCGGGCTGCAGCTCGACCTGGGCCTCTTCGACCACCTCGGGCGATAGCAGCATAGCGGCCAGTACATTGGCCTCTGCATCTTGGTTTTGGGGAAGACCCAACTTTGAGCCGCGGTCCTCAACCGTCAGCCCGGTCTCCCTATCGTCATATGCCATGAGCATCCTCATTCATATCGCTTGCGAGCATCCATAGTATCAGCCACGGTCCCAAAACGCGCCGCGCGCCGCCAATCATCACCGAACCAAACGGATGAACGGTCCTGTATATAGGACTTCGACGCAACGTTCACCATGACACTCACTCAGCGCAAAAAACAAAAGGGCGCCCTGGTTTTCCAGAGCGCCCTTCTTAGAACAAGATTGTTGCGTTGCAGCAAATGCTACTCGGCAGCAGTCTCAGTCTCGACCTCGGCGGCCTCGGCCTCGGCGACCTCAGCGGCCTCCTCGACCTCAGCCTCGGCAGCGAGCTCCTCGGCGGTAACGCCGACGAGAACGACAACCTCGGCCTTGATCTCGCGGTACAGCGAGATGGCAACGGTGTGGGCACCGGCAACCTTGATGGGCTTACCGAGCTCGACGCGCTTGCGGTCGATGTCCATACCGAGCTGAGCCTTGATGGCGTCAGCGATCATAGCGGCGGTAACGGAGCCAAAGAGGATGCCCTCGTCGCCGACCTTGACGTCAACGGTGACCGTCTTGCCCTCGAAGGCAGCCTTGGTCTCGTTGGCGGTAGCCAGACGGACGGCCTCGCGCTTGGCGATGTTGTTGCGACGCTCGTCAAGCTGCTTGAGGTTGCCCTTGGTGGCGGCAACAGCGAGCTTCTTGGGGAACAGGAAGTTCTCAGCGTAACCCTGAGCGACCTCTACGACGTCACCCTCGCCGCCCTTGCCCTTGATCTCATCGAGAAGAATAACCTTCATGATGCGTCTCCCTTCTTAGCCGCGGTCGCGGTTGCCACGAGAGGAAACCACGGGGACGGTGTACGGCAGGAGAGCCATCTCGCGGGCGCGCTTGATGGCGTTGGCGATATCATGCTGATGCTGCGTGCAAGCGCCAGTGACGCGACGGGGCTTGATCTTGCCACGGTCGGTCATGTACTTACGGAGAAGCTGAGTGTCCTTATAGTCGATGAACTCAGTGTTCTCCTTGCAGAACTGGCAGTACTTACGACGCGGCTGACGTGCAGAAAAATCATTAGCCATGTCAAAATACCTTTCGTTTGGCAACTTCGGCGAACCGAAGCCGCCTCTCACTCAAAAATAGGTGAACAACCCTTAGAACGGGATGTCCTCATCGTAGACGTCGACCGCGGGCGGCGTAGCCACCGGTGCGGCAGGACGTGCTGCGGGCGCGGGAGCTGCGGGGGCGTAACCGCCCTGATCGTAGCCTGTCTCT
>URKV01000132.1 GCA_900548565.1 uncultured Collinsella sp.
AGACAGCTCCTGCACATGTCGAGGAATTTTGCCGAGCGTTTTCGATTGATGCTGCGCATGGCCATGCCTCGGTCGACGATAACGGCGATGCGGCTTATGACGCGCTGATTGCCGACCCCGATGTCGACGCAATTTACTTGGCTCTTCCGCATGGCATGCATACGCGTTGGGCCTGTCGCGCGCTGTGCGCCGGAAAGGCCGTGCTGTGCGAAAAGCCGGCCGTTTTGAGTGAGGAAGAGGCTCTCTCGATTGCCTCCACCTCTCGCGAGCGCGGCGTGCTGTTTATGGAGGCGATGAAGAATCGGTTTTGCCCGATGCGCACTCGCGTGAAGGACTTGCTTGCGTCGGGTGAGCTTGGCCGTATTGTCTCGATTGAAAGCGTGCAAAAGCTCGATTACGGCGAGTCTCCTTCGGGCTATCTGCTTGATCCATTGCAGGGCGGCTGTCTATATGACATGGGCTGCTATGCAGTCGGTTGGTTTGAGGATTTGCTCGCGGGCGCTTGCGAGGTTTCGTCTCGTGAAGTTCGCTGGCGTGACGTATCGGGCGGCCGCGTCGATTGGGCCGACGAGATCCATATGAGCGTCGGCGGTATACCCATTCATATGGTGTGCGACGGCAAAGCAACATATGAAAGCCGCTTAACGATTGCCTATGAGCGGGGCTCGTTGGAAATCGAGCGTCTCCATCGCCCCGAGCTCGCTCATGTGAAGTATTCCGACGGTCGGATACTCGAAATCGATGCACCATTTGAGGTCGATGATTTTTACGGTGAGGTGTCGCATGCGGCGCGGCTCATTCAGGCGGGGAAACTCGAAAGCCCCATCATGTCCCTAGCCGCCACACAGCGCTGTGCGCACATCATCGATGCGATTCGCTTGAAACTTTAGGGCGTGGGGGCTCGGCGGACCGTGCCCCTGATGCCCCTTTTATAACTTGCGGTGGAATACGGTCTGTTTGCGCCAAAATAAGGCACCAATAGACCGTATTTCACCGCAACTGATGAGGAGGGAGCTGGAGATGCTGACGATCGGGTGTCATCTTTCGACGACGAAGGGCTATCGGGCAATGGGGGAGACAGCGTTGTCCATTGGCGCCAATACCTTTGCATTCTTTACGCGCAACCCGCGCGGCGGCAAGGCGAAAGACCTTGACATGGATGACGTGGCGGCCCTGCGCGAGCTTATGGAGCAAAACGACTTTGGCCCGCTCGTGGCTCATGCCCCGTATACCTATAACCCCTGCTCAGCCAAAGAGCGGGCGCGCGAGTTTGCCCTGGAGGCCATGGCAGAGGACCTGCGGCGCATGGAGGCGCTGCCCGGCAACTACTACAACTTCCATCCCGGTGCGCATGTGGGGCAGGGCTCCGACGCCGGCATTCAGATGATTGTCGACACCCTGTGCCAGGTGATGTTTGAGGGCCAGCAGACGACGGTGCTGCTCGAGACCATGGCCGGCAAGGGTACCGAGGTGGGCCGCAGCTTTGAGGAGCTGGCGTGCATTATCGAGGGCGTTGCCGCCAAGTGCCCAGAGCTGTCCGATAAGCTGGGCGTTTGTTTGGACACCTGCCATGTGAGCGATGCCGGCTACGACATCATCCATGATCTGGACGGCGTACTCGACGAGTTCGACCGCGTGGTGGGTATCGATCGCTTGCATGCCGTACACATCAACGATTCGAAGAACCCTTGTGGCGCCCATAAAGATCGTCACGAGTGCATCGGCAAGGGATACCTTGGCAGCGAGGAATTTGGTGGCGGTATGCAGGCTATGCAGAATATTGTATCGAATGGCCACTTGCGTTCGCTGCCGTTTATTTTGGAGACTCCGAACGAACTTGCAGGTTATGCAGCTGAAATTAGACTATTAAGGTCATTGCAGCAGTAATGACTGTCACAAAGTAGAGTATTCCATTCACGTTATGGGTTTGTTTCAATCAGTTTTCTCATTGCAGATTCGTAATTCCGGGTGCATAATAGCCAACAGTTTTTGCAGACCTCTGAATCAAACGAGGTCACCGGAAGGAGACTGATTATGAAGCTGAAGAAGCTTGGCGCATTTGCCGCCACGGGTGCTATGGCACTCGCCCTTGCTCTGACGGGCTGCGGTTCGTCCAACGCCACCTCTGGTTCTGATGCCGGTTCCAGCAGCTCTGACGACGCTAAGGTCGAGAAGGTCGACGGCTCCAAGGAGTACGCGCTCGTCAAGGACGGCACGCTGACCGTCGGCACCTCTGCCGAGTACGCGCCGTTTGAGTACAAGGATGACAACGGCGACTACCAGGGCTTTGACCTTGAGCTCATCAAGGCTATCGGTGACAAGCTGGGTCTGGATGTCGAGTACGTCAACAATGACTTTGACACGCTGGTTCCGGGCGTCGCTTCGGGCGCCAAGTATGACGTTTCCATCGCGGCTATCACCGACACGCCCGAGCGTGAGAAGGAAGTCACTTTCTCTGATTCCTACTACATGGACGATCAGGCTATCGTGACCAAGGTCGATAACACCGACATCACGGCCGACAACTACAGCGAGAAGCTCAACAACGCCGACGCTACCATCATCGTCCAGTCTGGCTCGACCGCCGAGGCCTTTGCCCAGGAGAACTTCCCCAAGGCCAAGATCGTCCCCTACAAGGACGCCACCGAGTGCTTCAGCGCCCTGCAGTCCGATAAGGGCGACGCCGTAGTCACCAACCGCTCCGTTGCGAGCCAGCTGACCGCCGAGCAGTTCAACACCTGCCAGACCATCAAGCAGATCAGCACCGGCGAGGAGTACGCCATCGCCATCAACCAGGGCAACACCAAGCTCAAGGACGACATCAACCAGGCCATCAAGGACCTGACCGACGACGGTACCGTCGACGCCCTCATGGCTAAGTACAATATCAAGTAAAATAACTACTTGATTGCGCGCGGGCCCTTTCCGTTTTGCGGAGAGGGCCTTTGCGCTTCTCTTGACGGAGAGCGTTTCCGTCTCGTTTTGCCGGCAACTTCTACGATAGGAACCACCTTGTCTCGACTGAACAAAGGGGCCGCGGAGCAGCGTTTTCCACTGTCCGCCTTGCTCCAAAAGCTAGCCTGCGTCATGGCCGTGGCGCTCGCGCTGGTGTGCGCGGGGGCATATGCGCCCACGACCGCTCAGGCGCTTGAGACCGCAAAGATTACCGCCCGACCCAACACCGGTTCGGGCAGCGATGTGGTCGGCGGCACCGAGACGCGCATTACCTGGGAAGTTCAGGCCGATGCCGACGAGGAACTGAGCGGTCTTTCTTTGACGTTTGTCGACGGCACGACGTTTGGTACCGATGACACGCGATTGACGATGCTCTCGGGCGAGGATCTCATGGATCGTACGCCCATGAAGCCCACGTGCAAGGCTGACGGCCAGACGCTCAAGATTGACTTTGGCGAGACGGCGCCTGCCGGCGGCTTTTTCCGTGTCGAGGTTTACGGCGTGACCTTCCCCGTCGAGGGCGGCGATGAGGCCTTTAGTGGCACCTATACGCTCGCCGACGGGTCGACCAAGAAGATCTCCAAGATTCCGTCGGTGGAGATCAAGGGAGTGACGGCCTTCGATAACTTCCTGGCTGACCTTAAAGAGCAGCCGTGGGTCGAGGCGTGGAACTCCAATATGTTCCTGCGCCTGTTCCTGAACCCGGTCATTTTGGTCCAGAGCCTGCCGATCGTCTTCAAGGGCTTCCTTATGTCGCTCTCGATCGTGCTCGTGGCATTTCCGTTGGCCATTCCCTTTGGCTTTGCGCTGTCGCTCATGCGCATTTCCAAGTCGCGCATCCTTCGCTGCCTTGCCGGCATCTATGTGAATATCATCCGCGGCACGCCGGCGTTCTTGCAGATCTACATTGCGTTCTTTGGCTTGCCGCTGGCCGGTGTCAAAGTGGACGACTATGTGCTGGGTGTTATCGTCATGGCCATGAACTCGTCTGCGTACCTGTGCGAGATCTTCCGTGCCGGTATTCAGTCGATCCCCAAGGGTCAAAACGAGGCTGCTCGCTCGCTGGGCATGAATGCCTTCCAGACGCTGCTCTATGTCATGATTCCGCAGACGTTCCGCAATGTCCTGCCTACGCTGACCAGCGAGTTCATCCTGCTCTACAAGGACACGTCGCTGCTTGCCGCCGTGGGTGTCGTCGAGATCGTCATGAACGCCCGCACCATCGTGGCCACGACGGGCTCCATCACGCCGTATGTGGTTGCCGCTCTGTTCTATCTGGTCATTACCCTGCCGCTTGCGCGCTTGGTGAGCGGTCTTGAGGCGAGGCTTTTGGGCACGGCCGAGACCAAGAAGAAGCGTCCCACCAAGAGCGCCGGACAGGTTGTCGCGACGCCCGCCGATCATATCGCCGGTCTGTAAGGAGGTCCTGTCATGAGTGAAACGAATTCCAACGAGGTCGTTGTCAGCATCAAGAACCTCCAAAAGGCTTTTGGCGATAACGTGGTCCTGCGTGATATCGATCTGGACGTGCACAAAGGTGAGGTCGTTGTGGTCCTGGGCCCCTCGGGCTCGGGCAAGTCGACGATGCTTCGCTGCATCAATCGCCTGGAGCATCCCACGAGCGGCTCGATTGTCGTTGAGGGCGTGGATGTGTGTGCCAAGGGCGTCGACCTCAATAAGGTACGTACGCACTTGGGCATGGTGTTTCAGCAGTTCAACCTGTTCCCGCACCTGTCGGTTAAAAAGAACGTCATGCTTGCGCAGCAAAAGGTGCTCAAGCGCAGTAAGGAAGAGGCCGAGAAGATCGCCATCGAGGAGCCTGTCTCTTATACACATCTCCGAGCCCACGAGACTCCTGAGCATCTCGT
>URKV01000133.1 GCA_900548565.1 uncultured Collinsella sp.
AGATGCTCAGGAGTCTCGTGGGCTCGGAGATGTGTATAAGAGACAGCTATAACCCAAAGAAGCTAAGAATCTGATCGCGGCTTACGGGCTTGTACTCGTTGGCATCGAGACCGACATCGTAGCGAAAGATAGGGCGCTCGCGATCGCGGTTGCGTGCGTTGGCGCGGTCACCCCTGCTGTGGATATGCCCATGCAGCATAATGGCGCCACGTGCCTTGCCGTTCCAGCTGAGCATGGGGTAGTGGCTCATAACCAGACGATGGCCCTTGGCATAGCCGGGAGCAATCTCCAGGTAATCGCGCACGTCTTCCCAAATCTGCGGTACGTCGGGATCTTCCCAGTCGCCGTCATGGTTACCACGAATGAGCGTCACGTTCTGACATTCGATACGCTCGCGCAGGCGCACCGCCTCCGCCAGGGGCAAACGATAGGTAAAGTCACCCAGAATATAGAGGCGGTCGTCCGCAGCCACGCACTCATTGATGGCATCGATGACCTTGCGGTTCATCTCCTCGACCGAGCCAAACGGCCGGTCCATGTCGTGCAAGATATTCGTATCGCCCAGGTGCAAGTCGGCGGTAAACCACATCATCGTCTGTGTCCTCATTTCGCAACGTGTTCAACTCGTGCTAAGTATACAGACGCAGCGATGCGGCGGTTATCCAAAGAGCCCGCCGAACAGTCCGCGGCGGCGTTTGTCTTGCTTTTTCGAAGCGTCACTCTGAGTTTTCTTGTCCTGCCGTTTCCTACGGCCCTGCTCCAACTCATCGTCGTCGAGTAGCAGATCCCACTCAAACGGATCGTCTGTCAGATCGAACTGGTCGTCGTCATCAAACATGGCCGCCTCCATTGCCGACTAGCGGGCATCCACCACATAGAGGCCAACGCGCACCTGATGCCACGGGCTGCGCTCGGGAGCAACCTGTTGCACGCGGGCCTCAAATACGTCCTCGTGGCCGTAATACATCATCAAGGACAGCGGGCCGACCTCGTTTCCCGGAACGTAGCCAAGTTTGGTCTTGCCATAGTAGATCGCAACTGCCTCGGGGTCATGGGGATTATCGCGCTCGGCACACAGCGTCAGCTTATCGCCCGCTTTAAGATCGCCCAGGACCAAGGCGCCATCGGCATACTGAAATCCTGCAATGTGAAATGACAGAAGAACACGTGAAGGCTCGTACATAGCAGCTCCTCTAACGGCCGGATAAACCGGTGTGTAACCTTATTGAGAAGTCTACGGTCCCGTGCAGACACAAATACATCCTGTCTGCGTCCTTCAATCGTTTGCCTCAACGCTTGCGCGACAGAACGCTTGCAGATAAGATAGGAACACGGATGGCACCCGTTGCCGCGGGTCTTGCCAACTCCGATACACGTTTTCATCGTGAGAAGTGGCCGTCTTCGCTTACGCGGGGGCGGCTATTTCATTCGGCCGATAAACAGACCGAGTTCGATAGCCGCAATCAACAACGCCAATAACGAAATAACATCGCTTACGTTCATACCAAATCCCTTCTAAAGGGAGTTGGCCCATCCGTGCTCCATAACAGTAGTCTAACGCAAAATGCAGGTAATAGGAACACTTGTTCGTATTACCTGCGCCCTTTTCTAATGCACAAACATGCGCACGAACTTGTGCTTCCAGCTTGCGTAGGGCGCATACCGAAACGGCACGTCCAGCCAAGTTGCCTTGTTCACGATGCTCTTCTTGTGGCTAAACGTATCGAAGCTCTCGCGTCCATGGTACTGCCCCATACCGCTCGCACCCATGCCACCAAAGCCCATATGGCTCGTAGCCAAGTGCATGATGGTGTCGTTGACGCAGCCGCCGCCAAAGGGCACGTAGCGCACAAAGCGCTGTTGAACCGTACGGTCCTGACTAAAGATATACAGGGCCAGCGGCGTCGGACGATCCGTAATAAACGCTTCGGCCTCGTCTAGGCTCTCAAACGTCAGCACCGGCAAGATGGGACCGAAGATCTCCTCCTGCATCACGGCGTCATCGGGGGTCACGCCGTCCAAAATTGTCGGCTCGATCTTGAGCGACGTCTCCCGCGCGGTGCCTCCAAGCACGACCTTATCGGGATCGATCAGCCCGCGCACGCGCGCAAAATGCTTAGCATTGACGATATGCCCGTAATCCTCGTTATCGAGCGGATGCTCGCCAAACATACGGCGGACCTCTTCCTTGATGAGGCCCAGCAGCTCGTCGTGCACGCGCGTATCGACCAGCAGGTAGTCGGGCGCCACGCAGGTCTGCCCTACGTTGAGCCATTTGCCAAAGGCGATACGCCGTGCCGCGACCTTCAAGTTTGCCGTCGCATCCACGATGCAGGGGCTCTTGCCGCCCAGCTCAAGCGTCACGGGCGTGAGGTTTTTACTCGCGCGCTCCATGACGAGCTTGCCGACCGGAACGCTACCGGTAAAGAAGATCTTGTCCCAGCACTCATCGAGCAACGCTTCGTTCTCGGCGCGCCCGCCCTCGACAACCGTCACCAGGCGCGGATCAAATGCCTCTTCACAGATTTGCTTGAGCACCGCGCTCGATGCCGGAGCATAGGCACTCGGCTTGATGACCACGGTATTGCCCGCGGCAAGGGCGCCGGCGAGCGGCTCGAGCGTCAACAAAAACGGGTAGTTCCACGGCGCCATGATGAGTGTGACGCCATAGGGCACGGCTTGCGTTTTGCACGCGCTCACGGCGTTGGCAAGGTCACACGGACGCAGGCGCGGACGACTCCATCGAGCCACGTGAGCGATCTGATGACGAATCTCGGAAAGCGACGTGCCGATCTCGCACATATATGCCTCGTCATGCGACTTTCCCAAATCGGTCTTGAGTGCATGGGCAATATCGGCCTCGTGCGCCCGTACCGCATCGCGTAAACTCACGAGCGCGCGACGTCGGGCATCAACATCAAACGTAGCGTGCGTTTTAAAGTAAGTGCGCTGATCGCCGACGATGCGCGCAATTTCCTCGGTGTTCATGGCACCCTCCTAGTTCTCGTCCTCAAACATACCACCCGCGACGACCTCGTACATACGCTCGAGCTCCAAGCGGTCCATCAAAAGCGGAACGGGGTACAGCGGATTGGCCTCGGCATCGGCATGCGCCGCCATCTCGGGAATGTCGGAGCGGCGAATGCCCGAGACATATTTGGGGATTCCCAGGATCTCGTTCATGCGGTCGACCCAATCGATAAAGGCCTCGGCCGCCAGGCTGTCCTGCGCGTTAACCGGCACGATGCCGGCCATGCGGGCGAGATCAGCGAGCTTAGGAGCAGCAGCTTCGCCATAGGCGCGAAGCATGTGCGGCAGGATGATCGCGTTGGCCAAACCGTGCGGAATTCCGTATCGGCCGCCCAGACTGTGCGCGATGGCATGCACATATCCGACATAGGAGCGGGTAAACGCAACGCCCGCCTTATACGCCGCCGAAAGCATATTGCGACGAGCGCGCATGTCGTCACCATGCTCATAGGCCTCGAGCAAATTGTCGTGGATAAGCTGCACCGCCTGTCGCGCCATCTTACGCGTATAGGGCGTGGTGCTTCGCCCGATAAAGGCCTCAACGGCATGCGTCAGGGCGTCCATGCCCGTCTGCCCCGTAATGGAAGCGGGCAAGCCGCACGTAAACTCGGGGTCGTGGACTGCAAAACGCGGGATGAGCACAAAGTCGTTAATGGGGTATTTGTAGTGCGTCTCGTCATCGGTAATTACCGCCGCAAGCGTGACTTCGCTTCCCGTACCGGCGGTAGTGGGAACGGCGATGAGCAGCGGCAGGCGACGATGAATCCGCAGCAGGCCGCGCATCTTGTTGATGGGCTTGTTTGGCTGCGCAATGCGTGCGCCCACGCCCTTGGCACAGTCCATGGCCGAGCCACCGCCAAAGCCGATAATGGCCTGGCAGGCGCTCTCTCGATACAGGGACGCCGCTTCTTCCACGTTTGAAACCGTGGGGTTTGCACGCGTTTCGGCATAGACCGTAACGCCAATCCCCCTGGATGCGAGCGCCGTCTCGAGCGGTGCCGTGAGCCCCAGACGGGCAATGCCGGGATCCGTCACGATAAGGACCTTCTGGATCGAGCGCTTTTGAAGCACCGCGGGCACATCCTCGGCATGCTCTAAAATGCGCGGCTCGGTATAGGGCAGGATCGGCAATGCAATGCGAAAAACCGTCTGATATGTTCGGCACCAGGCACGAAGGGCTAGATGCATAAAGGAAACTCCTTCATTTGTTGATAGGTCAACATTTGCTCGCCCGATTGTACTCAGCGGCGGTCAAAGACGGCCTGCCAATCGTTAATCAATCAACATCTTCATATCTCAAAATTGTTTTATTAAAAATCATTCCTAATAGGCTTCACATTTGGTTGCATTTATGGATAATAGAACTCGTCAAGACGCACGTCCGGAGAGGGCCCTTACGGGACCGGACGAGCGCGCAATCGCCATCGATCGAAAGGATCGAATCATGAAGTTTGTTTGCCCCGTTTGCGGTTATGTGGAAGAGTTCGACGGCGACCAGCTGCCCGAGGACTTCAAGTGCCCCCAGTGCGGCGTTCCCGGTTCTCGTTTCCTGAAGCAGGAGGAGGGCCAGCTCGAGTGGGCTGCCGAGCACGTCGTGGGCGTCGCCAAGATGGAGGGCGTCTCTGAGGACATCGTTGCCGACCTGCGCGCCAACTTTGAGGGCGAGTGCTCCGAGGTCGGTATGTACCTGGCCATGGCGCGCGTGGCGCACCGCGAGGGCTATCCGGAGATCGGCCTGTACTGGGAGAAGGCCTGTCTCTTATACACATCTCCGAGCCCACG
>URKV01000134.1 GCA_900548565.1 uncultured Collinsella sp.
GTGTGGGCGGTGGAGGCGACGTGCACGGCGTCCTCGGCGGGCACGAGCGGTGCGGCCTCGCGGCTGCTGTCGAGCTTGTCGCGCTGCTTAAGGGCGTCGAGGGTCTCGTCGACCTCGGCTTCGAGCTGCTCGGACGTGAGCGGCTGGGCATCGTTTTGGTGGCGCTGCAGCACGCGGCGGCGGGCACGTTCGCGCGGGTCGGCGGTCAGGAAGACCTTGACCTGCGCGTTAGGGAACACGACGGTTCCGATGTCGCGACCCTCGGCCACGATATCGCGGTCCTCGGCTGCGCGGCGCTGGTGGATGAGCATGGCGGCGCGCACGCCCGGGTAGGCCGAGACCTTGGACACGTTGGCGTCGACCTGCGGGGTGCGAATGGCGGCCGAAGCGTCCTGGCCGTCGATGGTCAGGCGCGTATCCTCACCGGTGCCGTTGGTAAAGCGAATTTCGATCTGCTCGGCGAGGGCGTCGATGGCCGCCTCGTTATCCAGGTCGATGCCGCGATCGAGCGCGGCGAAGGTGACGGCGCGATACATGGCGCCCGTGTCGAGCTTGTTAAAGCCCAGCTGGCGGGCGATCTCCTTGGCGATGGTGGACTTGCCGGAACCGGCGGGGCCGTCGATAGCGACGATCATGCAATGCTTCCTTTCGATGGTTGGCGTGCTGGTGTGGTTCGCGGGCGTTGGGGCGCGGCAGGTTGCCTAGCCCGTGTAGCGCTCGCGATATGTGTTGCGCTTGGGTGCGGAGCCGTGGCTGCCGTGGTGACGCGTGCGGCTGGCGGGGGTTTCCTGGGGCTTGCCGCCGTTGCGCTTGGAGCTCGCCTGCTTGGGCGGGATGCCGCCGGCCTTGAGGATCTGCACCTCGCGGTCGGTGAGCTCGCGCCACGAGCCCTTGGCCACGTCCTTGAGCTCCAGGCCGGCAAAGTTGCAGCGGTGCAGGCGGATCACCGGGTGGTGGATCTTGCTCAGCATGCGCTTGACCTGGTTCTTGCGGCCTTCGCGGATGATGACCTCCACGGCGGTGGTGCCGGGCTTCACACCCTGCGGGGCCACGGCTTCAGCCTCGCGCGCGTTGATGATGCGACAGATTGCCGGCTGGCACGGGCCGTCGTCGAGCTCGATGCCGCGGCGGAGTGGTTCCAGATCGCGGTCGGTCAGCTGCCCGTCCACGAGTGCCTGGTAAGTTTTATAGACATGCTTGCTGGGGTGCAGCAGGTCCTGTGACAGGTCGCCGTCGGTGGTAAAGAGCAAAAGGCCCGTGGTGTCACGGTCCAGGCGGCCCACCGGGAACAGTCCCGGAAAGCGGTCGCGGGGGACCAGATCGGCCACACAAGGGCGCTCCTGCGGGTCGCTCATGGTGGTGAGGTAGCCGGTCGGCTTGTAGAACATCAAGTACACGGCGCCCTGGTTGAGTTTGACGGGCATGCCGTCGACCTCGATACGGTCGCGGTCGACATCGACCTTGGTTCCCAGCTCGGTCGCGACCTCGCCGTTTACCGTCACACGACCAGCGGTCATCAGGTCCTCCGAACCGCGGCGGCTCGCCACACCCGCGCGCGCCAAAAAGCGCTGCAGGCGCATGGTGTGCGGGTAGACGTGCTGGGCGTCGGACTTGTGCGTATCCGCGTTAGGCGCCGCAGCGACGGTGCGCGTCTCCCCTACTTCGTTAGTCCTCGTCATGCAAATCCTCCGAGGTCTCGTCGACGACCAGGGTCTCCAAGTCCTCGACTGCCTCAACATCTTCAACATCGGTATCGAGCAGTTCGCGCTCTTCGTCCAGGTCCTCGGCTTGCTCCTCGAGCGTGGACTGAATACTGCGGCCGCTCAGACGCTCGCGGATAAACTGACGTGATTGTTCGTCGGGGGCAAACTGCTCCAGATCGGGCAGATCGCGGGTGGAGCGCAGACCGAACTTTTCCAAGAAGGCGTTGGTCGTGCCGTAGATGATGGCCTGACCGCGCTGGGGGTCACGGCCGAGCTCGCGCACCAGACCCTTGTCAACGAGCGACGCGATGACGCCATCGGAGTTGACGCCGCGGATGCCCTTGACCACCTCGCGCGTCACGGGCTGGTGGTAGGCGATCACGGCCAGGGTTTCGAGCGCCGCCTGCGACAGCTTTTGCGTATCCCAGCTCAACACATAGGCCTCGACCACGTCGTGGTAGGCGGGGTGCGTGAACAAGCGCCAACCGCCGGCGACCTCGCGCAGCTGAAAGCCGCGGTTGGCCTCCTCGTACTCAACCTTGAGCTCGGCGAGCAGCGACGCGCACTCGCCGGGGGCGATATCCAGTGCGCCGGCCAGCGCGGGCGCACTCACCGGGTCGCTCGACACCAGCAGCAGTGCCTCGAGGGCGCCTTTAAGGCTGTTTGCCTCCAGCGTGGAAAGGGTTGACATGGTTGCGGCTCCTATTCGGTGAGCTCGGGGCCCTCGCCGGGCACATAGGCCTCGGCGCCCTCGACGCGGTTGATTTGAATGGTTCCAAAGATCTCGTCCTGGCTCAGCGTGAGCGAGCCGCGCTTGGCGAGCTCGAGCATGGCCAGGAAGGTGACGACGAGCTGCTCGGTGGTGGCATCGCCGTCCAACAGCTCGCGGAAAGTGCAGGTTTGGTGCTCCATGGTAAAGCGGTCGACCGAGGCCACCGTCAGGTCGAGCGGCACGCGATGCGGTGCTACGTGCTCGGCCTCCAGCAGGAAGGTCTGGCGCTTGCCGTCCAGGTCGGCGCAGATGACGGCGAGGCCGCGCAGTGTGATGCCGGCCAGGTAGTCGGGCATAAGGCCCAAAAACTCGGGGTCGGGGCCGGCCACGCGCGGATGCATGCGACTTTCGGCCTGCATGCGGGCACCGAGGGCTGCCGCCGCGCCTTTAAACTGCTTGTAGGCAATCAGGCGCTGGATCAGGACCTCGCGCAAGGCGTCGCCGTCGAGCGCACTGAGTTCTTCGAGGTCTTCGTCGAACTCGTCATCGTCGTCATCGACTTTGCGCGGGGCCTCCTGCGGCACCAGAGAGGCGGCCTTGATGTCCAAAAGGGTTGCTGCAACCAGCAAAAAGTCGCTCGCCACGTCCAGGTCCAGCGCCTCGATGCGCTCGGCCTCGGCAAGGTATTGCTCGGCCACCTCGCTGATGGAGATGGCGCCGATATCTACTTTTTGGCGGGTTACCAGCTGCAGCAGCAGGTCGAACGGTCCGCTGTAGACCTGCGTCGACACGCGATACGACATCTTCGACCTCCTTTGACGGCGCCTTCGCGGCGCGGTTTGGGTGCATGTTGCGACCGTTTTGCACGGTCGACCTGTAAGTTTACCTTAGATGCCGGCGATTGCGAAGTTGAGCATCTGCTCAGCGAGCGGATACACGGTAACGTCGAAATAGCGGCCGATCACATCGATGCCGGTCCACATGGGCAGCAGGTATAGAACCAGGATGAGTATGGGCATAGCGTATTGCTGCAGACGGTAATAGTTGTTGAGCGCCGTGCCCTTGAGGAAGGGCACGATGATCGACGAGCCATCAAGCGGCGGAATCGGAATGAGGTTAAAGAACGCGAGCGACAGGTTGACCACGATAAACGTGGCGCCGAAGTTCATGATCTGCGACGCCACGGCAAAGGACATGCTGGCGTAGAGATTGCCGTACGTTGCGTGCATGAGGGCGGCCGCGAGGCATGCGAGTGCGATGTTCGACGCGGGGCCGGCCACGCTCACCAGGACCTCGTCGCGCTTGGGGTGCTTGAGGTTGTTGAGGTAGACGGGCACGGGCTTGGCAAAGGCGAACACCGGGCCACCGGCTGCGAGCATGAGCAGTGGCAGGATGATGGTGCCGAACGGGTCGATATGGTTGAGCGGGTTGAGCGATACGCGTTCGCGCGAGCGCGCCGTTTTGTCGCCGAGAGCCCAGGCCGCGGCGGCGTGCGCGCTCTCGTGAATGACGATGCCAACGATGACGGCGACGGCGCTGGCGAGCAGGTTCATGATGTAGCTGCTGGACATGGCGCTCCCCTAGCGGACGCGGCGCGAGGCGCGCGTGAGCAGGTAGTCGGCCACAAACAGGATGACGGCGACGATAGCGTAATCCAGGCGGAAGACGCCGCCAAAGGGAGAGGTGATGACGCCGTAGCCGGCGATGGCGCTCGGCAGCGCGCGCGAAAGCTCAACGACAAAGCCCACGATCTGCAGCTTGGCGGTGAGGCCGCTAAAACACAGCAGCACGGTCATCGCGCTCATAAAGATGCCGCAGATGCGACAGGCGGTGGCGATGATGCTCATCGCCACGGCGGTGGCCTTACGAGAGTTCACGCGCGGTCTCCTCTTCGATCTGGGTGGAAAGCTCCAGCCATTCATCCTCGAGCTTGGGCAGCTCTTGCTTAAGGCCGTTATATTCCCCCAGCGCGGCGTTGAACTTGTCCTGATCGGCATAAAGCTCTTCGCTCGCCATCAATTCCATAAGCTCGTCATAGCGGGCGCGCTTTTTGTCGAGCTCGGCCTCGATCTTCTTGAGCTGGTTGCGCACGCCCTTGAGCTTTTTGTTGAGCGCGGCGCGGGCCTGGGCCTCGGCGCGCTTTTGCTCCTTGGTCTTTTTGCCCTCGGCGGGCTTGGAGACGGTGGCGGGGGTGTCGGGCTGGGTCGCGGTGACCTTAGCGGACTTGGTCGCGGCCGGTGCGCTCTCCCCTGCCGCATCGGCCGCGGCGCGGGCTGCGAGGTCCTCGCGCTTGTAGAGGTCTGTCTCTTATACACATCTCCGAGCCCACGAGACTCCTGAGCATCTCGT
>URKV01000135.1 GCA_900548565.1 uncultured Collinsella sp.
CGTGGGCTCGGAGATGTGTATAAGAGACAGGCTGGCAACCGCACCAAACGGCCGGACAGAACGCCCATTTCCTGCATTTTCTCGCGCGCTGGCACCCCGCGCCGCCGCTACGCCATAATAGTTGGCGGACAATCGCGAGAGAAAGCAACCATATGGCACAGACCACGACAGATACCGCCGCCAGCACCGTCTCCGGCGCCGGCGCCGCCAGCTCATTCTCGGGCGGCACGGGAACCGAGGCAGAGTTCGGTTCGCTCGGTGTGCTCTCCCCCACCTGGTGGGAGTCCGAGGACGGCAGTGAGCCCGAACCATGGCTCACGCCTGATCAGGCCTTCGAACGCTTCTTTGAATGGACGAGCGATCGCGGTATTGAGCTGTGGGACCACCAGGAAGAGGCCCTCATGGATCTAGCCGCCGGTGACCATGTCATTTTGGGAACACCGACCGGATCGGGTAAATCGCTCGTCGCGCTAGGCATGCTCTTTATGGGCATGGCACAGGGCAAGCGCTGCTACTATACGGCTCCTATCAAGGCTCTGGTCAGCGAAAAGTTCTTCGATCTGGTACAGGTGCTCGGCCGCGATAACGTTGGCATGATCACCGGCGATACGCATATCAACACCAAGGCGCCCGTCATCTGCTGCACGGCCGAAATCCTTGCCAACGACGCGCTGCGCGAGGGTGAGGACGCCGATGTGGGCTGCGTGGCCATGGACGAGTTCCACTACTTTGCCGACCCCGACCGTGGTTGGGCCTGGCAGGTGCCGCTGCTCACCCTGCCCCACACGCAGTTTATGCTCATGAGCGCCACGCTTGGCGATGTCACTGCAATCGCCGCCTCTCTCGAAGAGCACACCGGCGCTGCTTGCGACCTGGTTGTCGACGCCCCGCGCCCCGTGCCCCTGAGCTATGGCTACGTGACGACCTCGCTCGAGGGCACCGTCGAGCTCGCCATGCGCCGCGGCGAGGCCCCGCTCTATATCGTGCACTTTAGCCAGGATGCCGCCCTTGCGACGGCACAGTCGCTCGCCAATTTTGGCATCGCCAGCAAGGAGCAGCGCGAAGCCATCAAAGACGCGGCAAAGGGGACGAGCTTCTCAACGGCCTTCGGCAAGATACTCAAGCGCTTGCTCGGCTGCGGCGTCGGCGTGCACCATGCTGGCATGCTGCCGCGCTATCGCCTGCTGGTCGAGCGCTTAGCGCAGCAGGGCCTACTGCCCGTCATTTGCGGCACCGACACACTCGGCGTCGGCATCAACGTGCCCATCCACACCGTGGTGCTCACCGCGCTCACCAAGTTCGACGGCTACAAGATGCGTCGTCTGCGCGCCCGTGAGTTCCATCAGATCGCTGGTCGCGCCGGCCGTTCGGGCTTCGATACCGAGGGCATGGTCATCGCCGAGGCCCCGGAGCACGAGATCGAGAACGCCAAGCTCATGGCCAAGGCGGGCGACGATCCTAAAAAGCTCCGCAAGATTAAAAAGAAGAAGGCCCCCGAGGGCTTTGTCACCTGGAACAAGCAGACCTTTGAGCGCCTGATCGAGACGCAGCCCGAGACGCTCAAGCCGCGCCTTCGCATCACGCACTCCATGGTGATTAGCGTGGTCGAGCAGGGCGGCGATGCCCGAGCCCGCGTACACGACCTCATCGAGACGAGCTTGCAGACCCCCGAGGAAAAGGCCAAGCTCGAGGTTCGCGCCGACGAAATCTTCGCCACGCTCATCGATTCCGGCGTCGTCGTTCGCACCGAGGTGCCGCCCGCGCCCGACGCCCCGACTGACGCCGCGCCAGACATCGACTATGCACTGACGGTCGATCTGCCCGAGGACTTTGCGCTCGACCAGCCGCTCTCGCCGTTCTTGCTTGCCGCGTTGGAGCTGCTCGACCCCGAGAGCGAGACCTATACCATGGATCTGATCTCGATGGTCGAGGCAACGCTCGAGGACCCCAAGCAGGTATTGCGCGCGCAGGAGCGCGCCGCGCGCGACCGCGCGATGGCCGAAATGAAGGCTGACGGCGTCGAATATGAGGAACGCCTGGAGCGCATCCAGGATGTCACCTACGAAAAGCCGCTCGAGGACTTGCTCGATGCCGCCTTTGACAAGTACTGCCAGGAAGTACCCTGGGCCAACGACTACCAGCTCTCGCCCAAGAGCGTCCTGCGCGACATGCTGGAGAGCGCGAGCGACTTTAAGGGCTATATCCAAAAGCTCGGCATCGCCCGCTCCGAGGGCATTTTGCTGCGTTACCTGGCAGAGGCCTACCGTTCACTCGACCGCACCGTGCCCATCGAGAAGCGCGACGAGCGCCTGCGCGATATTATCTCGTGGCTGGGCTTTGTGGTGCGCTCGGTGGACTCGAGCCTGGTGGATGAGTGGGAGAACGCCGGCAACCCGGCAGCCCTCGATGCTGCGCCGCCGCAGGGCATCGACGAGGTCGTGGCGGACCGTCGCGGCTGCACGCTATTGGTGCGCAACGCGCTCTTCCGCCGCGTGACCCTTGCCGCCCGCGAGCACGTTCGCGACCTGGGCGAGCTCGACGACGACTGGGGCATGAGCGAAATCCGCTGGCAAAAGGCGCTCGATGCCTACCATGAGCAGCACGAGGAGATCCTCACCGACGGAGATGCCCGCAGCGCCGCGATGTTTTCCATTGACGAGTCCGACGAGAAGACCGCGCACGTATGGCACGTGCACCAGATCTTTGCCGACGAGGATGGCGACCACGATTTTGGCATCATGGGCGATGTCGACCTGGACGCCACGCAAGACGGCGGCGAGGTCATCTTCAAAAACTACCGTGTCGGCTTTATCGAGGACCTGCTCGAAGACTAGCCGAACTTACCGGAACGAAACGGGGCCGCTGGCAATATCGCCAGCGGCCCCGCTTTTGCACTATACGCTATGCCTTACTCGGCACCCTCGACCTCATATGAATCCGCCTCGGCGGGCTCATCGTTTGTCTCCGTCGCAGCCCCGCGCGCCTCGTCAAACGCCGCCTTCATGGTCTTGTTGCCCCACGTGAGCTTGCGAATGGTAAGATCGTCGGCCTTCTTGTTGGCTAGGCGCAGATTGTTCTCGGAGGACAGCAACGCCTCCTTGGTTTTCTGCAGATGGCTAATCGTCTTGTCGATCTCATCAATCGCCGTTTGGAACTTTCGGCTCGCGATCTCGTAGTTGCGACCGAAATCATTCTTGAACTTTTCCATCTTGGCTTCGAAGTTCGTGACGTCGATATTCTGCTGTTTGTACTCCGCCAGTTCCTGCTTATAGCGCAGCGAACCCATGGCAGCGTTGCGAAGAAGCGTGATCATGGGAATAAAGAACTGTGGGCGAATCACGTACATCTTCTCGTAGCGATAGCTCACGTCCACGATGCCGGCGTTGTAAAGCTCGCTCTCGGGTTCGAGCAACGTGCAGAGCACCGCGTACTCACAGCCTTTCTGGCGACGATCGTGATCGAGTTTCTTAAAGAAGTCCTCGTTCTTGTGCTTGGTCGCAGTCTCGTCGTTCTCGTTTTTCATCTCGAACATAATCGAAATGACCTCGTTGCCGCTCGCGTCGCACTCGCGGAAGATAAAGTCCCCCTTGGTGCCCTCGGACGCATCGTTATCTTTCTCAAAGTACGCGTTAGGAAACGCCGTCATGCGTAGGCGGTTAAACTCGGTCTCGCAGTGCTGCTCGAGCGACTCGCCCACCATCTTGGTGGACAGGCGTACCTTCATGTCCTTAAGACGCTCAATCTCTTCGTCCTTGTAGCGAATCAGGTCATCGCTCGCGCGCTTGGCCTGCGCGAGCTCGAGCTCATGCGCCGCCTTAGCCTGTTCCTCGCGAGAATCGCGCACCGCCAGCTCACTCGTCAGCTTGGCACGCGCCTCATCACGCTCACGCTCCGCCGCGGCGACCGCCTCTGACAGGTTCATTTTGGCCGTCAGCTCCTGCTCGCGCAGCTGGGCACGCAGGCCCTCGGCCTCTTGCTCGGACTGAGCCTTTGCGGCGGAAAACTTCTCTTGCACCTTCGCGCGATAGTCAGCAAGCGCGCGCTCGGCCTCGCTGCGAGCGGCATCGAGCTCACGCTGCGACTCTGCCGCGGCAGCGGCAAGCGCCATCTCCTGGGCCTTGTCCGCCGCGGCAAGCTTGGCCTGCAGCTCGGCAATCTGAGCATCACGTGCAGCTAAATCGTTTTGAGCAGCGTTGCGCGCCGCCGACTCGGCAAGCTTTGCTTCGTCATCTTTGCGCCCAAGCTGCGCACGCAGGCTATCAATCTCACGCTGGAGTTCGGCATTTTCCTTTTGAGCATTGGCTCGCGCCTCTACCGCCGCGCGCTGGCTTGCACTCTCGCGCTCTGCGGCAGCGCCCTCGAGCTTAGCGCGCAGCTCGGCAAGCTCAGCATCGCGCTTGGCAACCTCTTGCGCCAGTTTCTGATCCGCAGTGTTCTTCTGCTCGACAAGCTGGGCATTGCGCTGAGACTTTGCCTGTTGCAAGGCAGCCGTCGAACGCGAGCGCTCAAGCTCCAGCGCCTGCTCACCCTCACGCTGGACTGCCTTCACACGCTCATCCAGGTCGCGCGAGAACTCGGCATCGCGCACCTGCTTGACGATATCCGCATAGCCGGATGCATCGACCTTAAAAACTTCGCCGCAATGCGGGCACTTGATCTCGTTCATAGCAGCTCCTCGATGGACGCAAATTTCAACCGCCTACACTCTACCTGTCTCTTATACACATCTGACGCTGCCGACGATCTTACG
>URKV01000136.1 GCA_900548565.1 uncultured Collinsella sp.
ACGAGATGCTCAGGAGTCTCGTGGGCTCGGAGATGTGTATAAGAGACAGGCCGACACCGTCGATTCGGCGCTACTGGGCGGTATCACATCCGCTGGAAAGATGCTCGGTCACGCCATCGCAAAGACCCCCGTGGGCGAACATACGCTCATCGACGAGGCGCTCGAGGGTGCAGGAGAGGACATCGGCAGGTTCAACGATAGGCAATCCGAGAAACTCCTCGAGAAGCTCCATCAGGCAAAGACGCCCGACGTTGCGCCGTTCAAGCAGAGCGTAATGGAAGTAGACACCCTCTACAACCATCCCACGCAGATTGCCGTGGACGCCGAGAACGTCTATATCCTGCCTGCCAAGCAGCAGGAAGAGTAGCGATACGCAACAGGCACGTGCCACGCAGACAGCTAACGCCCCTACCTCCCCTCCGCCTTCAGCTTCAGCAGAAGGTCGCCCAGCTCGGGGCACTTCTTGGAAAGGCGCGTCTGAGTTTGCTCGCCCATCCCCCACCGCTGGCGGATCTCCTGGGCGCGCGGGCTCACGTGGTAGTTCCCGTCCATCATCTGCTTGAGCAGCTTGGCGGTCACATGCGCATCGGCCAGGGCACTGTGGGCGTGACCCGTCGACTCGTCGAACTCGATGCCAAACCACGTCGCTGCATCACTCAAAGAGACGCGCCCGTGGCTGCCCACTTCCATGATCGAGGTGTAAAACGCCTGCAGGTCGGCCCAGTCCGTAGGAAATGCGGAAAGGTCGATGTGCTTTGCCTGGCACTCGGTCAAAAGCTGTCGACGGTCCGTCCCGCTCCAGCAAACTATCTGGGCGGAGTAGCGGCCGATCCAATCGCTGAGCCTTTTGATCACCATGTAGAGCGGGTCGGCCATCGCGGTGTCCGCGGCCGATATCCCTGTAAGCTCGCGGACGGGGAACGCAACGCCTTCGGTAAATTCCGTCTGCACAAACTGCGAGAACTCGCCCATAACGTTGCCGTGGTAATCGAGCTTGACGGCGCCGACCTCGATAATCTCATTGCGCAGCCCACGGCGCCGGCGCTGCTTTGGCACCGGCGCAAACTCAAAGTCCAGCACAATCTGGCGCGCAAAGTTCGTCGTATCGATAGCCGAGATGCACGGCGTCTTTTCAGCTGACACGGTTATGGCCTTTCTCCGTCAACTGCCGCTTGTTACATAAGCGGCTACATTGCCGTAAGGATAGGAACCCGTGCGGACATGAAATCGCACAGCACGGCTTTCCGGCATCCTAGCGTAAAGCCACACTTTGAGAGAATCACGTCACTGTTATTATCGAACATATATTCGTATTTATAGCAGTACTTTGATAGAATTGCAGTTGTTGACGGCAGTTCCATGTGCCGGGCAGCGCCCTCCATGCGACGGGAGGTGATGCCCATGACCGATCTGACTGATTTCGTGAAGCTCCTGACCGCTTTGGTCTCGCTCCTCACGGCGCTTATCGGACTTACCGAGGCACTCAAGCAGCGTACGAAGCAGAAAAAGAGGGGTCGACGCCTCTAAGGCATTGACCCCTTAATCGAAGTAACGGCGCTGCCCAGCTATCACCCTTGGGCTGCCGTCGACCTTATTCTACCCACGGGTGCCAGGTTTAACAAATGGATTTTCGGTTACGAAGTCCGGAGCTCGCCCCTCTACTCCAGCGGCGTTGCGCCGGATTCTGGGACGCACTTTCCGCCCCATGCCTCTATCGGAAACGGCATCCCATCCTGAAGCGGGAATCCGGGACGTAGTTTCCGCCAAAGGCCGCAAAGGGAAAGCACATCCCATTCCCGGCATCAAATCAGGACGCGCTTCATTATCCCCGCTCGCACATCTCGGCAAACGAAATCAGCTTGGTATCTCCCCTGCTCGCCGCAGCATCCTGACATCCTTGCGTAAAGCCTCGCTTCGAGAAGATCGCATAGCTTTTTTGCTGCCGTCTAAAGAGCTCGCTTCGGTGCACGAGCTTTTGCAGCACATCCTCGCCAACCGGTTCATTGCGCCATTTGCACTCCGCAAACAGCGCAGCGCCCTCGCCATCGTCAACAATCAAGTCGATTTCTTCCTGCGTATGTGTGCGATTGTCCGTCCCCCACCAGCGCCCGACGCTCGCCGGAACCACATCGAGCTGGCCCGCGCGCGCGAGTTCGTACACGTATTGCCTGCATATAAGCTCAAAGACCGTACCCATGTAATCCGATACGTGCGGCTCAATGCGCTTATACGCCATCTCGGCCATATCGTTTTGAATCAACCCAATGTTCTGCGGCACAAACTTGTACCAGAACCTAAACATCTGGTCGCTCAGCAGATACACGGCTCGCTTATTGCTCGTCTCGTTTAGGGGCAGCTCGCGCTCGACAATCCCAAGCGACGCCAGCTTATCCACATAGCTCTTTACGTTGCTCGCAGGGATTCCCGTAGAGCTCGCAATCTCCGAGATCCTCGAGCGCCCCTGAGCAATTGCTTGCACGATCGCATCATATTGCTCGGGATTGCGGCACTCTTGCAACAGCAGGTTACTCGGCTCCTCAAAGAGATAGCCCGTAGGAGTAAGAAATAGACGTTTGATGTTGTCCTTGAGCGGTGCGGCAGGATCGACTTTCTCGATATATGCAGGAATGCCACCCGTCATGCCATAGCAAACTGCAGCGTCTTCGCGACCCATGCTCTGCCACAACCCGAGGGTCGTCGTAAAATCGAGCGGCATGATCTTAAACTGGGCCGTACGCCTACCGTATAGTGGGCTCTCGTAGCCCAACACCTGTTCCTCCATAAACGAAAGAGACGAGCCGCATAGGATCAGCATGAGCCTGGTCTCTTTGTACAGGTGATCGATCTTGTCTTGCAGCAACGAGCTGATTTCGGGATTCGATTGGGCGAGATAGGGATACTCGTCAATCACGACAATCAAACGTTCCGTGCGAGCCATGGTAGCTAATGCATCGAACGCCTCGTCAAAGCTACGAAACGACACGCCTACAGCACCAACCGAACCCGCAAGTATCGCCTGGCTAAAGCCGTGCAGGTTTGCCTCTGCATTGGTACGACGAGCTTGAAAGTAAATAGCCTTCTTGCCTTGGATGAACTCTGTGATAAGGCGCGTTTTACCCACGCGACGGCGGCCGTAAATCACAGGCATCTCAAAGGAGCCCGTGCCATACAGTCGATTGAGCTCGGACATTTCCACTGTTCTTCCGATAAACATAGGGCCATCCTTCCTTTACGTTATAGCTGACTATATTATACCTTCCTATAATATGGCCAGCTATAACGTAATTCGACAAGCGGCGCACGCAAAAGGGGCGGTACATCACCGCACGTGGACCGTTCCGGAAAATGTACCCCGTTCTGGAGCCAAAAACTGGGCCGTAGTTTCCGCTTGAAGGCTGTCCGGAAAGCGCGTCCCATTCCGAGTGGCAATTCCGGGTCACAGTTTCCGCAGATACAAGGCGACAGTCCGCCACCCTTATCACATGCCTTCAAATATGCGATCCAGAAACACAAAACAGCAGATAGAATGCTCTTTTCAAAAAGTACACGTCCCGAAACTTACCAAGACTTCATATCCAGCTACCGTTCACGGTCGCCGATTACCGCCCACCGATTCAAACAAGAAATATGTCGCCAAAAGCAGGCCATCTACCTGCATGGTTAGATTTTGGTCAGCTTTTGGTCAGCTGAGCGGCAAGTTCCAGCTGATACGTTTTTGTTACCCAAAAGGAGGCGGTAGCTCATGACCCATTGCAATGACCAGCTCATCGACCAACTGCTCACTCAAGCCGAACAAGAAGGACGATGCCTGATTCCCCCGAGCACGGCGATCCGAAAAGCGCTCCTTCGGCGCATCGGCAACATGGTCGTCTCCCCCATGCCGGGCATGTTCGCGCGCAAAACGCGCTGGAATGAGCTCAACCGGGCGCAGCGTCATTGCGAGATTATTCGCGCCCTTGCGATCATCCACCCCGATTGGACGTTCTGCTCGTTTTCGGCCGCCTGTCTGCTGGGGCTCGAGGTCTCGTGGCGACACCTGAATGTCGTGCATGTCTGCAGCTCGACAAAGCCGTCGGCTCGTCCGGGCGCACATATTCAGCGGCACCAGATTGAGCCGGCCGGAGCAATACGCAGAGCCGGCATATCGGTAACGCCGCCCATCCAAACGGCCACAGATTGCCTGCTGCAAACTGGTTTTGCCGACGGCATGCCCATTGCCGATTCGGCGATCTCAAAGCTCGGCCTTGCGCCGGAACAGCTGATGGAGGCCGTTGAGCAACGAGCGACTGCCCGCAATGGTCGCGCGATTCGCACCGCCCTCACAACGCTTCGATATGCCGACGCCCGCGCCGAGAGCGGCGGGGAATCGGTCGCCCGAGCCGTCATGATCGAGACGGGCTTTGCGCCCGACTGGCTTCAATACGAGCTGACGGACCCCTTCGATTCGGCCAAGCCCATACGAACGGACTTTGCCTGGGAGCGCCAGGCGCGGGAACTCACGCTGGGCGAGCTCGACGGGCTCATCAAATATACCGACCAGACCATGCTGGCCGGACGCACCACCGCCGAGGCGCTCGTTGCCGAACGACAGCGCGAGGCGCACCTATCGCTCTACGGCCACCCTCTGCTGCGCTTTACCATGAACGAGGTCCGCTCGGCAGGAATGCTCGCCAAAAAGCTGCAGACGGCAGGCATCCGGCAGACCGCGCTGCCGACATGGCTCAACGAGGTGGACCTGTAGGA
>URKV01000137.1 GCA_900548565.1 uncultured Collinsella sp.
GACGACGCAACGCCCGTACACGTCGCCGATAAAGCTAAAACGCATATCGGCCAGCGCAGATATGCGGTCGGTGCCGGCCTCGCCCTCCATCTGGGTGATGATGTGCTCGATAGCGTCGAGCTCATTGCGATCCAGGTGAAGCGCCTCGGTTACCAGCTCATCGCCCTCGACCAGCTTGGTCGCCGCAAAGCGCACCGGGATGTGCGCCGTCAGGGCATGGTCCTCGATCAGGTTAGCAATACCGTGGATGCAGCGATGCAGCGCACCGCCGTCCGGACCGTCGGGCGCGCAAAAGTCCAGGCGACCAGGGCGCTCGCGGAACCGCGCCACGTGCAGGGCGTGGTCCACCAGCTCGCCGATGCCCTCGTTGCGGGCAGCGCTAATGGGGACAACGGGCACGCCCAACAGGCTCTCGAGCAAGTTGACGTCTACGGCGCCGCCGTTGGCGGTCACCTCGTCCATCATGTTGAGCGCGATAACCATAGGACGGTCAAGCTCCATGAGCTGCAGTGTCAGGTACAGGTTACGCTCGATGTTGGTGGCGTCAATGATGTCGATGATGGCGTCCGGACGCTCGTCGAGGATGAACTGACGGCTCACGACCTCCTCGCCTGTGTACGGCGACAGGGAGTAAATGCCGGGCAGGTCGGTAACGCTCGCCTCGGGATGGTTACGGATGGTGCCGTCCTTGCGGTCGACCGTCACGCCAGGAAAGTTACCGACGTGCTGGTTGGAGCCCGTCAGCTGGTTGAATAACGTGGTCTTGCCGCAGTTTTGGTTGCCGGCGAGGGCAAAGTGCAGCGGCGCGCCCTCGGGCACGGCCGTCTTTGCCGCACGGGGCGAATACGTCCCCTCGCCCAGGGCCGGATGCTCCGTCGTGCCGATTGCGGCGTTAGCGCGCGGACCTGTATCGGTGTCGTGAATACCCACGAGCTCGATGCGAGCGGCATCGTCCTTACGCAGTGTCAACTCGTAGCCACGCAGGCGGATCTCGAGCGGGTCACCCATGGGGGCGTACTTCATCATGGTGACTTCGGTGCCCGGCGTTAGACCCATGTCCAAAATATGCTGTCGGAGTGCCTGGTCGTCCGATGCCACCGATGCGACAACGGCGTCCTTTCCAATCTCGAGCGTATCGAGCTTCACGTCCGTGTTCCTCCCCCGGCGCCCACAGGGCGTTGCATTTAGTTTACCATGGCTAACCGTTTGCCACGGCTAACCAATTGTAACCATGCATGATAGCGCGAACACGCAACGACGTTCAATCAGCAAATTGGCGCAATGGGGACAGGCAGGAGAGTTCAGGGCCATAGTTTCCCGATGAGGCCTCTCGGGGAAACTACATCCCAGAATTCCGGCTCGAAACGGGATATGGTTTCCCAAACAGGCCTCTTACGGAAAATGCATCCCGGAATCCCCGCTCGAAACGGGACGCGCTTTCCCAGTCGAGGCCCTATGGGAAACTGCGTCCCACCTTGAAAGGCAAAACTGGGGCGCAGTTTCCGGGCGGGGCATCAAAAACGAAGTTGCGGTGGAATAGTTCCTGGATGGGCTGGTTGATGCCCCAGATAGGAACTATTTCACCGCAAGTTATTGAAGGGCTTGGATGCCGGGACTCTTACAGATGGCACTCCAGGAAGCGGAAGGCTAGGCGGATCCAGGGACGGACCGCCACCTGCTTGTCCTCGTTGTCGACCGCGGTGTTGGCGTTGCCGAGCGAAAGGCCGTGACCACCCTGGTCGAAGACGTGCATCTCGCATGCAACGCCCTCCTCGGCCATGCGCTGCGCAAACGGGTAGACCTGCGCGATCGGCGCCGTCTTGTCGTCGGACACGCCCCACACAAAGGTCGGTGGCATCTGACGCGAAACATGCGTGGTGGGGCAGATGTCGGCCAGATGCTCGTCAGTTGCCTCGCCGCCCGTCACCATCGACAGGTAGTCGTTGAGCAAATCGCGCCCCGTCTTGCCGCCCGTCTTGGGCACACGCAAGTCAATGCGCGGATCGCGCGTCTGCATGTCGCGCACATAGGCAAAGTCGAGCAATGGATAGCCCAGCACCACGGCATCGGGACGAATGTCGTCCGGACGCGCCCCGGCAAGTGCCGCAAAGGGGCCGGTCTTCCACTGTGTTGCCAGCGAGGCGCAAATCATGCCGCCAGCAGAAAAGCCCACGACGCACACGCGCTTAGGATCGACATGCCACTCGTCGGCGTTGGCGCGCACCGTGGCGACCATCTTGGCAAGATCTGCCTGGGGGTGCGGAAAGCTCACGTCACCCGTAGAACTCGTGACATAGTTGAGCACAAAGGCCTGGTAACCGTGATCCAAAAACGCAAACGCCACAGGATCCTGCTCATGCGGAGCGATATGCGTAAACGCACCTCCGCCACAGATAATCACCGCGGGGCGGCGGCCATTCGGTTTATCGGGCAACGGCTCGGCACCCAAATACGTAAACGCCGCCGGATAATCCTCGGTCGGCTCCTCGCCCCACAGCGCATGGTTCTCGACAATCATATGTGCTCCCTTCGCGCAAATTATGCGCCCTTGTTTTTCGCCTTCAAGCGTACCCCACTTGAACCCGTGGCGCAGAAACACTCCGGCAATAAGTTTCCCTTCAACTGATATATCACATAATCCCAGTTCAGAGGTATCATTGAGCAGCGTAGAATAGGGGCGTTGACCAAGCCGCGAAACACATGTGAAATGTTTCCGGCAAACCAAACGCGCGATATGCGCCTATTTAAGTTGGAGGCAACTATGGGTCTGCTCGATTCGCTTAAGTCCACCTTCACCTCGACCGGCGAGGCGTCCGTTCCGCCCGCAGCAAGCTTCGCTACCCGCGAAGGCGTCATCTACGCCCCCGTCAACGGCGTGCTCGTCAACCTGGACGAGGTTCCCGACGAGACGATCGCCTCGGGCATGCTTGGCCAGGGCTATGGCATCGAGCCCATTACCGGCACCATCTATGCGCCCGCCAACGGCCGCATCGGCGCCACCACTGTCACCAACCACTCCATTGGCATGATCACCGAGGACGGTCTTCGCGTGTTTATCCATGTCGGCCTGGGCACCGTGGAAATGAACGGCAAGGGTTTTGCCCGCTTTGTCGAGATGGGCGATGTGGTCAAGGCAGGCCAGCCGCTCATCAGCTTCGATCGCGAGGCCATTAAGGCCGCTGGTCACGAGGACATCGTGACCGTCATCGTCTCCGAGCTCGATCGTCTTAAGAGCATCGACCATGTCGGCGAGTCTGGAACGCTTATCGGCGGCAACCCGCTCGTCAAGCTTGGCGACCCGCTGCTGGTAGCCAAGACCAAGTAGCCAGGCCCCGCGCCACACAGCCAAAAGGCACCTCGTCAAGCGCCCGCGACCATTTGGCCGCGGGCGCTTTTCGTTTGAAAAACCATCCCGCCAATGCCTTATCTGTATAGCCCAAATGAGACGAGCTGCTAGAATAACGAACTGTATGGATAACTATCATTCAACCGTTATGGGAGGATACGTGAACCGCACCAAAATCGCGCAGCTCTATGCCGATGCCGAGTCGCTCGGCGGCCAAACCGTCACCGTCGCCGGCTGGGTCAAGTCCGTCCGCGACATGAAGAACTTTGGCTTTGTTACGCTCAACGACGGCAGCTGCTTCCGCGACCTGCAGGTCGTCATGAACCGCGAGGCACTCGACAACTACGACGAGATCGCCCATCAAAACGTCTCGGCCGCACTCATTTGCACCGGCACCGTCAAGCTGACCCCCGATGCGCCCCAGCCTTTCGAGCTTTCTGCCACCTCCATCGAGGTCGAGGGCACGAGCGCCCCGGATTACCCGCTGCAGAAGAAGCGCGCAACCGTCGAGTTCCTGCGCACCCAGCAGCACCTGCGCCCGCGCACCAACCTGTTCCGCGCCGTGTTCCGCATCCGCTCTGTCGCGGCTGCCGCCATCCACCGCTTCTTCCAGGAGCAGGGCTTTGTCTACGTCAACACCCCCATCATCACCACGAGTGACTGCGAGGGCGCCGGCGAGATGTTCCGCGTGACCACGCTCGACCCCAAAAATCCGCCCCTCACCGAGTCCGGCGAGGTCGACTGGAGCCAGGACTTCTTTGGCAAGCATGCAAGCCTCACCGTGTCCGGCCAGCTCAATGCCGAGAACTTTGCCATGGCCTTTGGCGACGTGTACACCTTTGGCCCCACCTTCCGCGCCGAAAACTCCAACACCACGCGCCACGCCGCCGAGTTTTGGATGATCGAGCCCGAGATGGCCTTTGCCGACCTTAACGACTACATGGATAACGCTGAGGCCATGCTCAAGTATGTCCTCAAGGACGTCATGGCCACCTGCCCCGACGAGCTCAATATGCTCAACAAGTTTGTGGACAAGGGTCTGCTCGAGCGCCTGGACCATGTCGCCAACTCCGACTTTGCCCGCGTTACCTACACCGAGGCCGTCGAGATCCTGGAGCAGGCAGTCGCTGCTGGCCACCAGTTTGATTACCCCGTCAGCTGGGGCATCGACCTGCAGACCGAGCACGAGCGCTTCCTGACCGAGGAGCACTTTAAGCGCCCGACCTTCGTGACCGACTACCCGGCCGAGATCAAGGCCTGTCTCTTATACACATCTGACGCTGCCGACGATCTTACGCGTGTAG
>URKV01000138.1 GCA_900548565.1 uncultured Collinsella sp.
GCGCCCTTGAAGTTGAACGTCAGATTGTCCAAATGCGGCCCGCGCAGCGTCGAGTGGTTACGGCGTTTGGCAAAACGCCGTAACCCCCCTAGTACATCTTTGCGCCGGCGGGGATGGAAGCGTCGAGCTGGATCAGGTTGAGACGCTCCTCGCCCTCCTCCTCGTGGATGGCACTGATGAGCATGCCGCAGCTGGAAATACCCATCATCTTGCGCGGAGGCAGGTTGGTGATGGCGAGCAGGGTCTTGCCGACCAGGTCCTCGGGCTCGTAGTAATCATGAATACCGGAGAGAATGGTGCGGTCGGTGCCGGTGCCGTCGTCGAGCGTAAAGTTCAGCAGCTTCTTGGACTTCTTGACGGCCTCGCATGCCTTGACCTTCACAGCGCGGAAATCGCTCTTGGAGAAGGTATCGAAGTCGACGAACTCCTCGAACAGCGGCTCAACGGCAATCTTGGAATAATCGACCGTGGGCTTGAGGGGCTTGACGAAGGGGCTCGCGGTGTTGCCGGCCTCGGCAGCCTTGGCAGCAGCGGCACCGGACTGGAAACCCTTCTCGGGCTTCATGTGCGGGAACAGCAGCACGTCGCGGATGGAAGCCTGGTTGGTGAGCAGCATGACCACGCGGTCGATACCGATGCCAATGCCGCCCGCGGGAGGCATACCGTACTCGAGGGCGCGCACGTAATCCTCGTCGTACTCCATGGCCTCGTCGTCGCCGCCGGCCTTCTCGGCCATCTGGGCAGCGAAGCGCTCGGCCTGGTCGACCGGGTCGTTGAGCTCGGAGAACGCGTTCGCGTACTCGTGGCCGGCGATGACCAGCTCAAAGCGATGGGTCAGGCGCGGGTCATCCTCAAAGCGCTTGGCAAGCGGGCTAACCTCGATGGGGTAATCGCACACGAAGGTGGGGTTGACGATGGTGTCCTCGCCCAGCTCGTCATAGATCTCGGCGATGATCTTGCCGGCGGTCCACTCGGGCTTGATCTCCAGGCCCTTCTCGCGTGCGGCGGCAGCAAGCTCCTCAACCGGCGTGTCGATGGTGACCTGCTTGCCGAGCACGTCGGAGACGATGTCGGTCATGGGGCGGCTTGCCCACTCACCGGACAGGTCGATAGTCTGGCCCTGATACTCGATGACCTCGGGGTTGCCGATGGCCTTGTTAGCGGCCTTGATGACGCCCTGGGCGAGCGCCTTCATGCCCTCGAGATCGGAGAAGGCGCGGTAGGCCTCCATCGTGGTGAACTCGGGATTGTGGGTAAGGTCCATGCCCTCGTTGCGGAAGATGCGACCGATTTCGAACACGCGCTCAAAGCCGCCGACGATGCAGCGCTTGAGGTGCAGCTCGGTGGCGATACGCAGGTAGCACTCCTGATCGAGCGCGTTGAAGTGCGTGATGAACGGCTTGGCAGTAGCTCCGCCCTGGATGGTCTGCAGGATAGGAGTCTCAACCTCCATGTAGCCATCGGACTCCATAAAGCGGCGGAACGTGGAGAGAATCTGCGAGCGCTTGCGGAAGGTCTCGCGAACATCGTTGTTGGCGATCAGGTCGACATAGCGCTGACGATAGCGGGTCTCCTTGTCGGAGAGACCGTGGAACTTCTCGGGCAGCGGGCGAACGGCCTTGGACAGCAGCGTCGCGCTCTTGGGGGCAACGGAAAGCTGGCCACGCTTGGTGCGCACGACTACGCCGGTCACGCCCAGGATATCGCCCAGGTCGAGTGCCTTGAGCGTGTTCCAGGCGGCCTCGTCCATATCGTTGATGCGGCAGAACAGCTGGATCTCGCCAGTCGCGTCGCGCACGACGATGAACATAATCTTGCCCTGACCGCGCTTGGCAACCACACGGCCGCCGATCTTCACGACGTCCTCGGTGTCCTCGCCATCGGTGAGCTCGGCGTACTTAGTCTCGATGTCGACGACGTAGTCCTCAATCTCGGAGTGCTCGGGATACGGGTTCTGGCCCGCCTCGAACAGGGAGGCACGCTTGGCCAGGCGGGTGGCGCGCTCGTCGTTGAGTGTCGATGCCTGATCGGCGGCGTTCTGGTTTTCTGCCATAGTTAGCTCCTCAAACTAAAACGCTCCCCAGGATTCGGTCCCAGGGAGCGAAAACATACCTTTACGCGGGACCGTGGTCTAGCGTGCGATCTTGGCGATGGTGTAGACGCGAGTCTTGCCGGAAGGCGTAACGACCTCGACGGAATCGCCCTCGCCATGACCAATGATGGCGTGGCCGACCGGAGACTCGTTGGAGATCTTGTGCTCGAGCGAGTTGGTCTCGGTGGTACCGACAAGCGTGACCTCGATAAGCTCACCGTTGGGGTCGACCAGGGTAACAGTCGAGCCAATGGAGACGGTTAGGTCGCCCGTGCTGGCAGCGATCTGAGCGTTGGCGAGGATGGCCTGAATCTCGGCGATACGAGCGGCGTTCTGTGCCTGCTTGTCCTTGGCGGCATCGTACTCGGAGTTCTCCGAAAGGTCGCCGAACGCGCGGGCTTCCTTGATGTCCTCGACGATCTCCTTGGCGTAATCGCCCTCACGCCAAGCGAGCTCCTCGACGAGCTTCTGGCGGCCCTCAGCGGTCAGTACGATCTGGCTTGCGTCCATACGGATATCTCCCCAACTATGATGTAACGATCAACTGTCAACAAAAACGAAAAAGACCGGCTAGCCTGCGGGCAAGCCGGTCAGGTGCTCACCCCAAAGGGATGGGACTACTCTGCGTCCGCGTCGCTGTCCTCTGCCTTCTTTTGCTTGGCAGCAGCGAGCTTGGCCTCGAGCTCTGCGATCTCCTTGTCCTCCTTGGACTCCTCGACCACAACGTCCTCGGCCTGCTTGGTTTCGCCCTTATCGTCGCCCTCCATACCCTCGCGGATATTCTTGACAGTAGAGCCGAGGGACTTACCGAGCTTCGGCAGGTTCTTGGGCCCAAAGATAATCAGGACAACGACGAGAATAATGATGAGCTCAGGAGCCCTCAGTCCAAACATGTAGACCTCCACAATACAGCGAGACAAGCTCGAATGAGTATACCGCGGGTATCGCGGTATCACAACAATAGCTAAAAAAAGGGACCGCAAGAAGCGGTCCCTCCTCATGCTCTGGTCGGGTTGACTGGATTTGAACCAGCGACCCCTGCGTCCCGAACGCAGTGCTCTACCAAACTGAGCCACAACCCGTTAGCTCGACTATAGTAACAAAGATTTCCGTCGTGTGCCAGAGAAATTTTTACTTCTTTGGCGCTTCAATGCGAACCGTGTCGGAAACGAGCTCCGTTGCATAAGCCCACCAGCCGTTTTGTTGAGCGGCTGCCGAAAGATTGGCTGCCGTGGCGGCGCTATCGCAGAGAGCAAACGAGCAGGCACCCGAACCGCACACGTTTGCGGCAATGGTACCGTCCCGTGAACGAAGCCAGTCGAGCACCGTTTGAATCCGCGGCTCCATCTGCGCGGAAATGACACCCAGGTTGTTGTGGACGAGCGCGTAGGCCGCCTCTGCATCTCCCGAGCGAAGGGCAGATGCGATCGCTCCGGGCTTGTCCGCAGGCGCTGGGGTCTCGTCAAAACGTCGATAGGCTTCAATTGTTGAAACGCTTGCCTCGCGCGGCTTGACCAGCACGACGGGTGTCGCGGGCAGTGCGGGGTACTCGGTTGCCAGCACGTCTCCCCCACCCACGTAAAATGCAGGGCTGACATGCAAAAAGAAGGGAACGTCGGCGCCAATGCCGCGCGCGATGTTGTCCAGCGCGGGATCGGCACGGTCGATACCCCAACTCTCTGCCAAGGCGACAATGACCGCCGCGGCATCCGTCGAAGGACCGCCCAGGCCGGCACACAGCGGGATGCGCTTCTCAATCGTGATGCAGACGTTGGCTTCGCGACCATAATGCTCGGCCATAGCGAGCGCAGCACGATACGCCGTATTCTTTTGCATGGGAAAGTCGGACGTCGGAATCGTCTGAACGGTCAGCGCCTGTGCCGGCGTAACCGTCACGGTATCGACAAGGCCGACGGCTGCCATCAGGGAATCGACCTTATGGTAGCCGCGGTCGTCACGCTCGGTATGAACCCCCAGATAGAGGTTAATCTTTGCCGGCGCGGAAAGGGTCAGGGACCAATCGGTCACCGCTAGTGCTCCTCGAGCTGATTGCCGAGCGGAGTAAAAATGTGCTCGCCGCTCTCGGGGTCGAACAGCTCGACCTGGCCGGTGAGAACATCAATATACTGGTAGGACTGACGCGACTTGCGGCCACGGCGCTCGTCGACCTCGACGATAAAGACTGCCGGATGGACGCTCTTGATGGTGCCCATGCGCTCGACGACGCGGGTGCGGCCCATGTTGGCCTTCACCTTAACGCGATCGCCCACCATATCGGTCAGCTTCTCGTGGATGTCGTCGACGTGATTGACTTCCATCTCTTCCATGAACAGGGCCTCCAGAAGGTGCAATTCAAAAAGGGGATAATACCCCTAAGATAGACAAAACTCTAATACTATAGCACCCTGTTGTGGCCATACGCAAGTACCTTGATTATCGACTTTATCCGAACACCTCCCACATTCATCCGCACATGTGCGGA
>URKV01000139.1 GCA_900548565.1 uncultured Collinsella sp.
TACGAGATGCTCAGGAGTCTCGTGGGCTCGGAGATGTGTATAAGAGACAGCGGCACCACCGTGATCGTCGCCACGCACGACCGCGAGATGGTCGATAGCATGCACCGTCGCGTGATCGCCCTCGAGGGCGGCCACGTTATCCGCGACCAGGAGAGGGGAGGTTACGGCAACTATGGCACCAACTAACGTGGGCTACTCCTTCAAAGAGGCAATCAGCCACTTCTTCCGTAACTGGACTACCTCGCTCGGCGCCGTCATCACGATCTTCCTTTCGCTGTTTATCATCGGCCTGTTCATCATGGGCTCCGCGATGCTGAACTCCGTGATCGGCACCGTCGAGGATCAGGTTGTCATCAACGCGTTCATTAGCGATGACGCCGATCAGGCCGATGTTCAGGCTTTTGAGGCCGAGCTCAAGACGTGGAGCAACGTCAAGTCCGTGACCTATAAGGACAAGGACGACGCGCTGGCCGAGTATACGAGCAAGATGTCGGGTAACGCCGACGCCACCATGAGCGCGCTCGACGGCCAGAACCCGCTGCCCGCCTCGTTTGCGATTGAGATGGACGATCCGTCCAAGGTCGAGAGCACGGCCAAGAAGCTCAAGAAGAATGCCGACTTCCAAAAGATCGCGGATGACGGCGACGTCAACGCGAGTGTGCTGTACGGCCAGGAGGAAGTGAGCCGCCTGTTCCAGGTGACCAACTACATCCGCATCGCCGCCGTGGTGCTCGTTGGCCTTCTGACCTTTATCGCATTCATCTTCATCAACAACACGATTCGCCTGTCCATCACGGCGCGTCGTCGTGAGATTGCGATTATGCGTCTGGTCGGCGCCAGCAACGGCTTCATTCGTGGCCCGTTTATCGCCGAGGGCGTGCTGCAGGCCATTTTGGGCTCGCTGCTTTCCATCGGCGTTCTGGAGCTGCTGCGCAATCTGATGATTCCGCGTCTGCAGGAGAGCATCGGCTGGATGTCGTTTGCCCTGCCGATGCAGTACTACCTGGTGACCTACGCTGCGCTGATTCTGGTCGGCGTGATTATCGGTCTCTTTGGTTCTGCCATCGCCATGCGCCGCTACCTGCGCGTGTAGGCATGCCTGGAATTCATCCCTTCCAACGGGTCGTCTCTTATGGGGCGGCCCGTTTTTTGTCCCCTAGGGATCATTTGGGTAGACTCTTGGGATGTAAACGGCAATCGATAGTTAGGAGGCGCCATGGGGCGCAATAACAAGCATAAGCGTGGAGCTCGCAATAAGCGCGGGCCGGTGCGCAGCGAACGCCGTCCGAGCCTGACCGGGCGCGTGCAGCTCCATGAGCACAGCGCCTACGTTGTAACCGAAAACGGCGACTACAAGGTCATGGGCCGCGGTAAGCGTGAGATCATGGACGGCGATACCGTTGCCGTGAGCATTAAGAACAGCCCGCATGGCGAGCGTCGCGCCGTGATCGAAGGCGTGGTTGAGCGCGCAGCCATAAGCGTGGTGGGCACGTACCAGACCGCCGGTCCGCTCGGTGTGATCGAGCCGCTCGATTCGCGTCTGAAGGCCGACTTCTTCATTCTGCCCGAGGATACCTCGGCGGATCGTCTGGGCGTCCACCCGGGTGATGCTGTTGTCGCGCGCATTTTGACCTACCCGACGCGCCTGGAATCGGGTACCGTGACGATCGAACGCCGCATCGGCGGAGATGACGCGCCCGATTTGGGTGTTCAATATGTGATGGCGCGTTACGGCTATACCGATAGCTATCCCGAGGCCGCGCTGGACGAGGCCGAGGGGCTTTCGCTCGATGTGTCCGCGGCGCTTAAGGACCCGCTCCGCCGCGATCTGCGCGACCGCTTTGTCATCACGATCGACCCAGTCGACGCGCGCGACTTTGACGATGCCATTTCGTTGGAGCGCACGCCTGAGGGTGGCTACAAGCTGGGTGTGCATATCGCCGACGTTTCACGCTATGTGGCTTGGGACGGGCATATCGATCTTGAGGCTCGTCATCGTACGACATCGGTGTATCTGGCCGATCGTGTGCTTCCCATGCTGCCCGAACGCCTGTCCTGTGACCTGTGCTCGCTTCGCCCTGACGAGGACCGTCTTGCGTTTACCGTCGATATCGAGCTCGATGCGCAGGGTCGCGTGCGGCATTACGATCCGTACCCCAGCGTGATTCGCTCGCGTGTGCGTATGGACTATGACGGCGCCGAGGCGCTGCTGGTGCGTGCCGGCGCGGTTGAGTATTCGGTGCTGGAGGGTGCGGCCGAGGATGTTGCGGCTGCCGAGACCTCGCGCGAGGAAGCGCTTGAGCGCGGTCTTGCGTGCGAGGAGGCCGCCCGCGGCTACAACGTCGACCTCTGCGATTTCCTTGTCGCCGCTAACGAACTCGCCGAACTCCGCCGTCGTATTCGTCGCGCCCGCGGCTCAGTCGATTTTGACACGGCCGAGATTCGCGCTCTATTGGATGAGGACGGAGTGCCCGTGCAGATTGTGGCGCGTGAGCGTTCGTGTGCCACGTCGCTTATCGAGGAGGCCATGCTGCTCGCCAACGAGTGCGTTGCAGAGTGGCTGGCAGACCGTGATATCGAGGCCTGCTATCGCGTGCATGAGGATCCGAGCCCCGATAGCCTGCACGGTGCCGCCGTTGCGCTGGCGCAGCTAGGCATCATCGACGATCGCCGTGCTGCCGGTATTGCCCTGGGGAGCCCCGATGAGCTGCAGGCTGCAGTTGATGCTGCCGCCGGTACGGCCAACGCACCGCTCGTCAACACGCTGCTTCTGCGCAGCATGCAGCGCGCGCTGTACAAGCCGCGCAACGAGGGCCACTTTGCGCTCGCCGCGCCGTGCTACTGTCACTTTACGAGTCCCATCCGTCGCTACCCCGATCTGGTGGTGCACCGCGTGCTCAAACTGCAGTTGGCCTATGAGCAGCTCGGCGGCAAGGACGCCTTGGTCCGTACGCCGCGGCTGATCGGCAAGGGGCGCGAGTCGCTGCCGCGCATTCTGCCGCAGATCTGCCGCGCATGCAGCGATGCCGAGCGCGCGGCAGATGCCGCCAGCCATGCGACGCAAAAGATCAAGATTGCCCAGTACTATGAGGACCGTCTGGGTGAGCGCTATGCCGGAACCGTCTCGTGGGTTAGCAGCATGGGCCTCTTTGTGCGCTTGGACCTAACACAGGTCGAGGGCCTGGTTTCAATTAAGAGCCTGGGCAACGAGTGGTTCGAGTTCGACGAGGACGCGCTTACGCTGACGGGCGCCGACACGGGGACTCGCTATGAACTGGGCCAGCGCGTGATTATCGAGGTCTCGCGCGTCAATACCACGCGTGGACACTTGGACTTTAAGCTTATCCATTAGCTAAATCCCGACTCGTGGCGAGAGAGCGGAGGGCGGTCTTTCGGGGCCGCCCTCCGCATTTGAATAGTGGCTACCTTGCCGTCTGCTCGGCCGCCCGCTTACCTGCTATTTGAGAGGTAAAACCTACCAAAATAAACCTGTCCCTTTTGGCAGGTTTACAAGAAAGCGGGGATGAGATGGCGACGGTGTACGGGTATGCGCGGGTGAGTTCGCGCGATCAGAATCTGAATCGGCAGCTGGATGCGCTGGGCGCCTATGGCGTGGGCTCAGCGAATATTTATGCCGACCATGCGAGCGGCAAGGACTTCGATCGACCGCATTATCGCGAGCTGTTGCACGTCCTGGGAGACGGGGACGTGCTGGTGGTGCTTTCTATCGACCGACTTGGTCGTAATTACTCCGAGATTCTTGAGGAATGGCGACGCATTACCAAGGAGCTCGGGGTTGCCATTGTGGTGTTGGACATGCCATTGCTTGACACGCGCGCTAGGGCCAGCGGCGCGCCGGATGTGACCAACACCCTGATTGCCGATATTGTGCTGCAACTGCTGAGCTACGTGGCGCAGGTGGAGCGCGAGAATATCCATCGGCGCCAAGCGGAGGGAATTGCAGCGGCGCGGGCGCGAGGGGTCCGTTTCGGTCGACCTCGCAAGCCGTGCCCTCCTCAGTTTGAGCTGGTGCGCGATAGCTATGAGGCAGGCGATATTACCCGCAGCCAGGCAGCAAAGTGCCTGGGCGTGTGCGTGGGGACGTTCGATCGCTGGATGCGCGAGGCGGGGTAGGGGTTTGCGTCGCTTTGTCGCTTCCTGTTGCGATTCAAATTTTGATACGGTGACGATGCCATTTGGGGCTACACTCGCTGATATTCAAAAAAAGGAGGTTGGCCCTTGGCGCGCGTAAAACAAATAATCGGATGGACCGCGATTGTTCTGTTCGTTGCAACGCTGGCGGGCATCTGGGTGCTGACGGAGCAAAATGCGGTGGAGACGTCGTTGCTGAGCGAGTCCACCGCGCGTGTGGTGGAGGGTCAGGCTACGGGCGTTCAGGCTGCCGATGCCACGGGTGAAGCCCAGACAGAGAACGGAATGACCGGGGGCGCCGATTCGGCTGCCTCGAATGTCCGGTCTGGCCCTGTCTCTTATACACATCTGACGCTGCCGACGATCTTACGCGTGTAGA
>URKV01000140.1 GCA_900548565.1 uncultured Collinsella sp.
CAGCGTCAGATGTGTATAAGAGACAGTTGCCGGTGCCGTGCGGTGCGGCACGGTCATACTCGGAAACGCGCAGCTTGACGGGCTTGAGGCCACCCTTAAAGTACGGACCGACCGGGGTCACGAGGATGCGGAACGTGTACTCAGGAGCGGGAGCCACGCCGATCACGTCACCGGAGCCGATCATAAACGGACGCACGTACAGGGTTGCACCAGAACCGAAGGGCGGAACCCAGGCGGCGTTAGCAGAAACGACCTGCTTGACGGCCTCAACGAACTTGTCCTTGGGGAACGGGGGCATCTCGAGGCGCTGGGCAGAGTTGTACATACGCTCGGCGTTCATGTCGGGACGGAAACAGACGATGCTGCCGTCCTCGGCGGTGTAGGCCTTCAGGCCCTCAAAGACCTCCTGGCAGTAATGGAAGATGCCGCCGCACTCGGAGACATGCAGGGTGTGGTCGGTGGTCAGGCCACCCTCGTCCCACTCGCCATCCTTCCAATGAGCCTCGTAGCTGTAATCGGTCTTCATGTAGCCAAAGCCGAGGCTACCCCAATCGATATCCTTCTTCTCGACAGTCATATGTCGCTCCTTACATACACAGTTGCAAACTCGCGAACCCGCACGCAAGGACCGAGGCCGACCGCGTCGCAACGTCGCACGCCCGGAGCGTAGAGCCGGACGGGACACGCGAACAGCATCAAAACCGATGGCACGTCGATTCGCATGCACGAGATTGTACTCCGCACGCGCGTCGGATAAAACGTTTTTCTTTAACTAACTAAAGTAATTTCATTTGACCGAAGCTGAAGAGGCCCGCCACCGTAAACGGCGACGGGCCTCAACTGCACGGTTTGCGCGCTGGCTCGAGCTACGCGTTCTATTTACCCAGCTTAGCCTTGACCAGACCGACCACGGTCGGGATGATCGACACGGCAACGATGCCGATAATCAGCAGCTCAAAGTGCTCCTGCACAAAGGGAATGCCGCCAAAGAAGTAGCCCAGCAGCGTAAAGACCGTCGACCAGGTAATGCCGCCCAGCACGTTAAAGATGACAAAGTTGCGCCAGTGCATGCCGCCCATGCCAGCGATGAAGGGCACAAAGGTGCGGATAAACGGGAAGAAGCGACCCAGGAAGATGGCCAGGTGACCCCACTTGTCCAAGAAGTCCTCGGACTTTTTGATGCGCTCGGGCGTCATGGCCTTGACCTTGCCCGAAGCGATGATCTTGCGGCCAAAGAAGTGACCGATCATAAAGTTGCACTGATCGCCCAAAATGGCAGCGGCCCATGCGGTGGCCAGAAGCGCCACGATGTTAAAGCCGCCGTTGTGGGCAAAGAAACCCGAGGCGAACAGCAGCGAATCACCGGGAAGGAACGGGAAGAACACCACGCCCGTCTCGATAAAGATGATCAGGAACACGCAGCCGTAGGCCATAAGCGGGCCGGCGGCAATCCAGCTGGCGATCGCGGTGCGCGGATCCTTGAGCAGCTCGGCGATAAAATTGATGAAACCCATGAAGTAAAACCTCTCAGTTGTGGGCGCGGATACGTCCAAGTTGACCAGTATACGGTTGCGGCGCCCCCTCGTGCGCAACCCCACAAAAGCATGACCCCATTACCAGCAAGTTTGCATAACTGACACCTGTCGTGCAATACCGTCAAGATTATCCTTCCTAATCCCTAGCGAATCGCTATACTTTATTGAATCGCATTGCCATGGCGCTAAGGGAGGGCGGCCGGTGAGCTTTATCAATACCATTCGCGAGGACATCAAGACCGTCCAAGCGCAGGATCCCGCCGCGCAAAACGGTCTAGTCATCTTCCTTTCCTATCCTGGCCTGCACGCCAAGTGGAACCACGTGCCCGAGCACTGGCTCTGGGAGCACGGTCATCGCTCACTCGCCCGCGTGCTCTCGCAAATCACCCGCCATATCACTGGCGTTGAGATCCACCCTGCCGCACAAATCGGCAAGCATTTCTTTATCGACCACGCCATGGGCGTCGTCATTGGCGAGACCACCATTGTGGGCGACAACTGCGTGCTCTACCAGGGCGTCACGCTCGGCGGTACCGGCAACGAGACCGGCAAACGCCACCCAACGCTCGGCAACAACGTCACCGTGGGCACGGGCGCCAAGGTGCTCGGCAACATCCGCATCGGCAACAACGTCAAGATCGGCGGCAACTCGGTCGTCGTTAAGGACGTGCCCGACAACTGCACCGTCGTGGGCGTGCCGGGACGCATCATCAAGCGCAACGGCTGCCGCGTGTTCGAGGAGAGCTTCGATGCCAAGCAGCATCGCGAGTACATGCCCGACGATGCCGCCGAGCAGTCCGCGCTCAACCGTCAAGGCATCACCGAGAACGCCCGCCGCGTCAAAGAACTCGAGCGAGAGGTGGCCGAGCTCAAAGCCCTCGTCGCAAAGCTCGTGGACGAACGCTAGGAACGCAAGCGGTACAAAACGACATCGGCATCAACGCAAGAAGGCGCGCCAGGGAATTCATCCCCGGCGCGCCTTTCTTTTTGATGTGACATGTGGGACTGTCCCTTTGTCACATTAGGCGAACTGGCTCAAATAGAGGTCGGCGTAGGCACCCTCGGCAGCCAGCAGCTCCTTATGCGTGCCCTGCTCGATAATGTTGCCGTGATCCATGACCAAGATCAGGTCGGCGTCCACGATCGTCGACAGGCGATGCGCGATCACAAAGCTCGTGCGCCCGCGCATGAGCGCGTCCATGGCGCGGCCGATAGCAAGCTCGGTACGCGTGTCCACGCTTGAGGTCGCCTCGTCCAGAATGAGAATCGCCGGGTTGTTGAGCAGCACGCGAGCGATGGTCAGCAGCTGACGCTGGCCCTGGCTGATGCTCTCGGCATCGTTGGCCACGCGCGTGTCGTAGCCCTGCGGCATGGTGCGCACAAAGAAGTCGACCTGCGCGGCGCGCGCAGCCGCCACGATCTCGTCGCGCGTCGCCTCGGGGCAGCCGTAGGCGATATTCTCGGCAATCGTGCCGTCGAACAGCCAGGCGTCCTGCAGCACCATGCCAAACTGCTGCCGTAGCTCGCCGCGGTCCATGCGGCTCGTATCCACGCCGTCGAGCGTAATACGCCCGCCGTCAATCTCGTAGAAGCGCATGAGCAGGTTGATGAGCGTCGTCTTGCCTGCGCCCGTGGTTCCCACCACGGCAATCTTCTGGCCCGGCTCGGCGGTAAACGACACGTCGCGCATAAGCGGCTTGTCGGGCGAATAACCAAAGCGCACATGCTCAAAGGAGACGCGGCCCTCCACGCGACCCGGCAGCTTGGCGGCCTTGTCCGGCAGCGGATCGGCCTCCATCTCGGGCTCATCGAGCAGGTCGAACACGCGCTCTGCACTCGCCAGCGCACTCTGCAGCGAGTTGAAGGTAAACGACAACTGCGTCATGGGCTCGGACGCCTCGTAGATAAACTGGAAGAACGCCTGGAACACGCCGACGGTCATGTGACCGGCAACCAGCATGCTGCAGCCCACAAGCGCAATAACGATCTGCGCCAAACGGCCGATAAAGCGCACTGCGGGGCCGACAGCATTGATCATAAAGTCGGCCTTGGTGCTCACACGAGCCAGTTCCTTCGAAGCCTCGTGCACCTCAGCGGAGCTCTGACGTTCGCGGTTAAACGCGCGGATCACCAGACGGCCCGAATAGCCTTCCTCGACCGCGCTCGTGATTTTGGACACCCACTCCTGACGCTCGCCCGTCACGTCATGTGTGCGACGCGAGACCACTTTGGTCACCAGCAGCGACAGTGCCGTAAAGAACAGAAAGACGAGCGTAAGCTGCACGCTGAACACGAACATCACGCTCACAGCACCAACAACCGTGCCGATCGATACCAGCAGCTGCAGCAAGCCGCGCTGCATGCTCTCGGACATCTTGTCCAAGTCGTTGGTCGCACGGCTGACGACCTCACCGGGACGATGTGCGTCAAAAAAGGCGAGCGGCAGACGATTGAGCTTTTGGGCGATGCGGTTGCGCAGGCGCAGATTGAGGCGCTCAGCGACGCTCGACATCAAAAAGCTCTGGAGCGCATAGAACGAGGCAGCAGCCGTCCAAATCATAAAGTAGATGAAGATGGTCCTGCCGCAGTTCTCCCAGGTGATGTTGAAGGTGGTGTCGTTGGCAAACGCCACCTGAATGTGGCTCCACAGCTCATCGATCACGCGGGCGCTATATGCCGGCGCGGCAGTGTTAAAGATGGCATAGAACACAATGCTCGCGAACACGATATAGAAGCGCCAATGGTCGCCGGCAGCCTCACTCCACAGGCGGCGCACCGTCGCCCAGGTATCCCGAGGCGTCTCGTCCTCGTCTTCGTCGTCCACGTCGCGCATACGCTCCGCCTCGGCGCGGGCGCGCTCGTCCTCGGCACGTTCGTTTTCCTCGTAGAGCGCTTGGCGGCGAGCCTCGCGCTCGGCCGCAGCCTTGGCGGCGTCATCCAGCTCGGTCGACGCGGCAGCCGTTTC
>URKV01000141.1 GCA_900548565.1 uncultured Collinsella sp.
CGAGATGCTCAGGAGTCTCGTGGGCTCGGAGATGTGTATAAGAGACAGGTTCTAAGACCCAGCTGCGTCAGCTCGGCGGCATGCGTGGCCTGATGGCAGACATGTCCGGCGAGACGATCGACCTTCCCATTAAGGCGAACTTCCGCGAGGGCCTGCTGCCGCTCGAGTACTTCATTTCGACCTACGGCGCCCGTAAGGGCCTGGTCGATACCGCATCCCACACCTCGGACTCTGGTTACCTGACCCGTCGTCTGGTCGACGTGGCCCAGGACGTCATCGTCCGCGAGGAGGACTGCGGTACGCACGAGGGCGTCACCTACAACCTCATCATCCCCGGCACCACCGACCTCAACACTGACCTCGTCGGCCGTTGCTTCATCGAGGACGTCGTGGCTCCCGATGGCACCGTGCTCTTTGAGCAGGACGGCTACATCGAGAAGGTCGCCGACATCCAGAAGATGGTCGATGCGGGCCTCAAGAAGGTCAAGCTCCGCGCGCTGCTCACCTGCCGCTCCAAGTACGGCGTGTGCCAGAAGTGCTACGGCTGGGATCTTTCCACCCGTCGTCCGGTCGCCATCGGTACTGCCGTCGGCATTATTGCCGCCCAGTCCATCGGCGAGCCCGGTACGCAGCTTACGATGCGTACCATTCACTCCGGCGGTGTCGCTGGCGTCGACGATATTACGCAGGGTCTGCCTACGGTCAGCCGTATGTTCGATATCGTCGGCAACGTCAACGAGAAGATTCTGGGTCGCGAGGCCGAGCTGGCTCCGTACTCCGGTCACCTCTCGATTAAGCCCGAGAAGTCCGAGTACGTGCTGACGCTCACCGACTCCGAGGATCACACCCGTGTCCTCGACGAGCGTCGCGTCCCCGCATCGGTGCGCTTTATGCCCGAGATCGAGGACGGCTGCGAGGTTCGCGCCGGCGACCAGATCACCAAGGGCTTCGTCAACTTCCGCAACCTGCGCAAGCTGACCGACATCGAGTCGACGATGCACACCTTCGTCGAGAGCGTCAAGGACGTCTACACCAGCCAGGGCGTCGACCTGAACGACAAGCACATCGAGGTGCTCGCACGTCAGATGCTGCGTCGCGTTCAGATCACCAACCCCGGCGACTCCAAGTACCTGCTTGGTCAGTACGTCGACCGCTACGAGTTCGCCGACGAGGTCGAGCGCGTTGCCCGTCTGGGCGGTCAGGCTCCTGTGGCCGAGCCCGTCATCCTGGGTACGCTCAAGGTCGCGTCCAACATCGACTCCTGGCTGTCGAGCGCTTCGTTCATCCGTACCGCCGGCGTCCTTACCGAGGCTGCCATTGAGGGCAAGGTCGACCACCTGCTCGACCTTAAGTCCAACGTCATCGTCGGTAAGAAGATCCCGGCTGGTACTGGCCTCAAGCCGTACGCCAACGCCAAGCTGACGTATCGCACGGCCGACGGCTATGTCGACATCGACGGCCCGGCTTCGCCCAACGCCAAGTCGCTGCCCGAGTGGGCTCCTGTTGAGCTCAAGGACCTGGACGAGCAGCTCCCGCAGCAGCTCGACTGGGCCGGCTACGACGAGTTCGGTGGTGCTGACGGTTCGTTCACCCGCAACGGCCACACCATCTCCGCCGAGAAGGCTCGTCTGTACCTGTTCGACGACCTGGGCGTGTCGCAGCGCTGGACCAACAAGTTCAGCGAGGTTGGCATCGAGACGGTCGGCGACCTGGTCGGCAAGTCCGAGGAGGATCTGCTGCGCATCGATGGCATCGGTGCCAAGGCGATCGAGGAGCTCCGTGACGGCCTGGAGGCCCACGACTTGCTCTACATCCTCGAGAACAACGACGACGTTGCCGACGAGGAAGACCTCTCGCAGCTGCTGCAGATGGTCTTTAGCCCCGACGGTCCGGACGACATCCTGCTGGGCACCTCCGCCGCGCCGACGCATCACGCCGACGCCGACGAGGAGCTCCTGGGCGCCCCGATCGACGACAAGAAGGCTCCCGCCAACGGCGCTATCAACGAGGACATGGCTTCCCTCGATGAGCTGCTCAACCAGCTCGTGGACACCGACGACGCCGAAGAGGCCAAGGACAACGACGAGGAGTAATTTCCTAGTACGTTAACCGTCCTTCCAAAGACCCGTTTCCCAACAGGGAAGCGGGTCTTTTTTGGTGAGGAACGTTGCCCCGACGAGCACGTCGGATTCCCGGAACGGGCCGCCCGCTGTTTAAGTTTGTCGCGAGTTCCGCACGCAAAGGAAAGCACTTAATGTGCTTTCCGTCTTGCGCAGGACTGTAGAGCAGCAAACTTAAACAGCGGGCGGCCCGTTCCGGGAATCTACCCCGCGCACAGAAGGGGATTCCTTTTGCCAAAAAGGGACAGGTTTATTTTGGTGGGTTTTTCCTGCTTGAATTTGAAACAATTCGTCCGGCCAGAGCGTATCTATGGTGAGGGCCTCATCGATAATCATTAACGTCACCAGGAGGTGATTATGGAAGAACAAGCATTTAGACAGGCGGTCGAAGATCACCGGGATGTCGTGTTTCGGATCGCATTGACGTACCTGCGCGATTGCGCCGATGCCGACGATGTTGCCCAAGATGTCTTTCTTAAGTTGCTTAAAAGCGATGGGCACTTTGAAAGTTGGGAACATCTTCGCCGCTGGCTTATCCGGGTCACGATCAATGAATGTAAATCGCTCTTTCGAAAGCCATGGAGGCGTGTGGAGGATATTGAGAACCTGGCCGATTCGCTTTCGGCGGCGCAGGATGAGACCAAGGCGGTCCTGTCAGACGTTATGCGACTTCCGGAGCGATTCCGTGTTCCCATCGTGCTCTATTACTATCTGGGCTTTTCGACCGCAGAGATTGCCGAGTTACTGCATGTGCCAGCCGCGACCGTTCGAACGCGTTTAGCTCGCGGTCGATCGAAGCTCAAATTGATCCTAGAGGAGGGCGACCGTGAAATCCAATCAAATCAAGCAGGCCTTCGAGTCCATCCAAGCCGATAGCAATCTTGCAGATCGCGTCCTTAATACCGCTGCGGGTGAGCCGCTTCATCGAAAGGGCCACGCGAAGCCTCTCTATGTTGCCGTAATCGGATGTCTTGCCGGAGTGTTGGCGACCGGAGGGGTCGCCTACGCCGTTGTCAATTCCGGCTATTTTGCCTCAGCCTGGGGAAACCACGGCAACGGGGATTCCATTACCTGGACTAATGGCGGCTCATCGGGGACTAAATACACCTACACCAGAGAGTTTGGTGACGGCATTGCGCCCCAAAGCCTGGAGGGCACAGTCCAGAAGGTTAATCTGTCCGTCGAGGGTAACGGCTATACGCTTGATATCCATGAGATGGCTATCGATAAAAACGGTTGCGGTGCCGTGACGTTTACGCTGTCCAATCCAAATGGCGTTAACTACTACAAGCCGGCAGCAGAGACAGGCGAACTTGTTCTCTATGGTGAAGAAGAACAAGGCATCGGCACGCCCAGCATGAACTTCGGCGAGGAATGGGCTGACACACGCTGCACCATTGATAAGGACACATCAAGCGATACTGTCATTAATGGCACGATGTACTTTGCTTCTATGGATCGCGAGCGAGGTTTTCAACATGCGGTCACCTGGAATATCTCGTGGACCGAGGGCGAAGGCGAGGATGCGAAGCCGTTCGAGGCATCGACGCCCGAGTTTAGCGTTGGAGCGTACGTCGATACAAAGGAACTCCGCTCCGATGACTCGCCTCTCGAGATCAGCCCGTTTTCTATCCAGACACACATCGATGATCTGGGCATTGACGCAGTCACGAAGAAGTTGACGGTTACCTACAAGGATGAATCGGAGCAGATTATCGAAGATGACGACGCAGGGACGTTCAACTTATATTTTTCTTATACGCGCAATAGCGGAGAGAACATCTGGGTGCCAACGAAGTTGATTGATGTCGACCAAGTGGTCTCAGTAACGCTTGAGGGCACACGCTGCACTTCAACAGAGGGCACCGAAACGTCGGAACCCTTTACCATCGTCTATTCGTGAGATTTGGGACCGCTTCCTACTAGGGGAAGCGGTTCATTTTGCGTTAAATGGGCGGTTAAAGCGAGTGATATTCGTCTGAATTTCGGAAGTATGCGGCAAAATCTTGATGGGCCGACCACACCGCATATGCTCAAGCGCTCTACCTGCTGATTTGTTATCGCAAAACCCCTGTGCGCTCAGCAAGTCCAAAATTTGCCGCATACTTCCGAAAACGCCGCCGATTTCCATGCGACAGACGAAAGCAGATCACCGCCGGAGCGCGACGTTTCCCCAGATAAAACCGACCAAAATTAACCTGTCCCTTTTTGGCAGGGAACGTTGCCCCGACGAGCACGTCGGATTCCCGGTCCGGGCGGCCCGCTGTTTAAGTTTGTCGCGAGTTCCGCACGCAAAGGAAAGCACTTAATGTGCTTTCCGTC
>URKV01000142.1 GCA_900548565.1 uncultured Collinsella sp.
TCGACACCGCCGAGTTCGCGATCCCCGGCCTTGACGACGAGTTCCGCGTCATCGTCTCCCCGTGGATTCTGACGGTGCTCGTGACCGACCGCCTGGCTCGCTACTACGAGACGGTCACCAAGCACAACCTCAAGTATCGTCGCTACTATCACCAGTTCGACTACTAAAGAAAACGGGTGCGGGAACGTGCCGGGCTATTGAGAGGAACACAGAATGAGACAGTACATCATCGCCAGCCATGCGCACTTCGCCACCGGCATCAAGGAGAGCGTCGAGCTGCTCTCGGGCGCTCGCGACAACGTCCACGATCTTTCGATGTTCGTCGATGGCCGCATGGACGTGGCCGAGGAGGCCCAAAAACTGCTGGCAGGCATGTCTGCCGACGATGATGTCGTTGTCTGCACCGACCTCTTTGGCGGTAGCGTTAACAACGAGTTCACCAAGATCGTCCAGACGCGTCCCCGCACGTACCTCGTTACCAACATGAACCTTCCTCTGCTCATCCAGCTGCTGTTCTCTGACGAGTCGGCGCCGGTTGAGGAGACGATTCGCGCCATCGTCGCTGCGGACGATACGCGCGTGAAGTTTGTCAACGATCTTTTGGTCGATGACGAGGAGGAGGAAGAGTTCTAATCCGCAGCACCTACTGACACGCCGTATGACGACACAAGACCTTTGGGGGGTCACATTATGATTCAGCTACTTCGCGTTGACCATCGCCTGCTTCATGGCCAGGTCGCAGTTTCCTGGGTTCAGGGCCTTGACTCCAACTGCATCTTCTGCGTGGGCGATAAGGTCGCTAACGACCCGGTGTGGAAGACGACGCTCAAGATGGGCAAGCCTGCCGGCTGCAAGCTCGTCATCAAAGATATGGAGCATGCAATCGAAGCTATCAACTCGGGCGTGACCGACAAGTACAAGATGATCATCTGCGTCGCCACTATCGCTGAGGCAAAGCAGCTTGTTGAGGGCTGCCCGCAGATCAAGTCGGTCAACCTGGGCAACACCAAGCCCAAGGACGAGAAGCGTCCCGACGCTCGTCAGGTCTCTCGTCAGATCTTCCTGACCGCGGCCGAGGAAGCCGATGTGCGCGAGATGCTGGATCGTGGCGTTGAGGTCGAGATTCGACCCCTGGCCGATGACCCCAAGGTTGACTGCGCCAGCGTGCTCTAGGCGTTCAATTTCGAAGAGCCTGCGGGTGCTTCGTAGTGTCCTATATGGAAAGGGGGATGTATGCTTACCCAAGCAATCCTCATCGGACTTATCGCCGCATTTGGTAAGTTCGACTGCCAGCTCGGTACGCTCTACGCGTTCCGCCCCATCGTCCTGTGCCCGCTCGTGGGCCTGGTGCTGGGGGACCTGCAGTCCGGCCTCGCGATCGGTGCGAGTCTGGAGCTGCTGTTCATGGGCTCGATCTCCATCGGCGCCTACGTGCCGCCTGATGAGACGATCGGCGGCGTGCTCGCCTGCGCCTTCGCTATCCAGCTGGGCCAGAGCACCGAGGCAGCCATCGCGCTTGCCATGCCCATCGCCACGCTGTGCCTTGCCATCAAGAACATCCTTAACGCCGCCCTGCCGATCCTGGTCGACCGCGCTGATGTCTACTCCGGCCAGGGCAACCTTAAGGGTGTCTATGCGATGCACTTCCTGATCGGTTTGACCGGTATCATCATGGCGTTCCTGCTGTGCTCGCTGTCGTTCTATCTGGGTGCTGACGCCATCCAGGGCCTGCTCGACTTCATCCCGCCCTTTGTCCTTGCTGGCTTTGGCGTTGCCGCCAACATCCTGCCTGCCATGGGCTTCGCCATGCTCGGCCGCCTGGTGCTCACCAAGCAGCTCGTGCCCTTCTACTTCCTGGGCTTCCTGCTGTGCTCCTACGCCAACGTGCCCGTCCTGGGCGTCGCCCTGATCGCCATCATCATCGGCATCGACAAGTTCGACCTGCTCGGCCTGGGCGGAGCCCAGCCCCAGCTCTCCGCGGAAGGGGATGAGGACGATGACTTCTAGTCCCGAGAACAAGATCACGCGCTCCGACCTCGTCAAGAGCGCCGTCAACGTCGGCGCCCTGGGCATGGAGTTCTCCTGGACCTACTACAAGCAGATGAACATCGCCTTCTGCCTGATGGTCGCCAACATGCTCAAGAAGATCTACGCCGGCCGCCCCGACGACTACGCCGAGGCCCTGCACCGCCACTGCGCGTTCTTCAACATCACCGTCCAGTTCGCCCCGTTCGTCGGCGGCATCGCGATGGCCATGGAGGAGAAGGTCGCCCGCGGCGAGATCGAGCCCGAGAGCGTCAACGACGTCAAGGCCGCCCTCATGGGCCCGCTGTCCGGCATCGGCGACTCCATCTTCCTGTCGACGCTGCGCGTGGTCGCCGCCGCGGTGGGCATCAGCCTGTGCCAGGCCGGCAACCCCTTCGGCCCCATCGCCTTCCTGCTCATCTACAACGTCCCCGGCTTCGCGCTGCGCATCTGGGGCGCCGTCAAGGGCTACGAGCTGGGCGTGGGCTTCCTGGACGAGGCCCAGAGGACCGGCCTCATGCAGAAGATCATGACCTGCGTGGGAATCGTGGGCGTCATGGTCGTGGGCGCCATGTGCAAGGACATGTTCTGGGCCAGCATCCCGGTGGCCATCGGCTCGGGCGACGACGCCCAGACCCTCCAGGACATCCTGGACGGCATCATGCCCGGCATGCTCGGCATGATCGCCTTCTGGCTGTACTACTGGCTGCTGTCCAAGAAGATCAACCCCATGGTGCTGATCGTGGCCACCATGGTCGTGGGCATCATCGGCGCGTTCTTCGGCGTGCTGGCGTAAGGGCCCGGCTGCATAGATTTTCGTTGCAACCTGGGAAGGGGATGGAGCAGGCCTATGCCCTCCATCCCCTTTTTGTATAGAAGGAGTTCGTATGTTCGCGAAGGATCGCGAAGCAATGCGCCTGACGCCGGCAGAGGTCAGGCTGATTCTTATTGAGTCCCTGCAGTGGTGCGCCAACAATGCGGTCTACTTTTTGGGGCTTATCGGTGCGGCCACGTATGATCTGGCCGGCACGGCCTTTTTGGTTGCCGCCATTACGCTCGTGCGCAATCTTATGACGTCGGTGGGCAATATGCTGTCGGGCTCGGTCATCGATCGCTTTGGACCGCGCCGGACGTCGTTTGTGACGTGCGTGATTACGGCAGTGCTATCGCTTGGCGTGGGGTTAGCGCCGTTGTCTGTCCCCGGGCTTGTGTTTGCCGCGTGCGTCTTGGGACTTGCGGGCGGCTTTATCAACACCTGCACGCATGCGTTTCCGGGATACCTGGAGTCGACCACCGAGGGCCGTACCCGCGTGAACGGTCTCATGGTGTTCTACAGCAATATCGCCTATACTGCTGGCCCGCTGCTCGGTGGTGCCATCGTGAGCTGTTTTGCCACGCAATCGGTCTATCTGCTCATGGCGGGCATGATGGGTGTGGCGGCCGTGCTCTCTCTGGGTTGTCATGAGTGTGTTGCTCCCGCAAAAGGGGAGAAGCCGAAGGGCGGTATTCTGGGCGGTATGGCCGAGGGTGCGCGACTTACGTTTCGCGACCACGATCTGCGCCTCATCTTTATCTCGGGCTTTTTGGGTTTCTTTGCGTTTGGCGCGTTCGATTCGCTGGAGTCGTTGTTCTACCGCGATGTGCTCAACGTGGATATCGTCTGGCTGGGCTGGCTGTCCTCGGTCGTGGGCCTCACTTCCTCGGTGGGCGCGTTCATCCTGACCAAGCTTTCTGCTCGCCATGTCAACCTGCGATTGCTGCTCGGCGCGCTCATGGCCGTGGGCATTGGGTCCATGGTGTACGTGGGCACCGATATGCTGGGGGTCGCGATTATCGGTCAGGCGATTAACGGTCTGGCCTGGGGGTTCCTGGAGCCGCTGCAGATGATCTTGATTCAGGAGCGTGCCGACATCAAATACCTGGGGCGCATTACCGGCTTTGTGCGTTTTGGCCTGATGAGCGCCGGCGTGGTGCCGCTGCTGGCGGCTCCGTTTTTGGCGGAGGCTTTGGGCGTCCAGACGGTACTGTTTGGAGCATCGACCATTATTGCGCTGGTAGGAACGCTGTTCTTTGTCACACAAGGGAGACGCCGGGGGCGTTAGCTATACATCAAATTCTAATTTAATACCACTCACCAGAGAATTTCGACCGTTCACCGAGGATTGGAACAGATTGAAAAGTGGTATTAAAAACACGTTGGGTGTATGTCTATAATTGGTATCGAAAAGAAACGCGATGTATAGATTCGCGTGCAGGACAGAAAGGAAAAGCCATGAAGGAAACCGAGAAGATCGAGATCATGCACTTTAGCCAGGAGGGCTATCTCGAGGACGGCAAGAACGTCTATGAGACCGGCAAGAAGATGACCGCGCTCGCCGACAAGGTCGCCGACGAGGGCTACG
>URKV01000143.1 GCA_900548565.1 uncultured Collinsella sp.
AGATGCTCAGGAGTCTCGTGGGCTCGGAGATGTGTATAAGAGACAGCCTGTGCAAGGCTGACCTGGTATCCAACGCCGTCGTCGAGTTCACGAGCCAGCAGGGCGTGATGGGCGGTTACTACGCCTGCGCGATGGGGGAGAACGACGAGGTCGCCCACGCCATCCGCGATCACTATCGTCCCCGCTTTGCCGGTGACGAGTTGCCCGAGGGCACCGCTGGCTGCATCGTGGCCTGCGCCGACAAGCTCGATACCATCGCCGGTATCTTTGCCATCGGCGAGCCCCCGACTGGCTCTTCGGACCCCTACGCGCTGCGTCGCGCCGCCATCGGCATCATCAACATCCTGCGCGACCGTCTGCCGATCGATCCCACGTCGCTTATCGACTTTGCCCTTGAGCTCTATAGCGAGCAGGGTATCGAGTTCGACGCCGCCGAGGTCGCTCAGCAGGTTCGCGACTTCTTCCACGGTCGTCTGGTGAGCATGGCCCGCGACGAAAAGATCCCGGCCGATACCGTTGCCGCCGTCTCCGCGGTGCACATCATCGCCCCGTCCGTCTTCTTCGCCCGCTGCGCCGCCCTCGACGAGGCCCGCAAGAACGACGCTGAGACGTTCGATAACCTGGCGACCGCCTATGCCCGCGCCGCGCACATCTCCAAGCCCGAGCTGGGCGCGGAGTACGACCGCGCCCTGATGGGCGAGGTCGAGCTCGCGCTTGCCGATGCCTCCGAGGCTGCTCAGACCGCTGTCGACGCCGCCCTTGCTGCCGAGGATTACCCGGCCGCATTTGCCGCCCTTGCCGCCCTGCGCGCCCCCATCGACCGCTTCTTCGACGAGGTCATGGTCATGGACAAGGACGAGCAGCTTCGCGATAATCGCCTTAAGCTGCTCAACCGCTTCGAGGCCGTTTTCTCCGGCATCGCAAACATCGGTGAGCTTGCTCGCAAAAAGTAAGCCAGCCTGCGCATAAGCGCAAAAGGAGCCCCGCATGGATTGCCCGGTCACCGCTCGTCCCACCGTTATCGTTATCTCCGACTCGCTCGGTGATACCGCTTGTGAGGTGGTGCTTGCGGCGTCCGGGCAATTTGATGAAGGGGCTTTTCGTCTCTTGCGCCTGCCCAAGGTGAACTCGGTGGAGCAGGTCAAGTCGTTTGTGGGTCCGCGCGTCGATGCCGATCATCGCGATATTGCCGTGTTCCACACCATTGTCGATCCGGCGCTTCGCGCCCGTGTGCTCGATTACCTGGGCATGCTGCATATCCGTTCGGTCGACCTGATCGGCCCGACGCTCGCCGTGCTGTCGTCGCTCATCGGTGTGCCGCCCAAGGGCGTTGCGGGCGTGATTCACAAGACCGATGACCGCTATTTCCATCGTATCGAGGCCATGGAGTATTTCGTTGAGCACGATGACGGGCGCGGCTGCGACGATCTGTCGGGTGCCGATATCGTGCTGCTGGGCGTATCGCGCACGTCCAAGACGCCGCTGTCGATGTATTTGGCCTATCAGGGCTACAAGGTCGCCAATGTCCCACTGGCGCATGGCATGGAGCCGCCCAAGTCGATTTACGAGGTCGACCCGATGCGCCTGTTCGGTTTGATTTCGACCGTCGACGTTATTTCTGAGATTCGCGATAGCCGCTTGGGCGATGACTACGCTCGTGCCGTTGCCGGCTCTTATGCCGAGCCCGAGAGCGTGCGCAGCGAGCTTGAGGAAGCTCGTACCCTCATGAAGCGCCTAGGCTGCTTTGTGGTGCGTACCGACGGCAAGGCCATCGAGGAAAGCGCTGCCGAGATCATTAGCCACTTGGAGGAAATCCAAGAAGCCCGCGCCCGCCGCGCCGCCCGCCGCACCTAATAGTAGTAGCATTTTGATAAAGCGATTTAGCAAAAACATCGCATTTGACCTGCTTTTTTATTGCAGTGGTATCTTCATAAGGTAACCACCTTTACCTACCGTTTACCGCCAGTTTTAGCACGTTTACCAAACCGCGCATCCTCTGCTTAAGCCCGCTCAAAACCCGCCGTATAGTTCCCTCACGGCCCGCATCTGACGGGTCGATTCGTTACCACGGTCGTGCGCGTAAGCGCATGGAAGGGGAAGTATCGTGAGCGATTGCAAGAGGGTTTACCGTTTTGGAACCGACGCCCAGGGCACCTGTGTCACTGAGGGCGACAAGTCCATGAACTTCGTGCTTGGTGGCAAGGGCGCTAACCTTGCCGAGATGAGCCGTATCGGCCTGCCGGTTCCCGGTGGCTTTACCATTACCTGCCAGACCTGTGTCGAGTACTCCGGTGCCGGCAACGTCTGGCCCGAAGGCGCACTCGATGAGATCGTTGCCGCCGAGGCAGACCTCGAGGCCCGCTGCGGCAAAAAGCTCGGCGACGCCTCCGATCCGCTGCTCGTGTCGGTGCGCTCGGGCGCTCCGTTTTCCATGCCCGGCATGATGGACACGGTCCTCAACCTGGGCCTCAACGACGACTCCGTTCAGGGTCTCATTGCCCAGACGCAAAATCCGCGTTTTGCTTGGGATAGCTACCGCCGCTTTATCCAGATGTTTTCCAATGTCGTCATGGGCGTTGACGCCGACCTGTTCGAGAACGCCCTGACCCAGGCCCGTCTGGTCGCCGGCGTTCGCGTCGATTCCGAGCTTTCGGCTGAGGACCTGCAGGAACTCGTCGAGACCTTTAAGGGCATCTTCTCCGAGAACGTCGATGCCTTCCTGTATCCCGAGCTCGAGGTCGCTGACGGCAAGCTCGTTTTCCCGCACGACCCGGAGCTTCAGCTACGCCTTGCAATTCAGGCCGTCTTTGGCAGCTGGATGAACGAGCGTGCCTGCATCTACCGCAAGCAGCATGGCATTTCCGACGAACTCGGCACCGCCGTCAACGTACAGGCCATGGCCTTTGGCAACAAGGGCGCGACCTCTGCGACGGGCGTTGCCTTCACGCGCAATCCGGCCGACGGCACCAAGGAGTTCTACGGTGACTTTTTGGTTAATGCCCAAGGCGAGGACGTCGTCGCCGGTATCCGCAACACTGAGCCCATCGCCGACCTCAAGACCACCCCGGGCCTTGAGTCCGCAGGTGAGGAGCTCGAGCGCGTGTTCCTGACGCTCGAGGATCATTATCGCGATATGTGCGATATCGAGTTCACCATCGAGCAGGGCAAGCTCTGGATGCTCCAGACCCGCGTGGGCAAGCGCACCGCCACCGCCGCCCTGCGCATCGCTATCGAAATGGTCGAGGAGGGCCTGATCACCCGCGAGGAGGCCGTGAGCCGCATCGATCCCGCGCAGCTCGACCAACTCCTGCACCCGCAGTTTGACGCCTCCAAGAAGTACGAGGCGCTGGCCAGCGGTCTGAACGCCAGCCCCGGTGCCGCCGTGGGCGAGGTCGTGTTCTCGAGCGACGACGCCGTCGCGCGCGCCAACGAGGGCCACAAGGTCATTCTGGTTCGTTGGGAGACCAACCCCGACGACCTGAAGGGCATGGTCGCCGCCGAGGGCATCCTGACCAGCCACGGTGGCAAGACGAGTCATGCCGCCGTTATCGCCCGCGGCATGGGTACGCCCTGCGTCTGTGGCGTTGAGCGCTTCCATATCGACGCCGCCGAGAAGGTCGTGCGCATCGAGGGCAGCGACCGCGTGCTGCGCGAGGGCGATGTCATCTCCATCGACGGCACCCAGGGTATCGTCGTCGACGGCGCCGTCGATCTGGTTTCGGCCGAGCTCACTGGCGATCTGGACACCATCCTGTCCTGGGCCGACGAGATTCGCCTGGACGAGACCGGCGGCCATGCCAACCATGTGCGCGTCAACGCCGACAATCCCGAGGATGCCGAGCTTGCGCTCGAGTTTGGCGCCGAGGCTATTGGCCTGTGCCGCACCGAGCACATGTTCCTGGGCGACCGCAAGAACATCATCCAGAGCTTTATCCTGTCTGACGATGAGGCCGTGAAGCAGCAGGCCCTGGCCGACCTGCTCAAGGTTCAGACCGAGGACTTCCTGGCGATGTTCAAGACCATGTCCGGTCGCGATGTGGTCGTCCGCCTGCTCGATCCGCCGCTTCATGAGTTCCTGGATAATCCTCGCGAGCTCGAGGTCGCCATCACCAAGAAGGAAGCCGCTGGCGCCAGCGAGAAAGAGCTTGCCGTCCTGCGCGCCCGCCTGCGTCGTATCGACGGCATGGTCGAGTCCAACCCGATGCTCGGCCTGCGCGGTGTGCGCCTGTCCGTCGTCTTTAGCGATCTGCCGCTCATGCAGGTTTGCGCCGTCGCTACGGCTGCTGCCCGTCTTATCAAGGAAGGCGTCGATCCGCGCCCTGAGATCATGGTTCCGCTCGTTTCCATCACGGCCGAGCATGTCCAGATCCGCGAGGTTATCGAGCTGTCTCTTATACACATCTGACGCTGCCGACGATCTTAC
>URKV01000144.1 GCA_900548565.1 uncultured Collinsella sp.
GAGATGCTCAGGAGTCTCGTGGGCTCGGAGATGTGTATAAGAGACAGAGCTTGCGGGCTCCCAGCGCGACCATTATATGCAGCGCGCTCAGGCGTGGTACGACGCGATGAAGGGCGGCAAGGCGCCCGCCCCCGTCGCCAAGCCTGCCGCTGCAAAGCCCGCCCAAGTGGCATCCGGCGGCTTCTCAAAGGCATCTGGCAAGCGCATCCCCGTCCACTACTCCCTCCACCTCAAGGGCGGCGGCTGGCTGGACGAGGTGACCGACTTCGGCACCGGGGACAACGGTTTCGCGGGATACCCGTGCCGGCAGCACGATCTCCTTTGCGCCCGAGTCGATCGCGGCACGCTCAAGTATCAGGTGCATACCATCGAGGACGGCTGGCTCGGCTATGTTACCAAGGGCGACCGCAACGATACCGTCAACGGTTGCGCCGGAATCGCCGGCCACACCATCGACGGCGTGCGCATGTACTATGTGACCCCGGGCGGCGAGGAGTACAAGCAGGCATGGTATCGCTCGCAGACCACCGTGCGCGCCGGGTGGCTCGATACCGTTTGCGACGACGGCTCCACCTACGGCGGCGACGACTTCGCGGGTTTCTACGGTGAGCCGCTCGACCGACTCCAGGTCTGCGTCACCGACGGCAACCCGTACTAGCATGATCGCGTTGGCCTTCGTTCTCGGCGCGCTGTTCGGCGGCACCGTGGCGACAATCGGGCTCTGCATCGTGAGCATCAACCGGCGCTAGCCGCGGCCCGCTCGGGTTATACCGGGCGGGCTTTTTTCTCGAGAAAAGATGACGCTACGCCGCCCGTGGTATCCTGAGCAGCACGACGGTCCCAACGGCGCAGATCTCGGTTCTAGAATCTAGGCAGACGGGGCACCATCGAACGTAAGACCGTCCGAACCTCGCATGGTCCGGGCGGTTTTTCTTATACCGACGCGACGTGATGGGACGTGGTATGGCAGCAACGGATATCGAGCGCGGACTCTCGACCGCCGAGGTCGAGGAGCGCATCGCCGCCGGTAAGATCAACCGCAACATGGAGCTCAAGACCAAGTCGGTCAAAGAGCTCATCATCGAGAACCTCTGCACGCTGTTCAATTTGATCAACGTGATCTTGGCGTTCCTGGTCATTTTGACCGGTTCGTTTAAGAATCTGACGTTCCTGTTCGTGGTGTTCCTCAATACCGCCATTGGCGTCATCCAGTCCATGCGTTCCAAGAAGATGGTCGATAAGCTCACGCTACTGACCTCCAAGAAGGCCATCGCGGTGCGCGACGGCGTCGAGGTGGAGCTCGACTTGGACCAGATCGTGCTCGACGACATCATCCGCCTGGGGCGCGGCGACCAGATTCCCGCCGACGCCGTGGTGGTTTCGGGCGAGGCGCTCGTGAACGAGAGTCTGCTGACGGGCGAGAGCGACCTTATCAAGAAACAGCCCGGTTCCGAGCTCATGAGCGGCAGCTTTATCGACTCGGGCCTGCTGCGCGCCCGCGTGATCCATGTCGGCGCCGACAACTACGTGGCCAAATTAAATAACGAGGCCAAATACGTCAAAAAGGTCAATTCCGAGATCATGAACGCGCTTAACGCCATCGTGCGCTTTGCGAGCATCATCATGATCCCGCTCGGTTTGGCGTTGTTTGCCTCGAGTGTGAGCGAGCTGTGGGATGCCGCGGGAACCCCGGGCGATAGCGCACTTTCGTGGTGCTTCTCCGAGCTGTTGGCTGGTCATGTGCCTTCGTCGGCGCTGCTGTCCACGGTGGGCGCCCTGCTGGGCATGATCCCGCAAGGCCTGGTGCTGCTGACCTCGTCGGTGCTCGCCATCGCCACGGTGCGCCTGGCTCGCCGCAAGGTGCTGGCACAGCAGCTCTACTGCATCGAGACGCTCGCTCGCGTCGACGTGCTGTGCCTGGACAAGACGGGCACCATCACGTCGGGCCGCATGGAGGTCGAGGGCACGTATCCGCTGCCGGTTGAGGGCGTGAGCCTAGGCGCCGGCTCGGACGAGGCGGCCGTTCCCGTCGATACCACGGTGCTCGATTTTGCGCTGGCTAACGTCGCGCGTGCGACTTCGGCCGATGCCAACGAGACCTGCCAGGCGCTGCTCAACTATTACGCCGATCGCCCGGTCGAGGTGTCTGAGCCGCTGTCGGTCATTCCATTCTCGTCGTCTAAAAAATGGAGTGGCGCTTCGTTTGCGCAGGGCTCCTATGTGATGGGTGCGGCGCAGTTTGTGCTCTCTGATCGTGTTTTTGCCCAGGTCGAGAACCGTGTTGCCGAGCTTGCCGATACCTGCCGCGTGCTCGTGGTGGCGCGCGTGGACGGCTTTACACCCGATGGCGATATGGTGGGCGAGGCCGAGCCCGTGGGCTTTGTGACCATCCGCGACGAGATTCGTACCTCGGCGGCCGAGACTATTGGCTACTTTAACGAGCAGGGTGTGACCCTCAACGTGATCAGTGGCGACGACCCGCGTACGGTGTCGTCGATCGCGCGCGTGGTGGGCGTGCCGGGGGCGGACGCTTATGTGGACGCCACGACGCTCGATACGCCGGCCAAGCTCGATGCCGCAGTGGACCGCTACCATGTCTTTGGTCGTGTGACCCCGCAGCAGAAGCGCGAGCTCGTGCAGGCGCTCAAGCGCCGCGAGCACACCGTGGCAATGACGGGTGACGGCGTCAACGACGTGCTGGCGCTCAAGGAGGCCGACTGCTCCGTAGCCATGGCGGCCGGCTCCGATGCCGCGCGTAACGTAGCCGAAATCGTACTCGTCGACAACGACTTTGCCTCGATGCCCGCCGTGGTGGCCGAGGGCCGTCGCTCCATCAACAACCTGCAGCGTTCGGCCTCGCTGTTCCTGACCAAGACGCTGTTCTCGATGGGCCTGGCGGCGCTGTGCATCGCGCTGCCGCCGTACCCCTTCGAGCCCATCCAGATGACGCTCATTAACTTCTTCTGCATCGGCGCGCCGGGCTTTGTGTTGGGCCTGGAGCCCAACAATGCTCGCGTGAAGGGTGCGTTTTTGACCAACGTACTCAAGCGTGCACTGCCGGCGTCGATTGCGGTCATTTTGGCTGCGGCGCTCGATATCTTTGTGGCGCGCGTGTTTGGCTTTAGCCAGCTCACGCTGTCTACGATGTGCTTGCTTACGTCGTGCGCGGCGAGCGTCAGCCTGATCTGGCGCATCTCGCAGCCTCTCACGCCCTTACGTGTGGTGCTCTTTGTGTTTGTCGTCGCCGGCATCTTGGTGGGCGTTATCGGATTCCCGGAGCTGCTGTCTATTGCCAACCTGTCGATGGGCCAGATGGTTATCTTGGCTGTCATCGTGGTCTTTACCTGCTCGGTGTTCTTTAAGCTCGCCACGATGATGGATTCGCTCAAGCCGCGTTGTCGTCATGCCGCAACTGGTTTTGGCCGTGGTGTGCGCGTCCACCTGGGTCGCGGTGGCGGCAAGGTGAGCTCGACGGGTTCGACGGCCGAGCGTTTTGCCAAGCGCGTCGCCGCCGACATGGCGCAGCGCCGCGAAGATCGCACCGCTCGCGAGGCCGAGGCCCGTGCACTCGAGGGCGTGGCCCAGGCCCAGCCCAAGAAAAAGAAGAATACCGGAGCCAGGCGCTCTCGCGTGACCAAGTCCGCCCAAGGCATCAAAGTCTCGATGCCAAGCAAAAAGAAGAAGTAGCTAGCGCCCTGCCGATGTTGAATTGGTGCCTTGTTCCTGTGGGGCCGTGGCGATGTTATGCTCTAACCTCGATTGTTTGAATTGCTTCGAAAAGAGGATGCCGTGATCTGCCCGCATTGCCTTAAGACTATCGAGGACGGCGCCTCGTTCTGCCCCTACTGCAACGCCTATGTGGGTCCGGGCGATGGCCCCGAGCACACCGAGTTCGTGTTCTGTGAGGGCTGCGGTGCCCGTCTTTCTCCGCATGATCGTACGTGCCCCAAATGTGGACGCCCAGCTCCGGGTATCCTCTCCGAGGACGCGGCCGCATCCGACCTGGCAGCGGGCCGCACGGCGGGCTTTCCGCGCCTAACGCAAGAGCAGATCGATACCGAGGTGCCGCATGCGCCGGCCTCTGCCGCTGCGGTGCTTTCGGACGCCGCTGACCCCAATGAGACCTGCGTGCTGCCGGCTTTCGATAAGGATTTCGGTATTCCCAAGGTCGATATTCCCACGCCGGTTTCCCTGCATGACGATGCTCAAAAACCCAAGCGCAAGGTGCATCCCGACGAGGACGCCTATCACAAGCACAAGCGTCATATCCCCAAGCCGCTCATTATCATCGCGGTCCTTGCCGTCGTTTGTGGCGGTGCCTATTGGTTCGTGACGGCCGATCCCATGGGCTGTCTCTTATACACATCTCCGAGCCCACGAG
>URKV01000145.1 GCA_900548565.1 uncultured Collinsella sp.
CATACGAGCTGCTCAGGAGTCTCGTGGGCTCGGAGATGTGTATAAGAGACAGTCGCAGGACCACAAGCGCGCGCTCGAGGGCGACAGGGGCCCCAACACCGGCGGCATGGGCGTCTACAGCCCAGTGCCCATCGTGACCGATGAGGAGCACGCCACCATGGTGAAGGTCATGGAGCAGACCGTGGCCGAGCTCGCTGCCGAGGGCATCGACTACCGCGGCTGCCTGTACGGCGGCTTTATGCTCACGCCTGCCGGCCCCAAGGTGCTGGAGTTCAATGCCCGTTTTGGTGATCCCGAGACTCAGGTCGTGCTCCCGCGCCTTAAGAACGACCTGGTCGAGGTCATGTTGGCTTGTGCCAACTGCGAGCTCGATCAGATTGAACTCGACTGGCGTGACGAGTGGGCCGTGGCCGTTGTCCTGACGAGCGCGGGCTATCCCGGCAGCTACGAGAAGGGCAAGGTCATCACCGGTATTGAGGATGCCGAGGCCATGGAGAACGTGACCGTGTACCACGCGGGCACTGCCGTGGTGGACGGCCAACTCGTGACCAATGGTGGCCGCGTGCTTGCCGTGACCGCGCTGGGCGACACGTTCGAGAACGCTCGCAACCTTGCCTACGAGGCCTGCGAGAAGATTGATTTTGAGGGCAAGACCCTGCGTCACGACATCGGCCTGCGCGCGCTGCGCGGCCGAGACGCCTGGGATGCCTAAAGTCCGAGAGGAATGAGACGGATGGACGAGAAGAACGAAGAACTCGTAGATGCGCAGATCGTCGAGGAGGACAGCCGCGTGTATGGGCACGCCGAGGGCGAGCCTGGTGGCGAGGTCGCTGACGAGCCGGCGCTGGTGCTGGGCGATGACGACCCGCACGATGCCGAGCTGCACGAGAAGATTCTTTCGGAGGAGTGCGCCTGGAAGGGCAAGATCCTCGACGTCCACCGTCTTGAGGTTGAGCTGCCCAACGGTCACCGCAGCGCTCGCGATATCGTTCGCCATCCGGGTGCGGCGGCCGTTGTGGCACTGACCGAGAGCGGCAAGATCGTACTGGTGCGTCAGTACCGCACCGCCATCGACCGCGTGACGGTCGAGATTCCCGCCGGCAAGCTCGATCCAGGCGAGGACCCGCTCGATTGCGCCAAGCGCGAACTGCATGAGGAGACGGGCTTTAGGGCTGGTCGTATTCGCTTTTTGACGTCGATTGTCACGTCCTGCGGTTTTTGCGATGAGATCATCCACATCTACTTGGCTACCAAGCTCGAGTTTGATGCGCCCAACCCCGATGATGACGAGTTTGTCAACGTGGACCTGGTGCCGCTGCACGAGCTGATCGACGCCGTGCTCGACGGCAAGATCGAAGACGCCAAGACCGTTGTGGGCGCGCTTGCCTGTGATAGCATCGCTCACCGGCTAGGCGGGGCCGAGCTTTAACGAGTGGGTATAGCCCTGGGACAAGTACTACTGACTGCTTTGTCCCAGGGCCTTACGTTGCTGATATTTCTTTGAGGATCACATGCTGAAGAGGTTTTTGTCTTATTACAAGCCCCAGATGGGGCTTTTTGTTGCTGATACTGTTTGCGCTCTGGTGCTTGCTGCCATTGACCTTGCGTTTCCTATTATTCTGCGCAATTTGACCGGTGGGCTGTTTACCCAGGGCCAGGCTGCCATTATGCAGGCGCTCGGCATGATCGCGGTGGGCTTGGTGCTGATGTATGCCGTCCGCTGCGCCTGCCGCTACTTTGTGAGCTATTGGGGTCACGTGATGGGTGCGCGCATGGAGTCCAAAATGCGCGAGGACCTGTTCGACCAGTATGAGCGCTTTAGCTTTGCGTACTTCGACCGCAACAGCTCGGGCGACATGATGAGCCGCGTGGTCAACGACCTGTTCGATATCTGCGAGGCGGCGCACCACGTGCCCGAGTGGATCATCATCTGCGGCATCGAGATTATCGGCTCGTTTGTGATCCTCTTTACCATCGCCCCGGTGCTGGCGCTCGCCATGGCCGTGGTGACGGCGGCGTTTGCGGTCATCATGTTTTGGCAAAACATGCGTATGCGCGAGGTCTTTAGCGACAACCGCAAAAAGATCAGCGGCATCAATGCGCAGCTGCAGGATTCGCTGGCGGGCATGCGCGTGGTCAAGAGCTTTGCCAACGAGGAGACCGAGCGTGCCAAGTTCCGCGCCTCCAACAATCGCTATCTTTCGTCCAAGGAGAACATGTATCACGCCATGGGCGTCTATACCGCGACGTATGGCCTGCTCTCTGGTGTGCTCTATGTGATCGTGGTGCTGCTGGGCGGCTGGCTGGTCGCCCAGGGACAGCTGCAGGCGGTCGATATGGCGACCTTTGCACTCTATATTTCGCTGTTCTGCACGCCGCTCGAGACACTCGTCAATTCGGCCGAAACGTATCAGAAGGCTATCGCCGGCTTTAAACGTATGGACGAGGTGCTCTCGACCGCGCCGGATATCCAGGACAAGCCGGGCGCTACGGATCTGCAGGTGACTGCCGGCGCCGTGGAGTATCACGACGTGTGCTTTAACTACGAGGATGTCGAGCTGGGCGAGGGCTATGCCGACGAGCGTCCCGTTATCGACCATATGGACCTGTCCATCAAGCCCGGGCAGACCATCGCTTTGGTTGGCCCTTCGGGCGGCGGCAAGTCCACGACCTGTTCGCTGCTGCCGCGTTTTTATGACGTGGCTACCGGATCCATTAGCATCGACGGCCAGGACGTGCGCGATGTGACGCAGCAGAGCCTGCGCCGCGCCATCGGCCTGGTGCAGCAGGATGTCTATCTATTTGACGGTACGATTGGCGAGAACATCGCCTACGGCAAGCCGGGCGCTACGGCAGAAGAGATCGCCGAGGCCGCCCGTCGCGCCAACATCGATGCCTTTATCGAGTCGCTTCCGCAGGGCTACGACACCGTGGTGGGCGAGCGCGGCAGCCGTCTTTCGGGCGGACAGAAGCAGCGCGTTGCCATCGCGCGCGTGTTTCTCAAGAACCCCAAGATCCTGATTTTGGACGAGGCGACGAGTGCTTTGGATAACGAGAGCGAGGAGGCGGTGCAGGGGTCACTCGAAGAGCTGGCACGCGGCCGTACCACGATTATCATTGCCCATCGTCTTTCGACCATTAAGCATGCCGATGAGATTGCGACCGTTGAGCATGGTCGCGTTGTGGAGCGTGGCACGCACGAGGAGCTTCTCGCCCGTGGCGGCACCTATGCCCGTTACTATCGAATGCAGTTCGAAGGTGCGCGTGCGCACGAGCTCGACTGATTGATATGGCAGGAAGTTTATGGCTGACAAGAACCCTTTGACTCCGGAAGAAGTGACGGAGTTATTCTCCGAAATCGATGCATCCGGCGTCTTGGATCCCACGCTCGCCAAAAAGCGTACCGAGCGCATGCGTGAGAAGGAGGCTGCGGCCAAGCGCGGTGACAAAGCGGCGCTAGCGCAGCTGCGCAGCGAGGACCGCGCGAGCCAGGCAAAACATATCGACCCGCTGTCCGAGGACGATCCTTCGGGCTCGCAGGTGAGCCATACCATTACGAAGACCGCGATGGCCGTGGTCATCGGTATTTTGGTGCTGATCGTGGGCATGCAGATCGGCTACGGCGTGATGCGCCGTCTGAATACCGCCAACCTGTCCGAGAGCGTTTCGGTTGATACCGTTTCTACAGCACTCAAGGGTGGACTCGAGTGGGGCAACGGCTTTACGCAGTTCCCGCTCGACTTTACCGTCGATGAAGCCGATGAGCGTACGGGCACGGTCGAGGTGACGGTGTTGGACACATCGTCTGCCAACGAGCTCGAGCTGCTGTCCAACGGGCAGATCCAGGCCGCGGCGCTTGCGACCAACGCGCTGCTCAACGACAAGATCGACCGCGTGGTGTATAACGTTCACGCCTATATCGACGAGGATAGCAACATTCAGCACGATTCCTTCTTTGGCATGTTCCCCGCGCGGGGCCACCAGAGCGCCATTTTGACGTTCGTGTGGACCAAGAGCTCATCCAACGCCACGAGTATCGACTGGAAGATGCGCATCGTGAGTATGGATGACACCATCGCCGAGCGCATTCAGAAGCAGGTGAACTCGGTGTCGTCGTTGATTGAGGACCCGGTGGTGAGCCAGACCAAGATTGACGAGGAAAAGGCCGAGCGTGACCTGGAACATCGTCTGCATGGCCGCGAGATTTTCCGCGGCGGCAAGCCCGATCGCACACCGTCCAAACTGCTGGAGCAGGACAAATAAGACGCCATCATCCCGTGTGAGCCAAGCGCCCGCGCGGGATGATTTTTCTGGGACGGGGATTAAATAAGGCTCTGTTAGACCAGGATTGACATTCCGCCCCGTCATCTTCTTGCG
>URKV01000146.1 GCA_900548565.1 uncultured Collinsella sp.
CTACACGCGTAAGATCGTCGGCAGCGTCAGATGTGTATAAGAGACAGGGGTAGTCGGGCTCCTCGAACGTGAGCTCGGCATGGCGGCAGTGGCGCATGCGAACCGGCGGCAGCTTGGTGTGGTGGCCGTCCTTGGCCGAAAGGAACATGGGCAGGGCGACCGCACGAGGGACGGGGCCGCAGGCGTAGCAGACGTCGAGGATGCCGTCACAGGGATCGGCATCGGGGCAGATGCGATAGCCCGAGCCATACGTGGGGCCCAGCTGGATGGCCATGATGATCGCCCTCACGCGCTCGGCGGGCGCCCCGTCAAAGCTGACTGCCATGGGGTAGTTGCGATAGCGTAGGCCAAACTGCTCGAGTCCCGAGAGGGTGTAGAGCGGCGCGCCCGTCAAGCCGGTCTTTTTGCGCAGCTCGGTGGTGCCCAGGCCAATGGCGGCATCGATGCCGACCGAAAGTGTCTGGTCGTAGTACTCAACGGAAGCCTCACCGCTACCGTTTGCGGGGTTCCATGAGCGAATGCGCCCGATGTCCTGACGCTGCAGCTCGCAGGAGAGCAGCGCGCCAAAATCCTTACCGGAGAAATCATCGATACCGAGCGTTTGGGCAAAATCGTTGCCGGAGCCTACGGGTAGGACGGCAAGCGCTGGTCGAACTGCCTCTTCTTGCGCCATCAAGCCGTTGACGACCTCGTGAATCACGCCGTCGCCGCCAAGGGCGATAACGGTGCGATAGCCCTGAGCCTGGGCGGCCAGCTCCTTGGCGTGTCCCATGCGCTTGGTTAGCACCAGGTCAAACTGGGATGCGCGTGCAGCCATGTCCAAAAAGCGTTGCAGGCGTTCGGCAACTTCGTGCGCCGCACCCGACTGGGCGGCTGGGTTGGCGATGATGAGCGTGCGACCAAAATCAGTTGCGTGCATGGGGCGACTCCCGGCGTATGACGTGACGGTGCGGTCGCGCTCAGGTCGAATTGCCCCCGATTGTGGCTGCACGTCGAATACTTACGTCTACTCTATCAGGTCGTTGTGGCGCTCGATAGCATCCGCTACCGTACCGCCCTCATCCACAATAAGCGAACGGCGCTTGGGTGAGATGATGCGCTGGGCGGGGTACACGCCGCGGTGTCCGCCGGCGAGATAGCTGATAAAGGCCACGATGACAAAGAACCCGGCGGCCGTGCCGTGGAACAGGTCGATGGCCATCATGCAGGTGGTGATGGGCACGTTGAGGCCGGCGCAGAACACGCCGAGCATGCCCAGCGCCGCCAGAAAGCTGGGGTCGAGCCCGGTAAGGCAACCGATCCAGCCACCGAGTGCCGCACCGATGCCAAACAGGGGCGTGACCTCGCCGCCTTGGAAGCCTGCGCCCAGGGTAAGCGCTGTGACGACCAACTTGATGGCTGCGTCTGCCAGGGTGGTGTTGCCGGCAAATCCGGCGCCGGAAAGCCACGTGGAAAGGCCGGCGTAGTTCCAGGCGTCGAGGAGGGCATAGGCGGCCAAAACCACGAGTGCGCCTATGAGTGCGCGAACGAGGTAGTTGGTGATAAAACGACCGTACAGGCTTTTGACGGTTCGAACCGACCAGGCAAAGAGGCGCGCGGTGAGACCAAAGATGATGGCGCTGATAACAACGATAACGACCGCTTTGGGCGTCATGGCGGGAACGCTGGCGATGGCATTCGCTTCGTATTCGGTACCCAGGGCGAGTGATGTAAAGTAGCCGGTAAACGAGGCGACAAGGCAGTAGATGCCCGCGGTGTAGTCGATCTTGCCGATAAAGCACATCTCCATGCCAAAGAAAGCTCCGGCAAGGGGCGAGCCGAATACGGCGCCAAAGGCCGACGAGATGCCGGCGAGCATGAGGTCGTGGTGGTCATGCTTTTCGAGGTGGGCGAGGCTCGAGATGTTGCTGGCGATGGTGCCGCCGATCTGCACCGCAGCTCCCTCGCGACCAGCCGATCCGCCCGTTAGGTGCGTGAGCGTGGAGCAGACGAAGGTGAGAACGGCCATGCGCATATGGATGAGGCGTGTGCCCAGAGCGGAGTCAATGACCAGGTTGTTGCCACGCTTGGCGGCGAGACCGTGGTTTTTGTACACCCATGCGGTGGCCATGCCCACAACGGGAAGCAAGGCGTAGACCCACGCATGGCGCTCGCGATAGTCGGTCGCGATATTCAGCGAGGCCAAAAACGCCCAAGCGGCAACGCCCATGGCGAGCGAGACGATGACGACGAGTGCGAGCAGCTTGGCGCTCGCGAGTAGGTTGCGGGCGTTGCGGCGCGTGTCGGCAGCCAAGAGATGCTCGGAGCGGGTGAGCTGTTGCCTGCCTGCCATGATAACGTCGCTAAGGGAGAAAAGGCCGCCGTCGTCGAGCGGCTGGGAATAATCCTGCGCCTCGTTTGCGCTTTCGGGTTTGTCGGTAAAAGCCATACGTTCCTCTTTTAGGTTACAACACGAGCATTATAGAACGTGCCAAACGTGACAAACCGGCAGGTTGCTTTTCGGTTCTGTTTCGCGGCTTGCGGCCGACAGGTGTATTTGCGGGTAAAGGCCGAGTCGCGGTCGTGCGTCAGGGGATTATACTGAGGCAAGCATAAAGAATCGGCGCCCCTGTTGTGCGCCGTGGCATTAAGAGGTGCATATGGCAGAGAAACTCATTCCGCTGGATGACGCACAGTCGATTGTCCTGTCGCACGTTGCTCCGACCGATCTCGTCGAGATTCCCGTGTGGCAGGCCGCCGGTCTTCCCTTGGCCGAGGACGCGGTGGCCGATATCGACATCTCGCCGTTTGCCAACAGCGCTATGGACGGATATGCCGTGCGCTCGGCGGACTTGGCGCAGGCATCTGGCGAGGCGTCGGTGACGCTCGACGTTATCGGACACGAGGCTGCGGGCCATGTGTTTGAGGGCGCAATCGGCGCGGGCGAGACAGTCCGCATCATGACGGGCGCGCCGGTACCCGAAGGTGCCGATGCCGTGGTGAAATACGAGATCGTCGACGTGCTCGATGGCGACGGCAACGAGGGCTCGCGTGTGAGGTTCTCGGCGCCGGCCAAGGTGGGGGAGAACGTTCGCTCTGCTGCCGAGGAGGCCCATGCCGGCGACGTCGTGATGCACGCCGGCGAGGTCGTGGCTCCGGCGGGCGCGGGTCTGCTGGCGAGCGCCGGATACGCGAACGTGAAGGTGCACGCTGCCCCGCGCGTGGGCATTATCTCGCTGGGCACGGAGCTGGTCGCACCGAGTAAGGTACCGGCGCGCGGTCAGATTCGCGATTCCAACTCCTCGGCGCTGATGGCCGAGGCACTCGATGCCGGCGCCGAGCCTGCGTTCTACGGCATTGCGCCCGATGATGAGCAGGCGATTGCCGAGCTGGTGCATCGTGCCGTGCAGGAGTGCGATTTTGTCATTACGAGCGGTGGCGCCTCGGCGGGCGACTACGATTTCGTGACGGCGCTCGTCCGGCGCGAGGGCGAGGTGCTGTTTGACCGCATCTCGATGCGTCCGGGCAAGGCCATCACGTTTGGCTTGCTCGGGGGTAAGCCCTACCTCGGGCTTTCGGGCAATCCCGCTGCTGCGTATGTGGGCTTTGAGATGCTCGCCCGTCCGGCGATCCGCAAGATGCGCGGCTTTGCCGAGGGTGTGCGTCCCGTGCAGCAGGCGATATTGACGCACTGCGTGAAGAAGCGCCAGGACCGACGCTTCTTCGATCGCGCCACGGTTTTGCGCGACCCCGAGACCGGTGAGCTGTTGGTGACCGAGGCCAAGACGCAGAATTCGGCGCTGCTCGGCACGATGCAGCGGGCCAACTGCCTGCTGCGTATTGACGAAGGGCCGTGCGTGCTCGAGGCGGGCGACGTCGTGGATGTCGTGCGTGTCGACCTGCCTGAGGGCACGGTGCTATAGGAGGAATGCTATGGAGTTGAAGATTTCGATCGTGACGTGCTCGGATACGCGCGACCTTGCCCAGGACGAGGCGGGTGCCGCGCTCGAGGAACTCATCGTGGCGCAGGGCTGGACGGTTGCCTCACATGTGGTCGTGCGCGACGACGCCAGCGAGATCGGTGATGCCATTGTGGAAGCCGCCGATGAGTGCCACGCCAATGTCGTGCTCACCTGCGGCGGCACGGGGCTTTCGATGCGCGATGTGACGCCCGAGGCGACGCGTGCCGTTTGCGACCGCGATGTGCCGGGTATTGCAGAGGCAATCCGTGCGTACTCCATGACCAAGACGCGCCGCGCTATGCTCTCGCGCGCCGTGTGCATGCAGCGTGGGTATACACTTGTCATCAACTTTCCGGGATCTACGAAAGCGGCCCGCGAAAGCTGGGAGGCCGTGAGCGACCAGTTGGAGCATGCGGCCCAA
>URKV01000147.1 GCA_900548565.1 uncultured Collinsella sp.
ATGCTCAGGAGTCTCGTGGGCTCGGAGATGTGTATAAGAGACAGCCGAGAGGTAGACCTCAGTTTTGCCGGAACCGGTGACGCCATCGACAAGGACAACGTCGCCGTGAGCGTCAAGGCGGGCGCGCTCAATTTGCGCAAGCGCCTGCTGCTGGCCGTTCGTGAGCGCGACCGGGGCCTTGCCGCTTGCCGAGGACAGCGTGGTCTGCTCGCTGCAGCCACGCCAGGCGCGGCGCTCCTCCACCAGCACGACGCCGCGTTTTTCGAGCGCCTTGATGGTCGCCGACATGTTGTTGTAGAGCAGGTTGAGATCGCGCGTCGTGACCGGGCCGCATTGGAGCGCCTCGATGAGCTGACGCTGGCGAACCGCGGTCTTGGGCGGCGTGTAGTCGAAACCCTCGGGCGTGAGCATGACCCAGCGATTTTGGATAGGCTTGACGGCGGGGCGCTCAACCGTCCACACGCCGTCATCGCCCTTGACCACGCGCGGACTTCCACCCGGGGGCAAGAACAAACGCAGGCACTCGGAAAGCGTCGCGACATACTCGCGGCTCATCCAGCGTGCGATACGGGCAGCCTCGACAGTAAAGAGCGGTTTGCTGAGGATAGCCTCGATGGGCTTGATGCGTGCGGGGTCGAGGGCGATGTTGCCTTGTAGGTCGCCCAGCTCAGGCGCAATGTCGACAATATAGCCCGCGGCGGCACGGTTACCAAAGTGGACCAGGACCGTTGATCCGATCTGCGCTTCGCTAGAAAGGGGTTGAGGAATGCCATAGGCAAACGGCTCGGACAGCGCACGCGTCGGGATGTCGAGAACCACGCTCGCATAGGCGGCGATGGGCTCAGGTGCAGGCTTAGGCTGAGCCGAGGCAGCGGCAGGCACTGGCTTCACCGGAACCTCCTCCGGTTCCGGCGAACCAAACAGCGACAGTTGCTCGGCCACGGATCCAGCACCTCCTATCCCATTCGTCTACAGAAACAAGAGCCCCGCTCGAGGTGAACGGGGCTCGGATACATACGTTTGCGCAGCGATTACAGCGCCATCGTGCGGGCGCGGTCGATGCGCGCCAGGCAGTCGTCGCGGCCGACGAGCGCCATGGTCTCGCCCAGCGGAGGGCTCACCATGTTGCCGCAAACGGCGACGCGCACGGCCTGGAACACCACGCGCTTCTTGAGGTCCATCTGCTCGGGCAGCGGCTCAAGCGCGGCGTCGATGTTCGCGGCGGTCCACTCGGTAACACCCTCGAGCGCGGCCTTGGCGGCGTCCAGAATGGCACCCATGCCCTCCTTGGCCAGGCCCTTGTTGACGGACTTCTCGTCATACTCGAGCGTCTCGGCCGTAGCGAAAATGGGAGCGGCGACGGTCACGGCGTCGGCCGGCATCTTGGTGCGCGGCTTAACGATGGCGGCAAGTGCGTCGATCCAATCCTCGCCGTACTCGACATTACCCTCGATGAGACCCGCCTCATGCAGCTCGGGAACCATGATCTCGTCGGCAAACTGAGCATCGGACATGCCATTGATGTACTCGGCGTTGACCCAGTCGAGCTTCTTGGGGTCGAAGGTCGCCGGGTTCTTGGAGATGCGGTCGAGCGAGAACTTGCTGGCCAGAACATCGCGCGGGATGATCGTGGTCTCGCCGTCGAGCGACCAGCCGAGCAGCGCCAGGTAGTTGACGAAGGCGTCGGACAGGTAACCGGCGTCGCGGTACTCCTCCACCGAGGTGGCGCCGTGGCGCTTGGAGAGCTTTTTGCCGTCGGCGCCCAGGATCATGGAGATGTGAGCGAACGTGGGCACGGGAGCGCCGAGGGCCTCGTAGACCATGACCTGACGCGGGGTGTTGGACAGGTGATCGTCGCCGCGGATGACGTGGGTGATCTTCATCATGGCGTCATCGACGACGGTCGCGAAGTTGTACGTGGGCGTGCCATCGGAGCGGAAGATGACAAAGTCGTCGAGCTCCTTGGCGTCGAAGGTCACCTCGCCGTGGACGGCGTCGTGGATAACGACGTCGCCGCGGTCCTCGGGCACCTTGATGCGCAGGACGTAGGACTCGCCGGCCTCGATGCGACGGCGGGCCTCCTCGGGATCAAGATCGCGGCAACGGCGCTGATAGCCCTGGAAGGGGTCCTTGCGCTCCTGCGCGGCCTTGCGGTCGGCATCGAGCTGCTCCTTGGTGCAGAAGCAGGGATAGGCCTTGCCCTCGTCCCAAAGCTTCTGGGCGGCCTGCTTGTACAGGTCCAGGCGCTCGGTCTGGGCGTAGGGGCCAAAATCGCCGCCCACCTCGGGACCCTCGTCCCAGTCCAGGCCCAGCCAACGCATGGCGCGCAGGATGATCTGCGTGTTCTCGTCGGTGGAGCGGGTGGGGTCGGTGTCGTCGATGCGCAGGATGAACGTGCCGCCGTTTGCGCGGGCGAAAGCCCAGTTATAGATAGCGGTGCGGGCGCCGCCAATGTGCAGCTTGCCCGTCGGTGAGGGTGCAAAGCGGACGCGAACGTCTGATGCCATGGAAATCTCCTCGATTGCAGGATGGATGTCTAACCGCATCAGTATAAAGCATCAAAGCAACCTCCGCACAAAGGGCACCGACCTACTCATTGGGGACAGACTTAAATGACCATTCTTTGGGCTACTCATTGGGGACAGTCTTAAATGACCAGTCGTTGGGCAACCTGTCGGCACTTAGCGAAGGCTGGTCATTTAAGTCTGTCCCCAATGAGTAGGTGCGGAAAGGGTGTGAATGTTTGATTTACGCGCTATGATGTGCCCTTGCATAGAGAGCCTGGCGGAATGGTAACGGTCGCCGGGACACGTTTTTGAAAGGACAATCATGTCAGAAGAACTTCGTTCCATCCCGCCCCAACACGGGTCCTTTGTTTTTACGTCGGAGTCGGTGACCGAAGGTCATCCCGATAAGATCGCTGACCAGATCAGCGACGCCGTCCTCGACGCAATCCTCGCCAAAGAAATAGAGCTCCAGGAGCAGGGTTACATCGCCCCCAACGGCGTGCCTGCCAACGTGGAGAACGTCCGCTGCGCCTGCGAGACCCTCGTGACCACCGGCACCGTCATCGTCGCCGGCGAGATTCGCACCCAGGCCTACGTCGACGTGCAGGAAATCGCTCGCGGCGTTATCCGCCGCATTGGCTACAACCGTGCCAAGTTCGGTTTTGACTGCGATACCTGCGGCGTTATGAGCCTCATCCACGAGCAGTCGCCCGATATCGCCCAGGGCGTCGACGAGTCCTTCGAGACCCAGACCGGCGCTACCACCGACCCGATCGACCTGATCGGTGCCGGCGACCAGGGCATGATGTTCGGATATGCCTCCAACGAGACCAAGACCCTCATGCCCATGCCGCACTACCTGGCAAGCCGCCTGGCCGAGCGCTTGGCCGCCGTGCGCCACGACGGTACCCTGCCCTATCTGCGTCCCGACGGCAAGACCCAGGTCACCGTGCGCTACGAAGACGGCAAGCCCGTCGAGGTCACGACCATCGTCATCTCCACGCAGCACGCCGCCGAGATCGAGGACATGGACAAGATCAAGGCCGACCTCATCGAGCACGTCATCACCCCCGTGATGGCTGCCGAGAACATGCCGTGGGACAACGCGGACATCTACGTGAACCCCACCGGTCGCTTTGTCGTGGGCGGCCCCATGGGCGACACGGGCCTGACCGGCCGCAAGATCATCGTCGACACCTACGGCGGCTACGGCCGTCACGGCGGCGGTGCCTTTAGCGGCAAGGACTGCACCAAGGTCGACCGCTCCGCCGCGTATGCCGCGCGCTGGGTCGCCAAGAACGTGGTCGCCGCCGGCCTGGCCGACCGCTGCGAAGTCGAACTTGCCTACGCCATCGGCGTTTCCAAGCCCCTTTCAATCATGGTCGACACCTTCGGTACCGCACATGTTGCCGAGGACAAGATCGTTGAAGCCGTAGAGAAGACCTTCGACCTGCGCCCGGGCGCCATCATCCGCGACCTGGATCTGCGTCGCCCCATCTACGAAAAGACGGCAGCCTACGGTCACTTCGGCCGAGAAGACGCCGACTTCACCTGGGAAAAAACCGACCGAGTCGAAGAACTCAAAGCAGCCTGCGGCCTGTAATTGGAAACCACCAAGGTCACAACACGCATGCGCTTTCAAAAGAAGTACCGCCCCCAAGCGGTGCTTCTTTTTTATTAATCCGGTGGTGAAGATGCTTCGATATGAGCCTACGCTGCGTCACCAGCTAATGAATTTTGCCATCTAGCAACTCCAACCATGTATCCTTAGTCCCGAGGGGCGGGGCATAAGGTCGATCGCGAGTTCCGCACGAGCCGGAGAGCACTTAATGTGCTCTCCGT
>URKV01000148.1 GCA_900548565.1 uncultured Collinsella sp.
TACACGCGTGAGATCGTCGGCAGCGTCAGATGTGTATAAGAGACAGGTACCGGTGCCACCGCCCTCGCCGCAGGTGATGAACACCATGTCGGCGCCAGCGAGCGCCTCGGCAATGTCGTCGCGGGACTCATCGGCAGCCTTGCGGCCAACCTCGGGGTTGGCGCCGGCGCCCAGGCCGCGGGTAAGGTCGGTGCCGATGTGCACCTTGATATCGGCATCAGAGATCGCGAGTGCCTGAGCATCGGTGTTGATGGCAACAAACTCGACGCCGCGGATGCCCTCTTCGATCATTCGATTGACCGCGTTGGTACCGCCGCCGCCGACGCCGACCACCTTAATGACGGCAAGGTAGTTGTTGATCTCTGTCTCGTGCATGTCGGTCCTCCGAACAAAGGTTATAGCCATAGCATGGGTCGACCCCTGCGCACATTAACCTTCAGGTTGAAAGTAAATGCAAAGGTAAACCGTATTATGTTTGCACATTATGAACGTATCAGTCAAATAATTGACCGTGAAAACCAAACAAACCAGATAAACGGCGTGGTATGGCCCCTCAACAAAGCATCAACCAGCGCTACGAGGTCGGAGCGTTCCTAAATGTATAGTTACCCGGAGAGCGCACATTGATATACGTTACGCCCTCTACCTGCGAAAGCAGCTTGGTGACTACGCGCTCCTTCTTGACGATATCGTTCGAATCGCCCAGCGACACCTCAATGCCGTTATTGAGGTTTGCCGAGATGGCTTCGACCGAAGGCGTGGAAATATCCTTGACTTGTCCCAAGAACTCGCTCGAAAAACCACGCACATAATCCAAGCCAGCCTTAACGGCCTTGGAGCTCACTGCCCGGCCGGAAACCGGAGCGACATCCGCCGAGACATCAGTCAACAACACCGCGCCATAGTGCTTAGCGAGCGCCAGTGCGGCATCAATGCCGGTCAGGGTATTTGAGCCCTGCCCCGTCGTGATGACGTTGCCCTGGTCATCCACTTCGACAGACGTCGACAGCGGAGCGATCCAGGTGTCATCGTCTCCGATAGCCCAGGCAAGGTCGTCGGAGCTGATATACGCAATGGCGATAACTTTACGCTCCGTCGGCGTGATGATAAGCGTATGGGGAAACTGGCGCTGGACATCCACACCCGAGACCCACGGGTTTTGCTTGAGGCCCTCGGTGATCTGATCGGGATCCACGTTAAAGAGCGACGTGTTCTCGGGAAGATTGATGAGCTGCATGGCATCGTGCTTGGTCACATGCTCGCTGCCATGAATCTGAATATCGGTGGCGGCGAACAGGCCAGAGTTGATGACGACGATGGCAACAATGGCAAGTACGGCCACGGCCGCCAGAATGCCGCCCGCGATCTTGCCCTTACCCTTAAGGGCAGAAGCGGCGTCGGTCGTCTTGCTTGCCATGGCACCCAGTGATGACAGAGGATTGATGCCCTTTTTTGCCGAAGACGCCTTGGCAGCGGGTACCGATGTCAGTGAACGCGGCTTAGCGCCAGCCAACGTACGTCCGGCATGCGGCGCACGAGTTCCCAGCGAAGGCTTGGACGTCGCCATGGGTCGGGAGGTCTTGGTGCCCATCGCCGGTTTGGGCGTCACCGAAGGACGCGGAGCCGGACGGCCCGTCTTTTTAGAAGCGGAGCGTCCTCCCAACTGCGAGCCGACGACCGGGCGCTTGGCAGGACGAACGGGCCCAACAGACTTGGAGAGCATGGCGGGCTTATGTTGAGGCTGGGCAGGTGCGCCGGAACGCCCTCCGGCGCGGCGGAAGGTTGGTTTCGATGCTCTAGAAGCCGAGGAATTTAACTTCCGGTCTGAGCTCGATGCCATACGCCTCCCTCACCTTTCCGTGCACATGCCTGATAACCGCGGCCACGTCATCGGCCGAGGCGGTTCCGTTATTAACGATAAAATTAGCGTGTACGGGCGAAACTTCCGCACCGCCAACCGAAAAACCCTTTAATCCACAATCCTCAATCAACTTGCCCACGCTTGCGTCGGGCGGGTTGCGAAAGACCGATCCGCAGGATGCACGGCCCATGGGCTGCGTGCGCTTGCGGCGCGTCAGGTACCGCTCCATGCGCTCACGGATATCGGCCTTGGGCGCGGGCTTGAGTTTAAGCACGCACTCGAGAATGATCTCGTTACGCGGCAGGCTGCACTCGCGATACCCCCAAGCGATCTCGGACCCTGCATAGTGCTTAATACCGGACGCCGGATCAAACGTGACCACGTCCTCGATAAGGGAGCCGATCCACTCGGTCCGCGTGCCTGCGTTCATGGACACGGCGCCACCGACCGAACCAGGAATACCGACCGCGAACTCAAGGCCCGAAAGCCCGCGCGACAAGGCGTCGTTGACCAAACGCGCGAACATCACGCCCGCACCAACGGTCAGCGTGCAGCCGTCCTCGGCAACAACCGTGCGCTGAAACTCACGTCCCATCGAAATAACGGCGCCGCGATAACCGGCATCGGCAACCAACAGGTTGGACCCCTTGCCGATAATCACCCACGGCACCTGCTCGCGGTCAAGCACCGCCACGGCGCGACGCAGGGCATGGTAGCTATGGCACGTCACAAAGAGGTCGGCCTTGCCGCCGATACGATAGCTTGTATGGCGTGCAAGACGTTCGTCCTCGACCACGTCCGTGTCGATCATGCCCGAAAGCGCCATGACGGCGTTAAACAGACCCATGGGGTTTAAGCGTCTTTCTTGGCAGTCAGATACTCGATGAACTCGGGGCCGACGGTCGTAACGTCGCCGGCACCCATGGTGAGCAGCAGGTCGCCCTCGCCCACGAGCTTCTCAAGCTCCTGGTTGAGCTCGAGACGGCTGGAGCAGTACACGACCTCCTTGCCGGGGTGCTTGGCACGAACGGTATCTGCGAGCATCTTGGAGGTAACGCCCGGAATCGGCATCTCGCCGGCGGAGAACACATCGATCAGCAGCAGCTTATCGGCGTTGGCAAAGGCATCGGCAAAGTCATCGCACAGAGCCTGCAGGCGAGAATAGCGGTGCGGTTGGAACACGACGTCGACATGTTTGTAGCCCAGCGAAGAGGCAGCAGCGAGCGTCGCCTTGATCTCGGTGGGATGATGGCCGTAATCGTCAACCACCGTGATGCCGTCGATATCGCCCACGTGGGTAAAGCGACGGCGGACGCCCTCAAAACTCGAAAGCGCCTTAGCGGCGGCATCGATATCGAGACCCAGGACATGGGCGACGGTCAAGACGGCCGTGGCGTTGAGCATGTTGTGACGACCGGGGTTGCTCTTAATCTCGACAGCGTGCTCGGTGCCGTCCTCAAAGCGAACGATAAAGTCGCTCTGGATGCCCTTGACATCCGGATGTACGCAGACGATGTCGTTGCTCTCGGCAAAGCCATAGGAAAGCACATGACGGCCCGTCGACTTGGCGAGCTCGACCAGATGCGGATCCTCGCCGCAAACGATGACGGTGCCGTCCTCGCCCACCAGCCCCATAAACTTGGCAAAGGTGGCCTCGATCTCCTCGATGCCCGAGTAATGATCGAGATGGTCGGCCTCGACGTTGGTCACGATGACCACGTTGGGGTTCAGGAACAGGAACGAGCTGTCGGACTCGTCGGCCTCGGCGACAAAGTAGTCACCCGAGCCGTTCTTGCCGTTGGTGTCGTAGCCCTCGACGATGCCGCCGATCAAAAAGCTGGGGTCCAGACCCATGCGGTCGAGCATGGTGGCGCACATCGAAGAGGTCGTGGTCTTGCCGTGCGTACCGGCGACGGCGACGGTGGTGTAGCCATGGCCCAAGGCCGAGAGCATCTTGGCACGGGGCCACACGGGAATACCGAGCTCGCGGGCACGCACGAGCTCGGGGTTGGACTCGGGAATAGCGGTGGAGACAACAACCACATCGGGCTTGACCTCGTCGATCGTCGCAGCCTCGTGGCCCACGTGGACCTTCACGCCGGCGCGGGTAAGCTGGCGAATATAGCGCGACGTCTTAAGGTCGGAGCCGGTAACGGTATAACCGCGCTCGTGCAGGACGAGGGCGATGCCGCTCATGCCGGCGCCGCCGATACCGATAAAGTGGGCGCTCTTGAACTCGGGCGCGGAGGTTGCAGTCTGGGAATCAGCCATGTGCTCGTGTACTCCTTGCGTAAACACTGCCTGTAACCCGTTAACTGTACCGCACCTATCACATCCGCGCGAGGGCGACCGGCGATATCCCGTCTAACTAACGCAATCCCTCTACCGCGTCGGCCAAAAGTGCGGCGGCACGGTCCTGGGCCTGTCTCTTATACACATCTCCGAGCCCACGAGACTCCTGAGCATCTCG
>URKV01000149.1 GCA_900548565.1 uncultured Collinsella sp.
GGGGACACCCTTCGGCCACTCATTGGGGACGTACTTAAATGAGTGGCAGTTGGGGACGCTCCATGCCGAATGTGGGTGCCGTCCTTGCTATGCCACGGTCACGGCAACTTGGGCGTAGCGGCTGCAGGGGCGCTCGGCGCGCGTCTGCACGGTAAGGGTGAGCACGAAGCGGTCGCCGGGTCGTGCGTCGGCGGGCACGATAAAAGCGGTGCTCGCCGTGCATTCCTGCCACAGCGAAAGATCCTGCGCGCCTGTATAGTTCGACGGGTCCACGGCGACATCCCAATGTGCATCGAAGCCCTTGCCGTCGGGGTCGACGATGGTCGCTGCAAGGACGACACGCTCACCGGCTGCGGCGCTGCGGTCGGTCGTGACCTCGGCAACATGTGCCGGATGCGAACAAGACGCCGGATCATGGGCGCACCATTGCGCGCGGGCGGCAAAGTCTTCCTGATTGGCGCGCAGGTAGGGATTGGGGTTGCCGTCTATGGGCGTGCCGATGGCGGCAAAACCGGCGGGCGCGTCCGAATCGGGATGCCCATCAAGAAACATACGGCCGAGCAGTGTATCGAAGTTGCGGTCATCGATACCGCGCAGGCCAAACGGCAGTAGTGGAATGTAGGTCATGCTGTCGCCTTCGGCCATAAAGTCGCCGCGCTCAAACTGCATCGCGGGCATGCCTTCTAGACCCCAATCCAGACGGGCATGCTTGCCAAACTGGAATCGCTCGGGTTCGTTTTCGTAAGCCCTGCCGTCGCCATAGAGCATGTAGCGTGCCATGAGGGGGCCGTTACCCTGCGTGAGATTCTGCTCAGGCCAAGGCGCCTTAAACAGCGGCAGCGTATCGGGTTGAGCCATCTTGGCATCGACATAGCCGCCATACATATAGGGCACGCGCCAAAAGATGAGCTCGGGAAAGAGCTCACGCCCATGGTCGAGCCATGAGTTGTCCTGCCCTATGCCATCGGCGACTCCCATCACGCGTACCTTGCGATAGACCCGCTGCTGTACGACGGGCCATTCGGGCGTGGCGCGATAACGCTCGGCAATACTCATGAGGGCGCGAACGATGGTGTTCATGCCACCCCAGCTGAGCAGCCATAACGTACGCGGATCATCATCCAAAATTGCCTGAGCAATTACGCGAGACCCCTCAGTTTCCTCAGTCACATCGCCCTCAAAGGCAGCATTTCCCACAAAGGTGCGCTCGATCATCTGGGTAGGCGTGGGAAACGGCGGCTCACCGGCAGCGCCCGCATTCGCTTGCAACTGCGGCCAAGCCTGGGCATATTCATTACTCCAGAGACGCTCAATCCAATGCTCGGGAAACGGTCGATATTCACGAAGCTCGCCGGCCAGCGGATCGGGCTCATGAGGCACAACAGCCCACTCATAAGAGCGACGCCCTTTGGTCCGCCAATGCGAATTCACCTCGCCCAGCGTATGAACCCCATCCCCAAGAAAGTGATACTGCGAAGCCGTATACACCACAGCCTGAACATCAAGTAAGTTGAGATACAGAGCCAAATGAACGAGCGAGTTCATATCGTCGACTTCCATATCGGTAGTAACAATCACCCGAGTCAACTTCTGGGACATAGGAACAGCTCCAATCAAAATCAATTTAGCCAGTTACGCGCAAGGCAAGACGGGACCCACGCCCTCACCGCCACCGACCCGGCGTGCTGCCGGAAGCGCCCGGTCAGCGTTTCGAACAACGTTAACTTAGGGGGCCCTGACCTTTAGTTTTGTAAACATTCCGCAGCGCGGGCCCCGCTTATCCGATGCTCCGAAGGAGCAGGATAAGCGGGGCTCAGGCGCGAGGACGTTTACAAAACTAAAGGTCAGGGCCCCCGATGGGATGGTTACCTCGAAACTCTGGCCGACCACTCCCAGCAGCCCACCGGCTCGCCGTCGATGAGTACGTTACCCCCGTCGAAGTCTTGATAACACAGGTCGTTGAATTGGTGGATCCACACGCCGTGGTTGAACGTCTTCTTGGGCGAGCCGTCGGCCTCGCGATAGCGCCCGGTCAGGTCCTCGACATGGCTAAAGTAGGTGAGGTGCACGTTGGCTCCGGCGTCACGCAGGCGCGCCGTGAGCGGCAGCACGGTCTGTTGCGGCGGCACGAGCTCGTCGCCCTTGGAGTGCGTAAACCACAGCGGCGTCTTGGCGAGCGCGGCTACGTCCTCGTCCGTGGCGTTGTACCACGGGGCACAGCAGGGAAGGCCCGCGGCGAAGAAATCGGGGTAGTCGGCGCACAGGCGCAGGGTCATAAAGCCGCCGTTGGAAAGGCCAGCGATCACGATGCGGTCGGTGTCGATACGCTCGGCATACTCGGCGACAAACTCGTCAATGAGCGCTTTGAGTACGGGGGAGTAGATGCTCTGGTTGGAGCGACCGAGCTGCTCGACGCCGTTGTCCATCCAAAACGTCGGAGACTGCGGCACGAGCACCCAGGCAAAGCCGCCAAAGTAGCGCTGGATTTGCGCCTGGCTAATGGCTGTCACGCGGTTGCCGGTATAGGCGCGCGTGGCGCCTTCGCCCTGTGTGGCGCCCTTGCCTTCGCCGGCGCCGTGTAGGTACACCACGAGCGGGGCCTTTTGGGGCACGACCGTGGCCTCGGGCGCGAAGGGATTGAAGCAGGCCGAGTCCTCTGCCTTAAAGCTGGGCTCAAAGAAGCCGTACTCGAGCGCGATGCCATCAATGGCAGTCTTTTGTACGGCATTGCTCCAGCCCTTGAGTGCGGGGCAGATGTCGCCGCGACAGGTATCGAAGACCAGACCGCAGGTGGGGTCGTCTCCGTCGTTGCCGGGAAGAGCCGCGAGCTGCGTGATGTGCAGCTGGTCATCGAGCATGCGCGAGCCCATGACGCCGCCTTCGATCTTTTTGGTCAGGCGCTGCTCGGCGACCTCGAGTGCCACATGGGTGCCCACGGCGAGCTTGCGGCCGTTCTCGTCACACGGATACGCGGCGAGAACGTCGATGTAACCCACGGAGGGCGCGGCATGGTCGGCGCCGTGCTCCTTGCGCATCAGGATCTCGCCCGTGCGCTCGTGACGCTCTACATATATATGGAAAGTGTGCGCATCGACAGCGTTGGCGCGCACGGTGCAGGGCAGGTCGAGAACGACCTTGCTGATCCAGGGGCCAAAGTCGCCCAAGGTGGTGACGGTTGCGTAGGTACACGATCTGAGTTCCATGAGCTGCCTCCCTTGCGCCGCGCGTGCCAAACAATCGCGGCAATACAATCTAAACATGTTTAGTTTAATGCAGAGTTGTGGAACAAGCAGATGAACTCGGTAAACGGCATAATCGAACACGCAGTGAACTACTAAACATATGTTTAGTAGTTTCTATCTGGGGTTTTATTGATGAGCTAACAGGCTATTGAGAGGCCGCTCAAAGTAAAATCCCACGTAAATAGCCATATATCAATACATAGGCAAAGAGACGATTTACCGCCGTTCAGATACGCTCACCCCCGATTTCCTACCGTTCACCGGACTGCAAACGGCAAAACTGCCACAAATTCAACGCTGCGTGTAAACTAAGTGCTGTAAACGTTCAGTAAACAGATTGTTTACGACAGCGTATCCAAGGGCTCGGCAGCCGTAAGGGGTTATAGTCGCCGGGTCAAAGGCGTGCCTACGTCCAAACGGGTAGGCACACGATGATATGGGGAGGGGTCCCATGGCAGTAGATAACAAGCAGATTGCCACCGATGTCCTCGAGCTCGTGGGCGGTGCGGAGAATGTTGCCGTCGCCACCAACTGCATGACGCGCCTGCGTCTGACGCTCAAGGATAACAGCAAGGCCGACGTGGAGAAGATCAAGAAGGTCAAGGGTGTTCTGGGTTGCCAGTTCGCCGGCAGCCAGCTCCAGGTCATCATCGGCCAGAACGTGCCCAAGGTGCTCGCCGAGTTCGTCGCCATGTCCGGCGTCAAGCAGGGTGCCGCGGTCGACGAGAACCTCGACGCTCCTAAGGAGAAGTTCGAGCTCAAGAACCTGCCCAACATCATCCTCGACTATCTGTCGGGCTCCATGACCCAGCTGATCCCGCTGCTCATGGCCGGCGGTCTGTTCCGCACCATCGCCGCGGTCCTCGGTCCCACTATGCTCGGCGTTCTCTCCGATACCGATCCGACCTACACGTTCCTCTACACCACCCTGTACGAGGCCACGTTTACCTCTGTCTCTTATACACATCTGACGCTGCCGACGATCTTACGCGTGTAGAT
>URKV01000150.1 GCA_900548565.1 uncultured Collinsella sp.
TGCTCAGGAGTCTCGTGGGCTCGGAGATGTGTATAAGAGACAGCATCGAGACCGTCGAGGACGGCTTCCAGGTCCACCCCACCATGAAGAGCATTGAATTTGGCCTGCTCAAGGCCCTAGCCGGCGGCACGCTCGACTGCGGCGAGAGTGGCTCCACGCTGCGCTTTATGTTGCCTGTCGCCTGCGCGCTGGGCGCAGAAGCAACTTTTGTGGGTCAGGGACGCTTAGGCGCCCGCCCGCTGTCCCCGCTCTCGGACGAGATTATCGCCGCCAGCTGCGACCTACAGGGTCTGGGCGGTTTTCCGCTCAAGACGAGCGGCCGCATGCGCCCGGGCACCTTTATGCTTCCGGGCAACGTGAGCTCGCAGTATATCTCCGGCCTGCTGCTGGCGGCCCCGCTACTGGCCCAGCCCTCCTGTGTGCAAGTGACCGGCCTCATCGAGAGCCGCCCCTATATCAACCTGACCATCCAGGCCATGAAGGCCTTTGGTGTCGAGGTCAACGTCGAGCGTATTCCGGCCAAGGACGGCCAGCCCGAGGTCACGAACTTCCGCGTAAACAGCGGATCGTACCGCACGCCCGGCAGCGTAGCCGTCGAGGGAGACTGGTCCAACGCCGCCTTTTGGCTGTGCGCCGGCGCCATCGGCACCGACCCCATCACCGTCGAGGGCGTGTCGCTGAGCTCTGCACAGGGCGACCGCAACGTGCTTGCCGCGCTTTCGCGCTTTGGCGCCCGCATTGTGCGCTCCACCAACGCCGCCACCGTGCAGTCCGACAAGCTCGCCGGCTTTGAGATGAGCGCCCACGACATTCCCGACCTGGTACCCGTTATCTCGGCCGTGGCCTCGCTGGCTCAGGGCCGCACGTTCATCCGTGACTGTGCGCGCCTGCGCATCAAGGAATCTGACCGTCTGGTCACCACCACCCGCGAGCTCACCGCGCTGGGCGCACAGGTGCGCATCGCCGGTGACGACCTCATCATCAAGGGTGTCGATGCCTTCACCGGCGGCGAGGTCGATTCGCACAACGACCACCGCATCGCCATGATGGCCGCCATCGCCGCGAGCCGCGCCACCGGCGAGGTCGTGATCCACGGCGCCGAGGCCGTCAACAAGTCCTATCCCGATTTCTTCGACCACTACCGCCTGCTGGGCGGCAAGGTCACACTCGAGGAGGAATAGCATGTCCTCGACCTTTGGCAACGTCTTGCACTTAAGCATCTTCGGCCAGTCGCACTCCCCCGCCATCGGCTGCTCGCTCGATGGCATTCCGGCGGGCATCGCCGTGGACCAGGAGCAGCTACAGTCCTTCCTCGACCGTCGAGCCCCCGGTCGCGACGAGACCGCGACCAAACGCCGCGAGGCCGACGCCGCGCATATCATCGCCGGTGTAGTCGATGGACATACCACCGGCGCGCCCATCGCCGCGATTATCGAGAACACCAACACGCGCTCCAAGGATTACTCCGAGCTGCGCCGCAAGCCCCGTCCCGGGCACGCAGACTTTCCGGCGCGTGTGAAGTACCACAACATGCACGACGTCGCCGGCGGCGGGCACTTCTCCGGCCGTCTGACGGCCCCTCTATGCATCGCCGGCGGCATTGCGCTACAGGCACTCGAGGCCCGCGGCATTCAGGTCATGGCGCACGTCGCGCAGATCGGCGGCATCTCCGACCTGCCGATGGACGATATGGTCTATCGAGAGGCCGACCGCAAGGCTATCCTTACGAACGACCTGCCGTGCATTGACGCCGCCGCAGCCGGCCGCATGCGCGAGGAGATTCTGGCCGCGCGCGATGAACTCGACAGCATCGGCGGCATCGTGGAGTGCGGCATCTACGGCCTGCCCGCGGGCATCGGCGACCCTATGTTCGACGGCATCGAGAACCGCATCGCGCAAATCGCGTTTGGCATTCCCGCCGTAAAGGGCGTGGAGTTTGGCATGGGCTTTGCCGTGGCCGCCATGCGCGGCAGCGAGAACAACGATCCGTATCGCATCGATGCCGAGACCGGCGAGATCGAGGTCGAGTCCAATAACGCCGGCGGCATCCTGGGCGGTATTTCGACCGGCGCGCCCGTCATGTGGCGCATGGCCGTAAAGCCGACGCCCTCAATTGGCCGCGAGCAGCAGACCGTAGACATGGACACCATGGAAAATGCCGAGCTCTCGGTCCACGGCCGTCACGATCCCTGCATCGTCCCGCGCGCCGTCCCCGTTGCCGAAGCAGCAGCTGCCCTCGCGATTTGGGACGCCCTCCTCGAGGACGCCGCCCAGCGCTAACCCGCCCACCCCGGGCAATGATTCACGAAAGGGGTCCCTATGGACCTTGCTGACATCCGCCAGGCCATCGATGGCATCGACACCACGCTCCTCAACAGTTTTATCGAGCGCATGGATATTGCCACCGAGGTCGCCAAGTCAAAAATCGAGATGGGCAAGGCCGTCTTCGACCCCGCCCGCGAGCGCTCCAAGCTCAACAACCTCGCCAGCCGCGCGCCCGAGCGCTACGAGGCGCAGACCATCACCCTGTTCCGTCTCCTCATGAGCATGAGCAAGGCCGAGCAGCAGCGCTACATCAACGAGCTCAAGGGCATTACCGTTTCGCAAAAGGCCCACGCCACGGCCGCAGCCTCCGACACGCCCTTCCCTCAAGCGGCCACCGTCGCCTGCCAGGGCGTGGAAGGTGCCTATAGCCAGATCGCCGCGTGCAAACTCTTCGACGTGCCCGACATCGCGTTTTTCGAGACCTTCGAAGGCGTTATGCGCGCTGTGCGCGACGGCTTCTGCGAGTTTGGCGTGTTGCCCATCGAGAACTCCACTGCCGGCTCGGTCAACGCCGTCTACGACCTGCTCGCCCAGTTCGACTTCCACATCGTGCGCTCGCTTCGCCTCAAGATCGACCACAATCTGCTCGTCAAACCCGGCACCAAACTCGCGGACATACGCGAGGTCTACAGCCACGGTCAGGCCATCGCGCAGTGCGCCAGCTTTATCGAGGCGCACGGCCTGCACGCCACCAAGTACCCCAACACGGCCATGTCGGCCGAGATGGTCGCCAGCTCCGAGCGCACCGATGTTGCCGCCATCGCATCGCGCAGCTGCGCGGCACTCTATGGCCTGGAGGTGCTGGAGCCCAACATTCAGGACTCGGACAACAACTACACGCGCTTTGTCGTCATCAGCCGCGAGCCGCGCGTCTACCCCGGCGCCAACCGCACCTCGCTCATGATCACCACGGCCAACGAACCGGGCGCGCTCTATCGCGTACTCGAGCGCTTCTACGCGCTCAATATCAACCTCATCAAGCTCGAAAGCCGTCCCATCCCCAGTCGCGATTTTGAGTTTATGTTCTACTTCGATCTGGACTGCCCCTTTGGCAGCAGGGCCCTCGATGACCTGCTCGATTCCATCGACGACGTGTGCGAGAGCTTCACCTACTTTGGCAGTTACACGGAGGTGCTCTAGATGACCGATGTCGCCGCAACCCGCCCCTACGGCGTGCTGGGCCGCGTGCTGGGCCACAGCTACACCCCGACCATCTACAAGGAGCTGGCGGGGCTTGAGTACGTGCGTTTTGAGCGCGAGCCCGAGGAGCTCGCGGCCTTTATGACTGGCGACGAGTGGGAGGGCACCAATGTTACCATCCCCTACAAGCGCACCGTCATGGAGTACCTGGACGAGCTGAGTCCGCTCGCCGAACGCATGGGCAACGTCAACACCATCACGCGCCTGCCCGACGGCCGCCTGCGCGGCGACAACACCGACTACTTTGGTTTTCAGCGTCTGGTCGAGGAGTTGGGCGTAGAGGTTGCCGGCAAGAAGGCCCTCGTGCTCGGTGCCACCGGTGGCGCCGGCACCACGGCAAGTATGGTGCTGGGAGATCTGGGCGCCATCGTTGTGCCCGTGGGCCGCACGAGCGAGGTCAACTACGACAACATCGCGCAGCAGTCCGATGCCGCACTGCTCGTCAACTGCACGCCCGCCGGCATGTTCCCCCACTGTCCCGATGCCCCCTGCACGCTCGAGGGGCTCGATGCGCTCGAGGGCGTCATCGACATTGTCTACAACCCTGCACGCACGGGACTCATGCTCGAGGCCGAGCGCCGCGGCATCCCCTGCATCGGCGGCCTGCTGATGCTCGTGGCCCAAGCGGCACAGGCCGTCGAGCGCTATACCGGCCAGGTCACCCCTGTCTCTTATACACATCTCCGAGCCCACGAGACTCCTGAGCATCTCG
>URKV01000151.1 GCA_900548565.1 uncultured Collinsella sp.
ACGAGATGCTCAGGAGTCTCGTGGGCTCGGAGATGTGTATAAGAGACAGCGGCCATGGCGTCGATGGTCTCGGGCAGCAGATCCTTAGGATGAGAAGAGGTAAAGAAGATGCGCTCCACACCCGTATCGCCCGCGGCACGCAGCAGATCGGCAAAACGCGGCTTGCCAAACAGATCGCGACCATATGAGTTAACGTTTTGGCCCAGCAGCGTAATCTCACGCACGCCCTGGCGCACCAAACCGGTCACCTCGTCGACAATTTCCTCGAAGGGGCGGCTCTTTTCGCGACCGCGCACGTACGGCACGATGCAGTAGGTGCAGAAGTTATTGCAGCCCGTCATGATGGGCACCCAGGCGTGATACTGGGTCTCGCGATGCCACGGCATGCTCATGGCATCCGTATCCTCATGCTCATTGGTGCGGATATGACGCTTGCCGTCCAGGAACGCCTCGGCAATGAGCTCGGCCACATGTGCGATGGAATGCGTGCCAAAGATGACATTGACGTTATCGACGTTGGTGAGCAGACCCTCGCCATCGCGCTGCGCGATACAGCCGCCCACGGCAACCACGCGCTTGCCCGAAGGCGAAGGCGGCAGGCTTTTACAGGAATTGCACTGACCGTACAGGCGCGTATCGGCAGCCTCGCGCACACAGCACGTCATGAACACAACGATATCGGCATGCTCGGGATCGAGCGCCATGAGGCAGCCATACGAATCAAGCAGACCGCTCACGCGCTCAGAGTCGTGCTGATTCATCTGGCAGCCAAAGGTGCGGATAAAGTAGGTTTTACCGGCAAGAATATCGCGTACGGAACGCTGGTCCATGTGCATAAGTCCTAACGATGGAGAGGGGGGGGCGAATCGAGGCAAGCAGAAGCTATGCCACAGGCTTAACGTCATCCATGACGACGTTATCCATAGCAGCTCGATTGATCTGGTGAACGTAAATAGAAAGACGGATGGCCGTGCGCGACTCCCCGTTAATAAGGATGTCGGAGAACACGGGCGCGCAGGAAATATCAAAACCGGTTGGAATCAAAAAACCGCGCGCGATAGCCACAGCCTTTATGGCCTGGTTGACCGCACCGGCGCCGACACACTGAATGTTGACGGGCACACCATCCTTGACCATGCCGGCGATGGCGCCGGCAACGGACGCGGGCGATGATTTGCTTGATACCTTCAGGCAATCCATGAAGAAACTCCTGCGTTTAAAAGTACGTTTTAACTGCAATAACTGTATCGTACCGAGTGGACTCGGTAAAGGCACTATTCCTCTTTGGCAAGATCGAAGGTCACAGTGATTCGATCACGCGAAACGCGAATCTTTGGGTCGCCGCAAAGGTTGAGATAGTACCGGGCGGCAAGGTCATTAAAGTCGCGCTCCACAGCACGCGAAAACTGTGCCATGTCATCCTTGGCAATACGAAGCCCGCGACGATCCTTCGCGAGATCGACAGGAGCCGGCGCATGCGAGGACGAATCACGCTCGCGCAGCAGACGCGCGGTCACACCGCGAACGGGCTTAATCTGCCCTGCCAAAATGCGATGTGCCGTGCGCTCGGACATCTCAAGACCCAAACCCGAGCAGATACGAATAAAGTCCTCGGCATCGGAGGCAAGGCCTAAACGGTCGACAACCGGAAGCTCGCTCTCGTCGTCAATGAACAGGAGACGAGACGTATCGAGCCGACTTGTCGCCTGAGCATAAAGGGTCGCGGCAATCTCAGACGGAGAACCAAGATAGACATCGCAACCACGCAGCTCCTCGAGCGCAAACTCACAGGCAGCGCGAATAATATTATGCGGGCCGCGAGCACAGACATAACGTCCGTCCTCATCCTTGACGGCCTGGGGCCAGCTGGACTGATCGGCACGCTCGCTGAGGCGGTCGGCTGCAACGCTCACCTTAAAGGCTGAACCAAGATCGACGCCGGACGTGACCACACGGGCCTCGTCGGTGTTCTGCTTGATCGAAAACAATGCCATGCCACGACCGTGAACGCCCCAACGGTCCATCTTCATGCTCTCGAGCTTTGAGGTAACGCGAGCATCGAAGATTCGCTCTTGCATATCCTGCGGAACACCCGAGCCGTTATCCAGAAAGACAAGCGTGCGGACGCCATCTTCCTTGGTCGTGGCGAGATAGACCTTGTCGGCGCCGGCATCGCGAGCATTACGGAGCATTTCGATGACGATATCCTCGACATGCTGAATGTCGTGCTTCGCCTGGCGCCGCTCGGCCTCCGAAACGCGGAGACGGACATACCCCTCGCCAAGGTTCTCCTCGACGCGAAGGTTACCCTCCCCCGACATCGACGCGATAAATGAGATGAGCTCGTTCGCGTCGCTCATGTTATTTAGCGATATCGACAGCACGGCTCTCGCGAATCACGACGACGCGCACCTGACCGGGATACTCCATCTCTTCCTCGATCTGATGGGCGATATCGTGAGCCAGAACCGTGGACTGGGCATCGGAGATCTTGTCAGGCTGAACCATGACGTGGACCTCGCGACCAGCCTGCATGGCATAGGTACGCTCGACGCCGTCATGGGAGTTGGCGATCTCCTCGAGCTTCTCAAGGCGCTTGATGTAGTTCTCGGCAGACTCGCGACGGGCACCGGGGCGAGAAGCAGAGACGGCATCAGCGGCCTGTACCAGGACATCGAGCACCGTGTTGGGGTCAACATCGGCGTGGTGAGCCTCGATAGCGTGGACGATAACGGGCTTCTCGCCATAACGGCGGGCAAGCTCGGCGCCGATGACGGCATGCGGGCCCTCGACGTCGTGGTCGATTGCCTTGCCCAGGTCATGAAGCAGGCCGGCGCGCTTGGCGGTCACAACGTCCAGGCCAAGCTCGGAAGCCATCACGCCGCACAGATCAGAGACCTCGAGGGAGTGCTGAAGCACGTTCTGGCCAAACGAGGTACGGTAGCGCAGGGCACCAAGGGTCTTGACGATCTCGGGATGCAGGTCGTGGATGCCGGTATCGAAAGCAGCCTGCTCGCCAGCCTCGCGCACGCGCTGCTGAACCAGGTCGGCAGCCTTGTGATACATCTCCTCGATGCGGGCAGGGTGAATGCGGCCGTCCGCGATGAGGTTCTCGAGGGCGACACGGGCGGTCTCACGACGGACCGGGTCGAAGCTCGAAAGAACGACGGTCTCGGGCGTGTCGTCGATCACGAGGTTGACGCCGGAAACCTGCTCGAAGGTGCGGATGTTGCGACCCTCGCGACCGATGATACGGCCCTTGAGGTCATCAGAGGGAATGTGCACGGAGGTAACGGTGACCTCGGCAGTGTGGTCGGCAGCGCAGCGCTGAATCGCCAGGGAAAGAATCTCCTGGGCGGTCTTGTGGCACTCGGCGCGAACCTGCTGCTCGGACTCGCGAATGATCGTGGCGGCCTCGTGGGTGACCTCGCCGCGAACCTTATCGAGGAGCTCCTTGTGGGCGTCCTCGCGGGTCAGGTCGGCGATACGCTCGAGCTCAGAGGTCTGCTTGGCGCAGAGCTCCTCGAGCTCGCGGGAGCGCTTCTCGACCTGACCGGCCTGGCTGGACAGCTGGTGCTCACGCTTGTCGAGAGCGTCGTTTCGGCGATCAAGGGACTCCTCGCGCTGCATCACACGGTTCTCGAGCGTACGAATCTCGCTCTTACGCTGCTTGTCCTCGGCCTCGGCGGCCTGCTTGTTCTTGATGATCTCCTCTTTAGCCTCGAGCAGAGCCTCTTTTTTGAGGGTCTCGGCCTGACGCTTAGCATCACCGATCAGGGACTCAGCCTGTGCGTGTGCCGACTGGATCTTTTCGTCGGCCTCGTGAAGACTACCCTGCTTGGCGGTGCGCATGTAGGCAATGGCGGCGATGGCACCCAAAACGATGCCAACGAGCGCTGCGATGATAGGCATGCTCACTCCTTTATATGGATTCGTTACACAACAAAGCGAACCGTCCTTACGAACGGCTCGCGACATTTGAGTAATATGGGCGCAGCTTATGCGGGTCGGATACAGATAAACATATAAACAAACTCATCACAGATGAGCACATATCACAAAGCAAATGACAGTGTTTATCGTACGTTGAACCACAACAACTGTCAAATAAATGGCCCCGGCACGGCGGCTAAAACACGGTCCTTGATTATCGACTTTATCCGAACACCTCCCACATTCATCCGCACATGTGCGG
>URKV01000152.1 GCA_900548565.1 uncultured Collinsella sp.
GAGATGCTCAGGAGTCTCGTGGGCTCGGAGATGTGTATAAGAGACAGGTCGCCGTATCATTCCGCTCATTCGCGACATTCGCGCGATCCCGCAGATCGAGGACATCTCGCTCACCACCAACGGCGCCCTGCTGCCCAGGCTGGCGCCGCAGCTCAAAGACGCGGGGCTTAACCGAGTCAACATCTCGCTCGACACGCTCGACCCTACGCTCTTTGGAAAGATCACGCGCCTGGGCCGACTCGAGCAGACCATGGCTGGCATCGACGCGGCGCTGGCTTGGGGCTTTGAGCCCGTTAAGGTCAACTGCGTTGTGGTGCGCCGGCTCAACCAGGATGTGGCGGCCCTCGCACGGCTGACCGTCGACCGCCCCATCCACCTGCGCTTTATCGAATACATGCCCATCGGCGACGAGTGCACGAGCTCGCATTGCGCTGTGGACCCGCATGCGCCCGCGCTCAATCCCGAGCTGTGGGACGCGAGCGATACCGTGCCGAGCGACGAGCTGCGGGCGCGCATCAATGCCGGGGCCGCCGTGGTGGGACTGGGCGAGCTCGAGCCGCTCGACATCAACGACGCTCCTGCCGGCGCGGGCCCTGCGCGCTATTGGCACTTTCCGGGCGCGGCGGGAACGGTTGGCTTCATTAGCGCCATGTCCAACCATTTTTGCGCGAACTGCAACCGTCTGCGCCTGACGGCCGATGGCAACGTACGTCCGTGCCTGTTCAGCGATGCCGAGTATTCGGTGCGTGAGGCGTTGCGCCGTGGTGATGATATGCAGGTGCTTTCGATTTGGCGCGATGCCGTGGCCCACAAACCGCAGGAACACGCGATAATTGAGGGCACGCAACGATTTATGTCCCAAATCGGAGGATGATCATATGGCCAAGAGCAGGTACGCCGATGCCACCAAGGCCGCTCGCAGGGCCGCGATGTCTGCCCACAAAGCCACGGCTGCGGCCAGCGATGCCGTTGCAGGCGCGCAGCCGTCTGCCGGTGCTGCCACTGAGCCCGCCCGTGACGCCCGTCGTGACGAGCTGACGCACGTGGACGCCAAGGGCGAGGTGCGCATGGTCGACGTGTCCGACAAGGCCGAGACCCATCGCATTGCTATCGCCGAGGGCACTATCCTCATGCATCCTGAGACGCAGGCTATGGTGCTGCAGGACCGCGCCAAAAAGGGCGACGTGCTTGCCTGCGCGCGCGTGGCGGGCATTATGGCCATCAAACGCACAAGCGACATCATCCCCATGTGCCATCCGTTGCTCATTACCAAGAGCAAGTGCGACATTGCGCCCATTGCTTCGGCGGGGACGCCGGCCGAGGACGTGCCCGAGGGCTGGGCGCCGGCGCGCGTTGACGGGCAGGTTGGCTTTCATGTATTGGTTACGGCCGGCGTGACGGGTAAGACGGGTATCGAGATGGAGGCCCTGACTGGAGCGAGTGCTGCGTGCTTAACAATCTATGACATGTGCAAGGCGGTCGATCGCGGCATGGAGATCGTCGACGTGCGCCTGCTGCACAAGGAGGGCGGCCGCTCGGGCGTGTGGGATCGTGCCGAACGTCAGGTCGCTGCCGCTGAGGCCGTGGCCGCTGACGGTGCCGCGTCCGCAAGCGCACCCGTCGCCGTCGCGCCCGCAGTTCCAGCTCCGGCCGTCCCCGCGATCGCGTTTATCGGCTACCAGAACTCGGGCAAGACAACGCTCGTCGAGAAGGTTATCGCCGAGCTCACTCGCCGCGGCCTGCGCGTGGGTTCGCTCAAGCATCATGGGCATCATGGCTTTGATATCGACGTGCCCGCTAAGGACACCTGGCGCCATCACCAAGCCGGATCCAAGCACGTGGGCCTTATCTGCGCCACGCGCTGGGCGGAGTACGCCGACACGCGCGAGGAGGACGAGATGCCCGCGCGTGAGCTGCTGTCGCGTTACAGCGATGTCGATGTGGTGATCATCGAGGGCTACAAGACCGAGGGCTTCGACAACATCGTGGTCGCGCGCTCCGGTGTCGACCGTCTGCGCGGCAAGAGCTCGCTCGACCTGGTTGACGGTCGCACGCTGGCGCTTGCCTGCAACGAGGCCCTGGCGCGTCAGGCCTTCGACGCCGGCTTTGCGACCCGAGCCATCAACATCAACGACGCCCGAGCCATCTGCGATCTGATTCAGGACCATCTGGCCTAAAACCTGCCAAAAAGGGACAGGTTTATTTTGGTAGGTTTTATCTGGGCAAACGTCACTTCCACCACAAAGGGGCCAGGCACCTTTGTGGTGGTTTTTGCTTTAGTAGATGTGTGGGACATGTCTTACAATCTACCAAGTAGTTCATGACGGGCGAAAAACGGAGAGAAGGGTCCTGATGCGTCCTTAATGTTTCATGCGGATAGATTGATTTGACAGACGGTGGCGAATGCCCGCCGTCCGCATTCGTACGAAACAAGGAGTCTCCATGCTCGCCTCTCTTTTCTCAAAGCCTCAACCTTCGCTGTCCGTGCAGGCCAAACGCCTGGTGGCGATGCGCTTTCTCATCTACACCGGTTTTCAGACCAGCTACTTCATCGGCGTCATCGGAACGCTCACCTATGCAGACGATGCCTCGGTCGTGGCGACATCGCTGGCCGTCCTGTTTATGAACGTATTCGTGATCTTGGGATCCTTTGCGGGTGGCGCGGCGCTTGACGCCTGGGGCCCGCGCCGTCATTTCTTGCTGAGCATCGTGGGCACGTTGGCAACCGGCGCGGCGATCCTCGTTTTTGGCAGCGCGACCGGCATCGTCCTGCTCGGCGCGGTGCTCCTGGGCTTTGTGATGGGATTCGCCCAGCCCATCGCCACATCCTATCCAGCCTACCTCACTGACGATCCCGTCGAGCTCAAAGACATCAACTCCGCCATCGCCATGTTTTCAAACGTGAGTATCATCGTTGGTCCCACGTTGGGTGGCTTTGTCGCGGCGGCTGCGTCGTCGCGCGCGGTGTTTGTGCTCATGATGCTCTTTACCGTGCTGGCGCTCATTGCCGGTTGGGGCTTTGGGCCGCAGACCAGCCATGTCGCCGGGCATGCGGATGCCGATTCGGCAGAGGAAGGGGAGCGTGCGGGACAAAGCTCCAACCCCAGCACGTCCGCCCGCGCCACCTTCGCAGCCAGCATCAAGACAGTCTTCACCAACAGCGTCCTCGCGCTACTTTTCTGCATTATTTTCCTTTCGAACTTTGGCTACGGAGCCTTCGATCCGCTCGAGTCGTTTTTCTATCGCGATGTCCTACGCGTTGGCGTTGAGTGGATGGGCTGGCTCTCGTCGGCCAGCGGTGTGGGCGCGGTGCTGGGCGCCGTCCTCGCGCTCCGCTTGCCGCCGAACCTGGTCAACCTTAAAACGCTGCTCGCGGCGCTCATGTCCGTAGGCCTGGGAAGCCTGCTCTACGTGGGAACGCCGTACGTGGGCGTAGCCCTTGTCGGCCAGCTTGCCCTGGGCGTGGCCTGGGGCGTCGTCAACCCGCTCCACAACACCATCGTGCAAACGACGGCCCCGCTCGAGCAGCTCGGTCGCGTGAACTCGGTCATGGGTTTTGGCAACATGTTCGCCGGCGTGGCCCCGCTGGCGATTGCCCCGTGGCTGGCGGCGACGTTTGGCGTGCAGCAGACGCTCGTTGGTGCGGGCATGGTCGTGACAGCGGTTCCCGCGGCGTTGCTGCTGTTTGGACGCCGACATTTTGATCGTGCCGCAAGGCAGTAAAAACCATCACAACATTCGATGAAAATCGCGATTTTGCCGAAAAACGTCGAATGTTGTGATGGTTTGGCCCGCAAACGTCACTTCCACCGCAAAGGGGCCAGGCACCTTTGCGGTGGTTTTGCACCAAAGCGCCCCGTGCGCGCCTTGGTATACCATGTACGCCGTTTGCGAATACACCCCACACCGCCGCACAACCCAGAAAGACCCCCATGGACACCACCTTCAGCCACATCAAAGCCGTGTTCTGCGATATCGACGGCACGCTGCTCACGAGCCAGCACACGGTGTCCCCGCGCACCGTGGCGGCGATCCGCTCCCTGCGCGAGCGCGGCGTGCTCTTTGGCCTGTGCACCGGGCGCGACGCCCACGCGACAGAGGCCATGTACGAGCTCTGGGGCATCGAAGGCCTGTCTCTTATACACATCTCCGAGCCCACGAGACT
>URKV01000153.1 GCA_900548565.1 uncultured Collinsella sp.
CAGCGTCAGATGTGTATAAGAGACAGACATGCACCACTACAACTTCCCGCCGTTCTGCACCGGCGAGACCGGCCGCATGGGCAGCCCCAAGCGCCGCGAGATCGGTCACGGCAACCTGGCCGAGCGCGCTCTGCTTCCGGTGCTTCCCGACGAGAACGAGTTCCCCTACGCCATCCGCGTCGTCTCCGAGGTCATGGAGTCCAACGGCTCCTCTTCGATGGCTTCGACTTGCGGCTCCACGCTCGCCCTTATGGATGGCGGCGTGCCCATTAAGCGCCCGGTCTCCGGTATCGCCATGGGCCTGATCCAGGAGGAGGGCAAGACCGTGGTTCTGTCCGACATCCAGGGTCTCGAGGACTTCCTGGGCGACATGGACTTTAAGGTCACCGGCACCACCGAGGGCATCACCGCCCTGCAGATGGACAACAAGGCCACCGGCCTCACCTTCGACATCCTGGCCCGCGCCCTGCAGCAGGCCAAGGAGGGTCGCGCCTTCATTCTGCAGAAGATGCTCGATGTGATCCCCGAGCCGCGTCACACCACGCGCAGCACCGCTCCGCGTATCGTCTCCATCCAGGTTCCGACCGACAAGATCCGCGACGTCATCGGTTCCGGCGGTAAGGTCATTCGCGGCATCCAGGACGAGACCGGCGCTTCGGTCGACATCCAGGAGGACGGCACCGTCTTTGTCGGCGGCACCGGCGAGTCCGTGGACCAGGCCGTCGAGCGTATCAAGCTCATCATCAAGGTTCCCGAGCCGGGCGAGGAGTACACCGGTCGCGTGGTCTCCATCCAGCCCTTCGGCGCCTTCGTTAACCTGCTGCCCGGCAAGGATGGCCTGCTGCACATCTCCCGCGTCGCCAAGGGCCGTGTGGAGAAGGTCGAGGACGTCCTCAACGTCGGCGACGAGGTCAAGGTCGTCGTCATTGAGGTCGACGATCGTGGCAAGATCTCGCTCGATCGTCTTGACAAGCCCGAGGCCCCGGCTCGCGCCGAGGGTGCCTCCGAGGGCGACGGCGAGCACTTCCAGCGTCGTGAGCGTCCGCGTCGCGAGCGCTCCGAGCGTAGCGACCGTCCGCGCCGTCCCGGCGACAACGGAGGCCGCAAGCCCCGCCGTCACCACGACGCCGAGTAACAGCCGTACATAATCAGCTCAACAAGGGCGACTCCGGACAGGGGTCGCCCTTTTGCTTGCGCCCGGGAGGGCCGCATATGATGTTTCCTGCTCTACAGTCCTGCGCAAGAAGGAAAGCACATTAAGTGCTTTCCTTTGCGTGCGGAACTCGCGATAAACGTCATATGCGTCCCTCCCGGGCGCAAGCAAAAGGGCTGGTTAGTGCCGCTCGCTATTTAGTTAGACAGTCTATTCAGTAGTCAGATTTCAGATCAGTAGATAGACACAGCAGTATTTCCCCTGATAAAACCTACCAAAATAAACCTATCTCATATTGACAGGTCAGGGCTCTGCGGTCCCGGCACGGGCTAAGTTTATCGCGAGTTCCGCACGAACAGGAGGCCACTTAATGTGGCCTCCGTCGTGAGCAGGACTGTAGAGCAGGAAACTTAGCCCGTGCCGGGGCCGCTGAGCCCTGACCGGCGGGATACACAGGTTCAGATGGGGCTTTGATGCATGGGTGGTCTGTTGTTGTGCAAATGGGTATCATACTGTGGTTACTGCGTCGACTCTATGATGCATGTTTGTACGTTCCCGGCGGTCGGTTTGCCAGAAGCGCCCCGTCGGTTGTTCCAGACCCGTTTCGAAGAAAGGAAACCACACTAACCTATGGCAGCTAAAAAATCATCTCCCTTGAAGATCATTCCGCTCGGCGGCCTTGACGGCATCGGCAAGAACATGACGGTCTTCGAGTGCGGCGACGACATGGTGCTCGTCGATGCCGGTCTCATGTTCCCGGATGACTCCCAGCCCGGTATCGACCTGGTTCTTCCCGACTACACCTATGTCCTGGAGAACGAGGAGAAGCTCCGCGGTATCGTCGTCACCCACGGCCACGAGGACCACACCGGTTCGCTTCCGTACCTGCTGCAGGACCTCAACAACAAGGTGCCCATCTTTTCGAGCAAGCTGACGCTTGGCTTTATCGAGGGCAAGCTTTCTGAGTTCCGCATCCGCGCGCCCAAGTTCCGTGAGGTCAAGGGCGGCAGCCACGTCAATTTGGGTGGCATCTCGCTCGACTTCTTCTCGATGACGCACTCCATCCCCGGCGCTCTGGGCGTGTTCATCCGCACCAACCAGGGCACCGTTATGCACACCGGCGACTTTAAGCTCGACCAGACGCCCATCGATGGTGTCACGCCCGACTATGCCGCTATCAGCCGCTTTGCCAAGCAGGGCATCGACCTGCTGCTGTCCGACTCCACCAACGCCACGGTTCCCGGCTTTACTAAGTCCGAGGCCGAGGTTGGACCCAACCTGCTGCACGCCATCAAGAACGCCCCGGGTCGCGTGTTCGTCGCGTCGTTCTCGAGCCACATTCATCGCCTGCAGCAGATCTGCGATGCCGCCCGCAAGTGCGGCCGTAAGGTCGTTGTGACCGGTCGCTCCATGCTCACCAACACCCGCGTCGCGCGCGAGCTGGGCTACCTCAACATCGACGATGCCGATATCATCGATGCCTTCGATATCGATAACCTGCCCGACGACAAGATCGTCGTCATGTGCACCGGTTCGCAGGGCGAGCCGCTGTCGGCCCTGTCCCGCATGGCCAATGGCGAGCACAAGACGCTCTCTATCCACGAGGGCGATACCGTCATCCTCTCGGCAACTCCTGTTCCCGGCAACGAGAAAGCCGTCCAGCAGGTCGTCAACAGCCTGGCCAAGCTCGGCTGCGACGTGTGGGATAAGAACCGCGCTCTTGTCCACGTCTCGGGCCACGGCAGCCAGGAGGAGCTTAAGCTCCTGATGGCCATGGCCAAGCCCACGTACTTTATGCCGGTTCACGGTGAGGCCGTGCATCTGCGCGCCCATGCCCAGCTGGCCCGCAAGATGGGCATCAAGGACGATCATATCTTTATCCTCGATAACGGCGACACGCTCGAGATGCGCGGTGGTATCGTCAAGCGTGGTACGCCCGTCGAGTCCGGCGTCGTCTACGTCGACGGCCTGCGTATCGGCGATACCGACCCCATCGTCCTGCGCGATCGCCAGAAGCTCGCCAATGACGGTATGGTCACGGCCGTTGCCATCGTCTCGCTCAAGCACAAGAAGATCGAGGCCATCGAGTTCTCGGGCCGCGGTGTCTCGTTTGCCATCGACGACCAGTTCTCCGAGGATGCCTCCGCATCCATTATGAAGACGATCGAGAAGGGCAAGTTTAGCTTTACGAGCAGCGGCTCCGATGCCATTCGCAAGGCCGTGCGCGATTCGCTCTCCAACTTTATTTGGAGCCGTACGCGCACCCGTCCGATGATCATCCCGGTCGTCATGGAGGTTTAGTTTGGCGCGCGGATCTGCACAAAACGCCAAAGGCAATAAGGCCAATAACCAACCGGCATCTGCTAAGGGTGCCGGTTCCCATCTGCGTGCCAATAAGGGCCACGAGGCCGACTTCGACGATTTTGAGCCCTTGGTCGAGCCCTCGGCCAACCGCGATATCGCCGGCGTGGTCATCGCCGTTTTGGCGATTGCGTCCTTCATTGCCGTGATTTCGCCGGCGACCGCACCCGTTACGGCTGCGGTTGCTGGTTTCTACCACCTGGGCTTTGGTCTGGGCGCCTACGTGCTGCCGATCGTCATTTTGCTGTTTGCCGCCACACTCTTTTTAGGCGAGGACTCGCCGCTCAACGTGCGCTGTTGCGGGCGGCGCCGTGGTCTTTATCGCCGTCGTTTCCATTCTTTCGCTGATGGTGCCGGGTACGAGTGTCTCGTGTGACCTTATGTTCACGCCGCAAAATTTGTCCGCCTCGGGTGGCTACATCGGTGCGTTTATTGCGAGTGCGCTGCAGAATGCCCTGGGTAAGCCTATCGCGATGGTAGTCCTGTTGGGCCTTGTCGTCGTGGGCTTGGTCATAATCGGCTTTTCGGTTGGCGGCGTGCTGCGCTCTGCTCGCGCTGTCTCTTATACACATCTGACGCTGCCGACGATCTTACG
>URKV01000154.1 GCA_900548565.1 uncultured Collinsella sp.
TGCTCAGGAGTCTCGTGGGCTCGGAGATGTGTATAAGAGACAGGCCTTAAGGATGTCAACGCCAAAGGTCAGGTTGCCGGTAAAGTGGCCGTCCATAACGTCGAAGTGCACGTAGTCGGCACCGGCGATCTTGTCGAGTTCGCCCTTGAGGTTGGCCATGTCGGCCGAAAGGACAGACGGAGCGATTTTAATGGAACCCATGGTAGTAGCCTTTCTGCGCTAGTCGGTGAGTCCGTAGAACTCTTGAGAAGGGACGCGGTCGGTGAGAATCTCGAGCGCCCTATCCAAAGTAACACCGTTGTAGAGCGTTTGCTCGACGGCAAAGGTGAGCGGAATGTCTACGCCCAGTGAACGGGCAAGCTCGCTGACGCTGCGGGCGGCGACGGCGCCCTCCACCACCATATGCGTGCGCGTCTGGTACTCGTCGAGCGACACGCCGTGGGCAAACTCGTAGCCAAAGGTGCGGTTGCGCGAATGCTCTGAGGTGCAGGTGGCAATGAGGTCGCCCATGCCGGCGAGTCCCATGCAGGTCATGGCTTGTCCGCCGCGGGCGTGCACCAGACGGCTGATCTCGGCCAGGCCGCGCGTCATGATGAGGGCGAGCGTGTTGTCGCCTGCGCCGGAGCCGGCGGAAATGCCGCACACGATGGCGATGACGTTTTTCATGGCGCCGCAAACCTCGACGCCGGTCATGTCCTGCGACAGGTAGATGCGGAAGGCCGTGGATAGGAGCAGGTTCTTAAAGGTCTCCCCTACCTGCGCGTCTTTGCTGGCGATGACGGCGGCAGAAAGTCCGCCGCGGCAGATCTCCTCGGCATGGTTGGGACCCGAAAGCGCCGCGACACGTGCCTCGTTGCCGATCTCACTGGCGATGACCTCGCTCATGAGCAGGCCAGACTCGGGCTCAATACCCTTGGTGAGGCAGAGCACCGGGGCATCGGCGGCGATAAAGGGCGCTGCCCGATGGCACACGTCGCGCAAGTGCGTGGAGGGCACGGCAAAGATGATCGCATCGGCACCGTCGAGCGCCTGGGCGAGCTCGGTCGTTGCTACCACGTTGTCCGGCAGCTCGTAGCCCACAAGGTAGCGGGGGTTGCGGTGCTCACCGTTAATGCCGGCGGCCGTCTGCTCGCTATGGGCCCACATGGTTACGCGCACGGCTCGCGCGGCGGCAAGGCCGGCGACGGCGGTTCCCCACGAGCCAGAGCCAATCAGCGCAACATTCATGACTCTCTCCTACTTATCGTCGGGCTCGGTGACGCGCTTGGTAAACGAGAGCTTGGACTCCTTACCGGTCATGAGCTTTTTGATGTTCGCGCGATGGGCCCACACCACGGTGATGCCGATTATCGCCATGCAGAACTTGAGGCCCAGGCTGCTGTACGGAAAGACCGCGCAAGCAGCGATGGGAAGACCGATGGCCGCGGCAAGCGAGCCCACCGACACAAACTTGGTGATGGCGACGGCCACGATAAACATGCCCAGCAGCGACAGGCCAATTGGCCAATACCAGGCGAGGATGACGCCCAGGCCAACTGCGATACCCTTGCCGCCATGGAAATTGAGGTAGGGCGAGAAGATGTGGCCCCACACCGCTGCCAGGCAGATGACGCCGAGCATCCAGTCGCCAGCGGCGCCGGGGGCCATAATGCTCGGCGGAAAACCATAGCCCAAGTCGGCAATGAGTGGACGGGCGATAAGAACGCAGATGGCGCCCTTAAGGCAGTCGAGCAGCAGCGTGAGCGCGGCCACCTTGGGGCCGGCCACACGCAGGGCGTTGGTGGTGCCGATGTTGCCGGAGCCCGCCCTGCGAATGTCGGTGTGGTTGAACACGCGGCCCAGGATCAGGCCAAACGGAATCGCCCCGATAAAGAACGAGACCACGGCGCAGATGGCGGTCAGCAGAATCGGATTATGCATCCTTTTGCTCCTTCTTCCTAAAGAAGAGTCGAATGGGTGTGCCGGCAAAGTCGAAGGTCGAGCGCATGCGGTTCTCGACGTAGCGCTGATAGGTGTCGTTGACCAGATCGCTGTGGTTGACGAAGAACGTGAACGTCGGCGGGTTGACGCCCGTCTGGGTCACGTAGTGCATGCGCAGGCGGCGCTTGCCGTCCACCACGGTATGACCGAACTCGCGCAGGTCGGTGAGGAACGTGTTGAGGCGCGAGGTGCTGATCTTTTGCGAGCGCGTCTTCTCGGCGGCGTCGACCATCGCCCAGATCTTCTCGACGCTGCGGCCGGTCAGGGCAGAGATGCGCAGGTACTGGGCCCAGGGAGCCATGACGCCCAGACGGCGGTCGACGGTCTCCATGCAGGCCTCGCGCTTACGGTCGTCGTCGAGCAGATCCCACTTGTTGAGCAGCACCACGATGGCGCAGCCGCGCTCGATGGCAAGACCCATGACCTTCTGGTCCTGCTCGGTGACGCCCACGGAGGCGTCGACGACGAGCAGCGCCACGTCGGCGCGGTCGATGGCGCGCAGGCCGCGGACCATGGAGTAGTACTCGATGTTCTCGTACACGGTGCTCTTCTTGCGAATGCCCGCGGTGTCGACCATGCGGTAGTGCTTGCCGTTGCGCTCGACGACCGTGTCGATGGCGTCGCGCGTGGTGCCGGCAATGTTGGACACGATGGAGCGGTCGGCGCCCAGGATGCGGTTGAACAGCGAAGACTTACCGGCGTTGGGGCGGCCGATGATGGCGACGTTCAGCGCGTCGGGGAACTCATCGGCGACCTCGTCCTCTTCCTCGGGAAGCAGGGCCACGATGTCGTCGAGCAGGTCGCCCGTGCCGTGGCCGTGCAGGGCCGAGAGCGGCGTGGGCTCGCCGATTCCGAGCGAATAGAACTCCCAGATGCTGTCGTTCTCGCGATCGGGGTTGTCGAGCTTGTTCACCAGCAGAAAGACCGGCTTGTCGCAGCGCTTGAGCATGCGGGCGACCGACTCGTCCTCCTCGGTGACGCCGGTGCGGCCATCGACCACAAACAGGATGACGGCGGCTTCCTCGGCGGCGGCGAGGGCCTGGTCGCGAATGGACGTGGCGAAAACGTCATCGCTCTTGAGCGGTTCGATGCCGCCCGTGTCGACGATGGTGAACTCGCGGCCGTTCCAATCGGCCGTGTGGTACGAGCGGTCGCGCGTGACGCCGCGGGACTCGTGGACGATGGCGTCCGAGGTCTGGGCCAGGCGGTTAACGAGCGTGGACTTGCCCACGTTGGGGCGTCCGACGACGGCGACGATAGGTTTCATCTGCACTCCTTTAATGGGTAGGGTCAGTGGAAATGTTAGAGTCCGCGGGCACAATGCCAAGGATGTGCTCCAGGGTATCGAGCAGCTCATGCGGCATGGTCGACACCACATGAACCTCGGCGCCGCGACTGGTAAGGCTTGCGAGTAAATCGTCACGATGATACTCGTCAAGCGTCATGCCGTCAGCGTTGAACATGAGCTTAGGCACAAAGAGCATAACCCCCGAGAGGTCCTGCGGCAGCTGCTCCAGAATGTCACACGCGACGATAAGGCCGGTCACGTCCACGTTGCCGCCAAAGTAGCGGTTCTTGATGGCCGTGACAGTGCCGGCGAGTCCCTTGGGCGATTCCACAAAGCGGGCCACCGTGTCGCGTGCGCTGGCGCCCGAGAGGCACAGCAGGTGTTGGCTGCGGGCGGCGATGGCCTCGCGGACGCGGGCCAGTCGCTCGGCATCGGCAGCGAGCACGTCGTCGGTCTCGTCCAGATACGAGCGGATCATGCCGATGCCGTCGTAGTACTGCGGGTAACCGTCGTAAAAGTCTGCCTCGGGAGGATCGATGCCGGCGTCCAGATAGAACTCGTCGCTCATCTGGAAGGTGTGGCGGCCAAAGCGCTCATAGGCGCGGTCCTGGAAGGGCCTGATCATGGCGATGGTCTCGCGCGCTAGCTCGGGCTTGTCGCTGTAGGACCAGCTAAAACGGTTTTGATGCTTGGTAAAACCGAGCGGCACAATGCCCAGGCTTGTGATTTGCTCGTGCTCCTCGCAAAAGCGCAGGGTCTTTTCCCTGTCTCTTATACACATCTCCGAGCCCACGAGACTCCTGAGCATCTC
>URKV01000155.1 GCA_900548565.1 uncultured Collinsella sp.
TCGACACCGCCGAGTTCGCGATCCCCGGCCTTGACGACGAGTTCCGCGTCATCGTGTCTCCGTGGATCCTCTCCTCGCTGATCACCGATCGCCTTGCCGCTTACTACGAGACGGTCACCAAGCACAACCTCAACTACCGTCGTTACTATCACCAGTTCGACTACTAATCGGTGACAAATAAGCTACTGATCAAGAAGCACCCTGCCCGGGCGCATGCGTCCGGGCATTTTTATGCCGAAATTCGCAAGAAAGGGGAATCGAATGAGGCAGTTTATCGTTGCATCCCATGCCCATTTTGCGTCTGGAATCGTCGAGAGCATTGGACTGCTTTCCGGCGAGCGCGAAAACGTCCATGCGCTCTCTATGTATGTCGACGGAAACGAGGACCTGACCAAAGAGGCCGCAGCGATTCTGGACGGCTTTGCCGCGGACGATGAGGTCGTTGTTTGCACCGACCTCTTTGGCGGCAGTGTCAACAACGAGTTCACCAAGATCGTCCAGACGCGTCCCAACACGCACCTCGTGACCAATATGAACCTGCCGCTCCTTATTCAGCTGCTGTTCGTGCCCGAATCCACCCCGATCGATGAGGCCATCCGCCAGATCGTCGAGGCGGACGACACCAAGGTCAAGTACGTCAACGACCTGCTGGGGCAGGCCGAACTCGATGAGTTTTAACCACTAGGGAGCACATCATGATTCAGATGATTCGTGTAGATTATCGACTGCTTCACGGCCAGGTTGCCGTTAGCTGGACCTCGGCTCTGGGTGCCGACTGCATCCTGCTGGTGAGCGACACGGTCCTCAATGACAAGCTTCGTCTGCAGGCCCTGTCCCTTGCAAAGCCGGAGGGCTGCAAGGTCGTTGTCAAAAACACCGAGGACGCCGTCAAGGCGCTCCAGAGCGGTGTGACCGACAAGTACAAGCTCTTCGTGGTTTGCGAGACGATCCAGCAGGCCGGTGCCGTCGCCAAGGCGATGGGGGTCAAGAAGATCAACCTCGGCAACGTTGCCTTTAGCGAGGATGCCCGCCAGGTCTCGACGAGCGTGTTCCTTACGCCCGAAAACGAGGCATATGTCAAAGAGCTGCTCAGCGAAGGCTACGAGCTGTTCATTCAGATGATTCCGGCAGATGCGAAGACTGACGCCGCGAAGGTCATCGGTTAGGGGCTGTCATGGTTATCAAGACAATCCTGATTTTCCTGATCGCCCTTTTGGGCTATTCCGAGTGGCTGACGGGCACGAGCTACCTCCAGCGCCCGATTGTGCTCGGACCTCTGGTTGGCCTTGTCATGGGCGACATGGTGACCGGCACGATCATGGGCGCCACGATGGAGCTTGCCATGGTCGGCGCCATCTCGGTCGGTGCGTATAACCCGCCCGATACGATTTCCGGAACCATTCTGGGTGTGTCGCTTGCCATGCAGGCCGGCGCGGACGCTTCGGCGGCCCTGACCCTGGGCATTCCCATCGCAACGATCGTCCTGGCGCTCGATACCGCCCTGGGCCAGCCGGTGATGCTGCTGCTGGTGCACCGTATCGACAAGAACGTCGAGGACGGGGACACCAAGGCCATCACGCGCAACATGCTCATCGCCGGTTACGCGCAGAGCTGGTGCGGCCTGCTGATTATTCCCCTGGCATTCTTCTTTGGCGCCGATGCCGTTGCCAGCCTGCTCAACATCATTCCCGATTTCGTTCAGACCGGCATGGATGTTGCCGCCGCCTTCTTGCCCGCACTCGGCTTTGCGATGCTGGCGCAGATGATTATGAACAAAACGGTGGCGCCGTTCTTCTTCGCTGGCTTCTTCCTCGTCGCCTACTTTGGCATCAGCACGACGGGCGTGGCGATCTTTGCCGCGATCATCGTCGTCGCGATGACGGTTTTGGGCGAGAAGAAAAAGGCGGAGCAGCCCGCAGTGGCAACCGAGGATCCTGCGATTGGGAGTGGGTTCGATGAGTTTTAAGTTTGAGTCTTCCTACGACGGGTTGATTACCCGCGCAGATCTTAAGAAGCTGTTCTGGCGCTCGATTCCCTATGAGCACTCCTGGAACTACGAGCGTATGGGCCATATCGGCTTTATGTGGGCCCTTATGCCGATCCTTCGCAAGCTGTATCCGCAGGATGCAGACTTTAAGGCCGCACTCAAGCGCCATATGGAGCTCTATAACGTCACGCCGTACATCTCGACGCTTCCCATGTCTATTGCTGCCGCAATGGAAGAAGTCAACGCCACCGAAGATAACTTTGACACGAGCGCGATCTCTAATGTCAAGCTTGCTTTGATGGGACCGCTGTCCGGCGTGGGCGATGCCTTCTACTGGGGCACGCTGCGAATTTTGGCAACGGGTGTCGGCACGTCGCTGGCGCTGCAGGGCTCTATTCTTGGCCCGATTTTGTTCCTGCTCGTGTTCAACGTCCCCCACTACATCATCCGTTACCTGCTGACGTTTGTGGGATATCGCTTTGGCTCGGACATGATCAGCAAGGTCCAGGAATCGGGCATTATGGACACGATCGTCAAGATGGCCTCTATCATGGGCGCCATGGTGATCGGCGCTATGACCATGGAGATGGTCACCGTGGACATTCCGCTCATGGTCGGTGCGGGCGATGGTGCTCAGACGCTGGCCGAGCTGCTCAACGGAATCTTCCCGGGCTTTGTCACGATGGGGCTGTTTGGAATCGTCTATCTCATGCTCAAGAAGAAGATGAATCCGCTGCTCATCATGCTCGTGATCCTGCTCGTGAGTATCGCCGGCGCGTTCTTTGGAGTGCTTGGTGTCCAGTAGAGTATCCGTCATAATGAGAACAATGTAAGAGGGGGCGTCGCGCACACTGTGCTGCGGCGCCCTTTTGCCGAAAGGTGGACAAGATGGAGTATCCGCAGCTTGCCGTCATGAATATCAGCCATCGTTATTTTGACCTTGAGGAATTCTTTTCTTCGGCAGCGGCCTCGGGCTACACGTGTTGCGAGCTTTGGACCGGGGCGATGCATCTGTATGTCGATTGCCATGGATACGATTCGCTCGAGCAGGTGCGGGAGCTGTCGCAGCGGTATGGGGTTCGGATTGTGGGGCTTTGTCCCGAACAGAACAACCCCAAGCCGTGGAATATCGCGGCGCGCGGGAATGAGGCGCGTGCCCGCACGCTCGCGTACTTTAAGAACGTTGTGGATATTGCGGCGGAACTTGGAGCCGAGCAGGTCATGGTCTCGAGTGGCTGGGCATTTTTGAACGAGCCGATCGAGGACGCGTGGGGTCGCAGCGCCTCGATGCTGCGTGCGATTGCCGAGCATGCGGGAGAGCGCGGCGTGCGACTGGTGCTCGAGGCCCTACAGCCGGTTGAGTCGATGATCGTGAACTCGGCGGCCGATACGAAGCACATGATCGAGGCGGTTGATCATCCGGCACTTAAGGCGTGTCTGGATTTGGGCGCTATGGCGGTGGCAGGGGATACCATCGACGATTATTTCGACCTGCTTGGCGATGATGTCGCCCACGTGCATTTTGTCGATGTTGCGGCAGACGGCACGACGCATCTTGCCTGGGGTGACGGCGACCGCGATATGCGCGCCGACCTGGATAGGCTGGTGGCGCGCGGCTATCGCGGAGTTGTTTCGGCCGAGACCTATGACTGGCGCTATTTTGCCGACCCCGCAGCTGCCGATGCGCAGGTAATGGCAGAGTATCGTCGTGCGATTGGCGCCTAGGTGGGGTTGGGTTGCGGCAACCTACCCTATGTTTCCAAATGAATACGGTGTGAGCGGCTACGACGGATTTTCCCCGCAAGCACTCTAGTATGCTAAAGTACCCAGAAGACCGGCGGAGCTATGCCGGTCTTCTGTTCTATATGAAACACAGCATGAGGAGGCTCACCAGATGACGGCCACACCGTGGGGATTCCGGGACATATTGCCCGAGGAGGCTCAGGCGCGCGAGGAGATTGCATGTACGGTGAAGGGCTGCTTTAGGGAGCATCATTACCTGCCGGTCGAGACGCCGCTGCTCGAGGACAAGGGCTGTCTCTTATACACATCTGACGCTGCCGACGATCTTACGCGTGTAGA
>URKV01000156.1 GCA_900548565.1 uncultured Collinsella sp.
AGTCTCGTGGGCTCGGAGATGTGTATAAGAGACAGGACATACTCGAAAGAACTGCGCCGGCTTCTGCCACGGGAAGACCGATGTACTTCTCGAGGATATAGAGCTGATAGCCGTTGATGCAAAAGTAACCGAAGATGAGGAGCAGACGGCCAAAGAGCGCCAGATAAAAGTCGCGGCAGTTCTTGGTGGGCGGAACGAACATGAGCAGCAGCGACTTGAGATTGAGCTTCTCAGACTGCTCGCCCTCGTCAAGAGCGGCAGACTTCTCGCGCGGCCAAATGATGACGGCGAGGATGCCGGTCAGCAACCAAGAGACCGTGCCGATGATAAAGCCAGGAACTGGGTTGGAGAGGAACTGCGTACCGATGATGGTGCCAATCGACTGGCCGGCCGTTGCGCCGCCGCCATAGAATGCGGAGAGCGTGCCGCGCTTGTTAAGCGGGATGCGGTCGGAAAGCACGGCAACAGCAGGGGCAAGCATGCAGTTGAGGCCAATCTGCAGCACGCACCAGGAGGCGACGATCATGGGAAGTGTGGTCGCGACCGAAGTGCTCCAGAAAGCACAGCCGCAGATAAAACCGCCGAGAACGATAAACGGCGTGCGCTTGCCAAAGCGGCTGTGGCAGTGGTCGGAAAGCGCGCCGAAAACGAGATTTGAGAACAGGGCGAAGATCGAACCGACCGAGTTCATCGCCGCGAGAATTGCCTCGGGCTGGCCAATATTAAGGCCGTTAAAACGCTCGGGGAACAAGACGTTGGAGCCGATTGTTCCCGACATCATCCACATGATTCCGAAGATGATAAAGCCGATCATAAAGCGCCATGTCTCGGTTTTGGTCATGGGCTTTCCGGTATCGGGGCGATGGCGTTCTCGTCAATCGCCGCGGCGGTTTGATTTGCCATGGGATAGATCCTCTCTGTGATGGAATGCGCGAGGGCGCTCGTGCACCAAGGGTCAAGGGGTCAAACCCGCTGGATGCGGCGGCCGTGGAATGGGGTACGGCTGCTCGCGAGCGTCTGTTGGGTTGTTACTTACTAACTAGTAAGTAACTCCACGACCTGTATAGTACGCTTACTAAGTACTTAGTAACCTATAAGAGCGGTAAACGGTTGTTTTGAACCGCTGAACGGCTGAGGTAAGCTATGGGGGTATACAAAAGGCATTTGGCGGCAATACTCGAGCCGCCCTAAATTAGGCAGCGCGATTTATATGGACACTCAGAAAACTCCCACACCCGCGGCAAAGAAACGCAGCGCTGCGGCGCAGGAACGCCTTGACCAGATTGTTTCGGCGGCCGTGCGGCTTATCAACGCGCGCGGCTTTAACGGCATGTCGCTCCAGGCGGTAGCCGACGAGGTGGGCATCACCCAGGCGGGCGTGCTGCACTACGTGGGCAGCAAGCACGGGCTTTTGGTCGAGGTGATCCGTCGCTATTACGATCGCAGCTCAACCTTAGACGACTATCTCTCCCTCTTTCATCCTGGCGGGGCATTTGAGGGCCAGAGCCCCAAGATTCCCGAATACTGCCGTCTGCTCGTGGCGGAGAACAACAGTCAGCCCGAGCTCGTCATGCTCTTCCAGATGCTCAATACCGAGGCCATGAGCACGGAGAGCCCCCTGCACGAGTATTTCAACGACCGCTCGCGCGGAGTTATCGAGCCCGAGCCCGATGTTAACTGGAGCGTTCCCGAGGGAATCGACGCCACCGAAGCCATCTCGTGCGCGCTGGCGGCGATGTACGGATTGGAAGGCCGTTGGGTGGCGCGACCCGACGAGATCGACTATCCCGCCGAGTGGTCTAAGTTCGAGGACATCCTCTTTCCCCTTCCCCTCTGGGAGGGCCACCGTTAAGAGCGGCGGTATGCAATCGCCATTACCAACCGCAACGGCTGTGTCGATACAAAAAGGCCCGGGCTACCACCCGGGCCTTTTCTCTTGCGTTATTCCGTTTTCCTTAACGCGCCGGCGAGACCACGAGCAGCGCGTCGTGCTCAAAGGGATGCTGAGCCACGCGCACGGTGCCGTCACCGTTGTCGCGGACGGGCAGCTTGGCGATGCGCTTGTCCTCCATGTCGAGGACCGTCGCCGTCCAGCCGCGCGCGCCGTCGAGCTTAAACTTGAGCGCTGTGGTACGTGGCAGGTACGTAACGACACGATCGCCAACGCGCGCCACACGAATGGCCTCGCGCACATCATCGAGAAGCTCCTGCGCCGGAACCACGGCAAGTGCGTCATCGCCAGCCGTAGCGCCCAGCCCGGCAAGCACATGCTCGATCGCGCCAAAGTCCCAAACGCCCGCAAACTGCAGGCACTCCTGCCAGCGGAACGGCATATCGAAGCCCTCGCCCAGCACCGAGCCCTGGCTCTTGCTGGTCTGCCAGTTCCAAACGCCGTGCGCGCCATAGGTCACGCCGGCGCTCGCACCGGCAAGGATCGACGACCACACGCTCGCGCGGCAGTCCTGCGCGGTGAAGCGCCAGTACACGTTGCGCGACGCACCCATCTGCTCGTAACAGGGCTCGGAGTTGACCATCGGCTTTTTAGGGTAGTTGGCGATAAAGTCCTGCGGCAGGCGCCATGCCTCGGGCTGGCCCTCGTAGTTGTGGCCGGGCTGGAACATGTAGAAGTCCAGGCGGTCCAGGTACTGCAACGGAATGGTGCGGTTGCCGCGGTTGATATGCATGGTGCGCAACGCTTCGGGCGCGCGCTTGACAACTTCGTCGAGGGCATCCTCGTAATAGGCGATCGCCTCGTCGCTGGTAAAGTCGGTATCGCCCGTCACCACATAGACGGGGTCGAACTCGCCCAGGTTCTCGACGACGCGGGCAACGTGGGCACGGACCTCCTCGCGCGGCATAACCTCGGCACCGCAACGCTCAGCAATCTTGGCGCCCCAGGTACCGGGCACGTAGTTGCACCACATAAGCACGAGTGCCGGACGAATGCCGTGCTCGACGGCAGCGCGGCACATGGCAGCAGCACGGTCCCAGTACGCCTGGTTGGGACGGGACCAATCAAAATGCACGCCGTCCTCGCTGGCATAGGGCCAAATGCCCAGATCGGGACAGCAGCGGTCCCACTGCGGCAGCGTGTTGATCTGCAGCACGTTCATGCCCTGCTCGGCGCGACGGGTCAGATAGTAGTCCCAATCGGCCTCGGTAATGCTCGTAAACGCGCTCCAGCACGTATCGGCAAACCAAAAGAACGGTTTGCCCTCGCACAAAAAGCCGTCCTGACGACCGTTAACGGTCAGCTTTCCCAAACTCATCTGCATGCCCTTTCGTTTGATAAAGGAGTTGCGAACCGGCAGATTCTTTCGCGGTAACCCCGCGCGAAAGCCCCTGGCGCTTAGCAAGCCCCGGCGAGTAGGCGCCGCGCGCCCCCAATCAGTCTACCTTGTAAGAAGGGCCCCGCCGGGCTTGCGCCTGACGGGGCCCTGTCGTGTAGGTAAGGTCGTATGCGTCCGAATGGTTTGGCCTTAGGCCTCCATCTCGGCGAGCTCCTCCTTGGAGAAGCCAGTGGCAAAGACGACGGCAGCGGCGATGACAAAGGAGATTGCCATACCGACGATAGCCCAGACGGTGTTCATCTGGCCACCCTGCAGGTAGTTGGTGAAGACCAGGAAGTTGGAGGCACCGCCGGCCAGGTAGTAGGTAACACCCATGAGGCCGGAGAACACAGCGCCGATAGCACCGCCGATAAACATACCGAGCATGGTGCGACGGAAGCGCATGAGGATACCGAAGAGTGCGGGCTCGGTGACGCCGCCGGCGATGGCGGAGATGACGTAACCCAGAGCAAGACCCTTCTCGTCGGGGTTCCTCATCTTGAGGAAGGCACCGAAGGCGCAGCCCCAGACAGCGGCCATAGCGCAGTTGGTGGAAACGAAGACGAAGGGATCGTAGCCGGCAGCGATGATCTGAACCTGAGCGAGCAGGATGACGGGCATGTGCATGCCGCAGACCACGAAGACTGTCTCTTATACACATCTCCGAGCCCACGAGACTCCTGAGCATCTCGT
>URKV01000157.1 GCA_900548565.1 uncultured Collinsella sp.
CCATTGAGGCCGTCGCAAAGTTCTTCGGTTTCCCCGAGAACGGTACGCGAAAGTCGCTGGCGCTCATCGACGCCGAGGGCAAGCCGGTCGTGGCCATTGTCCCGGGCGACCACGAGCTCAATGACTGCAAGGCCGAGCATGTCTTTGGCAAGGGCTATCGCATGATGACCGACGAGGAGCTTCAGGCGAACGGTCTGCACAAGGGCTTTATCGGACCGGTTAACCTGCCCGATGGCATTCGTCTGGTGTGCGACGAGAGCCTGCGCGATTCCAAGCAGTGGGCCTGCGGTGCCAACGAGGTCGATTATCACTTTACCGGTGCCTGCCCCGAGCGCGACTTTACCGTCGACGAGTGGGCCGATCTGGTCACCGTTGTCGCCGGCGACCCCTGCCCGCACTGCGGCAAGCCGCTCTCCGCTGCCCGCGGCATCGAGGTCTCTCAGGTCTTCCAGTTGGGCACCAAGTATTCCGAGGCCATGGGTGCCACCTTTATGGACGAGGACGGCAAGGAGAAGCCGCTCATCATGGGCTGCTACGGCGTTGGTGTGTCCCGCTCGCTCGCTGCCGTCGTGGAGCAGCACAACGACGAGCACGGTATCGTCTGGCCGGTCTCCGTTGCCCCGTACGAGGTCGCGGTGATTCCGCTCGATCCCAAGAAGGAGGAGTGCGCTACCGTCTGCGAGCAGATCGTTGATGGTCTGTGCGCCGAGGGTATCGAGGTTGTCGTCGACGACCGCGACGAGCGTCCCGGCTTTAAGTTTGCCGACAACGACCTTATGGGCTTCCCGTATCAGGTCGTTCTGGGTAAGCGTGGCCTTAAGAATGGCACCGTTGAGCTCAAGGACCGTGCCACGGGTGAGCGCGAGGATGTGGCGATCGACGAGGTCGTCGCCAAGGTCGCCGAGCTTGTGAAGGCAGCACGCCGTTAATCGACGATTTCGCTTGTAGTTCGATATACGGGACGGCCCCGCATTTCTCCAGATCGGGGAGATGCGGGGCCGTCCTTTTATCTTGTGGCATCCTCGATATCTAAAAGGAAAACCCCACAGCCCATGCGAGCTGCGGGGTTTTCCTTGTGCCTCCGATGCGAAATAAATCGCTCAGATATTACTGATAATCGACGACGTCGATCCAGTTCTTCAGGAACTCATCGTTCACGTTGCGCTTACGAGCGAGCTCGGAAGCGGCGACGATGCTCGTCCACTGACGCACGACCTGCATGGGCATGTCGGCGCGGTCGCAGTAGAGCTCCAGGTAGGCCTCAGCCTGATCCTTGCTGTTGAGGGCAAAGAGCAGGTAGGTGGTGGCAACGTCGGCAGCAGGGGAGCCCTGGGTGGCGTGTGCCCAGTCGCACACATAGAGCTGGCCGTCGTCGCCGACGATGACGTTGGAGGGGTTGAAGTCGCCGTGGCAGACCTTGAACTCCTTGGTCATGCCGTCCAGACGCTCCTGAAGGTTGTAGCGCGTGGTGGCATTGAGCTGATCAAGGCTGTCGATCATGCGGGCGTACTTGTCGCGCTGACGGTTGAGCAGCGGGGAGGTGTAGCCGTGGATCTCGATCTGGAGGTCGACGAACATCTCGAGGTACTCACCAAAGCGCTGGGGCTCGGCAGTCATCTTCTCGGCAAGGGTGGTGCCCGGAACCTTCTCGGTCACGAGCGCCCAGCCGTTGGCGTTCTCGAGCTGGGAAACCTCGAGCGCCTTGGGGCTGCGGATGCCGCACTCATTGATGCGGGCAAGATTCAAAGCCTCGTTGAACACGTCGGAGACAGGCTTGGTCTCGTTAAAGACCTTGACAATCTTGTCGCCCAGGTCGTAAACGACCTTGTTGCCACGGCGGACGAGCTCGGTCTTGGAATCGGGTAGCAGCATGGTTGCATCCTTTCAACGATGCGATAGAAGCGACGGCGGGGGTGTGTGAAACACCCGTGCACCCCCGCCGTTAAAAACCGTGCTAAAACTAGCAGACGGCGTAATCCTGGGGCTCGCGGCCGTAGTAGGCGTCCAGGTAGAGCTCCTTGATCTCGCTCATGAGCGGGTAGCGCGGGTTGGCGCCGGTGCACTGGTCGTTGAATGCCTGCTCGGTCATTTCGTCGAGGGTGTCGAGGAAGTACTGCTCGTCAACACCGTAGTCGGCGATGGTCTTCTTGACGCCGATGAAGTCCTTGAGCTCCTCGAGCTTCGTGATGAAGTTCTCGAAGACCTCCTTGTCGTCCTTGCCCTCGATGCCGCAGTACTTGGCCATCTCGGCGTAGTTGTGCAGCGCGTTGGGGTAAGGATACTGGGAGAAGGTACCCATCTTGACGGGAGCCTCGGCGGCGTTGTAGCGCATGACGCGAGTCAGGATGACGGCGTTGGCGAGGCCGTGTGGCAGGTGATGGAAGGCGCCGAGCTTGTGGGCCATGGAGTGGTTGAGGCCCAGGAAGGCGTTGGCGAAGGCCATACCGGCCATGCAAGAGGCGTTGTGCATCTCCTCGCGGGCATGCGGGTCCTTGGCGCCGTTCGTGAAGCTGGAGGGCAGGTTCTCGAAGACGAGCTTAGCAGCGCGCTCGGAGAGGCCCTTGGTGTAGTCGGAAGCCATGATGGAGACGTAGGACTCGATGGCGTGGGTCATGACGTCGATGCCGGAGGCAGCGGTCAGGCCGCGCGGGGCGGTCATGCAGTTGTCGGCGTCGACGATAGCCATGTTGGGGAGCAGCGCGTAGTCGGCGAGCGGCCACTTGATGCCGGTCTCCTTGTCGGTGATGATGGCGAACGGCGTGCACTCGGAGCCGGTACCCGAAGAGGTCGGGACGGCGACGAAGTAGGCCTTCTTGCCCATCTCGGGGAAGGTGAAGATACGCTTGCGGATGTCCATGAAGTCCATGGCCATGTCCTCAAACTTGCACTCGGGGTGCTCGTACATCATCCACATGATCTTGCCGGCGTCCATAGCGGAGCCACCGCCGACGGCGATGATGACGTCCGGCTCAAAGAGAGCCATCTGCTTGGCGCCGCGACGTGCGCACTGCAGCGACGGATCGGGCTCGACGTCGTAGAAGCAGTCGTGGGCGATGCCCATCTCGTCGAGCTTGGCCTCGATGGCGCGGGTGTTGCCATTCTTGAAGAGGAACTGGTCGGTGACGATGAAGGCGCGCTTCTTGCCCATGACGTTGCCCAGCTCGTCGAGGGCGACGGGCGTGGAACCCTTCTTGAAGTAGACCTTCTCGGGAGCGCGGAACCACAGCATGTTCTCACGGCGCTCGGCCACAGTCTTAACGTTGATCAAGTGCTTCACCCCAACGTTCTCGGAGACGGAGTTGCCGCCCCAGGAGCCGCAGCCCAGGGTCAGAGACGGCTTCATGCCAAAGTTGTACAGGTCACCGATGCCGCCGTGCGAGGACGGGGTGTTGATGACGATACGGCAGGCCTTCATGACGTGCTCGAACAGGCTGATCTTCTCGGCCTGGGCGGGGTGCACGTACAGAGAGGCGGTGTGGCCCGGGCCACCGGCGAGCACGAGGTGCTCGGCCTTGTCGACGGCCTCCTGGAAGTCCTTGGCGTGGTACATGGCCAGGACCGGGGAGAGCTTCTCGTGGGAGAACTCCTCCTTGGCGGGGTCGGTGGAGGTGACCTCGGCGATCAGGATCTTGGTCTTGGCGGGAACCTCGATGCCGGCGAGCTCGGCGATCTTGGCAGCGGCCATGCCGGGGATGCGGTGATCGAGAGCGCCGTTCTTGAACATGGCGGCACGCAGGGCCTCCATCTCGGCACCCTGCTTGACGAAGTAGCAGCCGCGCTTCTGGAACTCGGCCTTAACCTGGTCATAGATGCTGTCGATGACGGTCACGGACTGCTCGGAAGCGCAGATCATGCCGTTGTCGAAGGTCTTGGAGCTGTCTCTTATACACATCTGACGCTGCCGACGATCTTACGCGTGTA
>URKV01000158.1 GCA_900548565.1 uncultured Collinsella sp.
ACGAGATGCTCAGGAGTCTCGTGGGCTCGGAGATGTGTATAAGAGACAGGATCTCGATGCGCATGAGCTCGGGCGGCAGGTTGTATTGGGCGGCGAGCGCTCCCATATGCTCGGCAACGTCGCAAGCAAGGATATCCACGCGCGACACATTAAGCGAGATCGGAACTACGCGAAGCCCCCGATTGATGCGCTCGCGCAGCCACAAGGCAACGCCCTGCCAAACGTATTTGTCGAGCGTCACCACAAAACCGCTTTCTTCGAGAGCGGGGATAAAGGTGGCGGGCGAAATGAGGGAGCCATCCTTGTCGATCCAGCGCGTGAGCGCTTCGGCGCCAATGATCTCGCCGGTTTCCATGTCGACCTGGGGCTGCAGGTAGTAGGTAATACGGCCGTTGGAGAGCGCATATTGGAATTCGGTCAGCGTGCGGTGGAACGCGATTTCGCGCTCGTACTCCTCGGGGCGGAAAATGGCAATGCGCTCCTTAAAGTCGTTTTTTGCGCGCCGATTGGTAAACATGGCCTTGGCCTGCGCATCGATGGTGATTTTCTCGTTGGAGTCGATGGGGTAGACGCCCATGGACGGCCAGAAGCCTACGCCGTCATCATACTTGGCCACGGCCTGGCGAACGCGGCTATAGACCTGATGGACGGTGTCGTGTTCAAAGGGGATGAGTATGCAAAAGTCGTCTTGGCCCCAGTACCCTGCGACGCCCATGTCGGCATTCTCGATGTCCTTGAGGACCGTGCCCACATCGGCGAGCATGCGGTCGCCCTCGGCCTGTCCGTGCCATTCGTTGAACAGTCGCATGTGTCCCATATCGACGGTGGCGATACACCAGGCGCCGTTGCGCCTTGTCTCGAGAAATTCGTTGGCGCGGCGCATAAACTCGCTGGGTCGATAGAGACCCGTGAGCGGATCGATGCGTTCGGCGATGGCGCTTTTGCGCTCCACCTCGGGTATGGGGAGGCTGTCGTTGGGAACAAGCCCGCCGGCCGTGCGAATGCGACGGTCGAGTTCGCCTAAAACGGCGGCCGTTTGATTGGTCAGGTGCTCGTAAAAGGCCGGGACGACAAGACAGACGGGGGTAATGGTGTCGTCCGCGATTCGAACGGGGGCGAAAACGGCCTCTTTGAGATGTTGGATCAGTTGCTCGAATGCTTCGTGATCCAAATTGTTGCTAAGCACGACGAACTGGGCGTTGCGTGAACGGAAGACGCGACTCCTGCCGCGAGTAATCGACAGCATGCGGCCTGCGTATTCGGCGAGCATGTTGTCGACGGCCTCGGCCCCGTAGAGCTCGTTGAGCTTTGCCGTGCCGCGAACGCGCACTGCTATAAGCCCCGTCTCGCAACGGTCGCGACGGCAGGCATCGATAGCGTTGATCAGCGTGCGCTGCGTTCCGAGACCCGTGGCGGCGTCGACGGTCTCGGCAAGCGAGTGGTTGACGAGCTCGCCGACATAGAGCGAGGGGACATTTCCGTCGCCGTCGATACGAAACCCGCGAGCACGGCCGAGGATGTAATCGCCGGCGGCATTGCGCACGCGGTACTGCATGACGTGACGATGTTTGGAGCCGTCATAGATTTGGTCGATGTCGTTGGTATAGGCCTCAAGGTCATCGGGATGGACACGCGTTTTCCAATAATCGTGACAGTTGTCTATATGCTCCGAAGGAAGACCAAGATCGCGCAAGGCGCCTTGTGACCAAAGGGTTCGATGTTTGTCCAAGTTCTCGATAAAGAAATAGCGGCCTTCGTTGAGCATCGAAAGGGCGTCGAAAATTCGATCGCTTATTTCGAAGTCGTCGGTGTGGGCTTGTGCGATATTGCGTCGATCAAGGTGCACGGCATGACGTAGCTTGTAGTCGTACATGCGATGGTCGGCATCGTTCGTCAAGCGATTGGGGGCTTCGCCCAGGGCGGGGTCGGCGTGTGCCACTCCGTAGCTAAACGAGTGAGGCATCTCGGCATCGTTGTTTTTGAGCAGGACCGTTCGGCAGCGTTCCAGACGTTCGGCGAGGTCGTCCTCGGTTGCAATCGTAGACAGGATGGCAAACTCGTCGCCTCCCAGACGAAACGCCGCTTCGTCCACCTCCATATACAGCTTGAGATAGAGGCTTACCTGCAAAATATAGCGGTTGCCCTCGTCATGGCCAAAGACGTCGTTGCAGTGCTTGAGATTGTCGATATCGATGTACGCCATGGTAACGGGGGTGTCCTGCTCCCAGAGCTCCTCGAGGGAACGGGCAAAGCCGCCGCGGTTGCCAAGCCCGGTAAGCTGGTCGGTAAAGGCGGTCCTGACCAGATCCTCCTGACGCTTGAGAAGGTCGCGGACGGTCTTTTCGAGCGTTTCAGTGTAATTGCTGGGGGTATCCATGCTGTAGGCGGCTTTCTGGGGTCGGGGCGGATTGCGTCGGGCGAGCTCGTTGTGCACACGCGTTGTTGCTCAACGCCTCGCGTGTTTCCAAGCCCCCGCCTTGCTGCGTCGTTGGGTTTATTTGTCGGCTGACGTTCGTTGCTGATAACTACTGAGTAGTATAAACAAGTGTATGGAATTATGTAGGGGTGCCCATGTTGCGGGCGGCCATTATTCGCCATTATTCGCCAAACGGTAACGCGACGATGTTCGATGAAAATGCGACTGAGGCGATATATGTTGACGGGTATACTTGTTTCGTTTTAAAACGCAGGAACGGAGATGGTCGCATGGCACAGCCAGATACGACGCCCACGGTGGGGCTTGCGCTCGAGGGAGGCGGCTACCGCGGTATGTATACGGCGGGCGTGCTCGACGTATGGATGGAGTGCGGCCTGACCTGTGACCATATGGTGGGCGTCTCGGCGGGCGCGGCGTTTGGCTACAACTTTAAATCGCGCCAGATTGGTCGTGCCATTCGCTACAACAAGGCCTATTGCGCCGATAAGCGCTATGCGGGTGTAGCAAGCTGGCTGCGAACCGGCGATATGTTCAATGCAGATTTTGCCTATCACGAGGTGCCCATCGAGCGCGATCCCATCGACCTGGAGACATATCGTGCCTGCCCCATGCGGTTTACGTGCGTGTGTACCGATATCGAGACGGGCAAGGCCGTCTATCACGATCTGCCGTATGGCGACGAGCGCGATATCGAGTGGATTCGGGCGTCGTCTGCTATTCCCGTGGCAACGCGTCCTGTCGCCATTGAGGGGCATAAATATCTGGATGGCGGCGTGGCCGATTCCATTCCCAGTGCTTGGCTGTTTGCGCAGGGGTATGACCGCAATATTGTGGTACTCACGCAGCCGGCGGGCTTTGTGAAGCAGCCCAACAGCGTGATGCCCATGCTGCGGCGCGTGTTCCGTCACTACCCGGAGTTTGTGGCGGCGCTTGAGCATCGGCATGAGGCCTACAATGCCACGCTTGATGACCTGGCACGTCGCGAGGCTGCCGGCGAGGTCTTTGTGGTGCGGCCGAGCGAATCGGTAAAGGTGCCGTCGCTGTGCCGCGAGCCCGATGAGCTTGAGCGTATCTATCAGATTGGCCGCCACGATGCGGAGGCGTCTTTGTCCGCGCTGGAAACGTATCTGGCGGGGTAGGACAAGCTGCCGCGGACTCGGCGGAAAGCGCGTCCCAGAATGAGCGCTCAGAACGGGCTACAGTTTCCCAAACGGTGGGGTTTCGGAAAGTTCGTCCCGGAATATGTGTTCAGACTGGGATGCGGTTTCCCGTTAAGTCTCTATATGGAAAGCGCATCCCAGAATGGGTGTCCAAACTGGGATGCGCTTTCCATTGCTGAAGATATGAAGCTGCAAATCGGCTGCTCGACTTATGCCTGTCTCTTATACACATCTGACGCTGCCGACGATCTTACGCGTGTAGA
>URKV01000159.1 GCA_900548565.1 uncultured Collinsella sp.
GCCTTGGACTCGGCGGGCGTCTCCTCGACCTTGACGGCTGGCTTTGCGGCTGCCTTGGTCGTGGCGGCCTTCGTGGTCGTCGACTTCGTTGCCGTTGCCTTCTTGGCAGCGGTCTTTGCCGGAGCCTTGACGGCAGGCTTGGTCTCAACGACTTCGGCCTTTACCTCGGGGGCTGCCTCAGCTTCTGCGGCCTTCTTTGCAGCGGCGGTCGTGCGCTTGCGCGTGGTCGTTGCCTTGGCAGCCGTTGTTTTAGTCGCGGCAGCCTTGGTCGTCGTAGCCTTCTTAGCTGTCGTCTTGCGTGTCGTGGTCTTCTTTGTCGCAGGCTTCGCTGCGGGCTTCACCTCAGGCTCGGGTTCGGAAGTGTCCTCGACCTTCACCTCAGTCTCGGCCTTTGCGGGCTCAGCCTCAATCGGCTTCTCCTCGGCCTTGGACTCCTCAACGGCCACCGGCTCAGCTGCAGCCTCAGGCTCGTTGACAACCGCCGCCGGCCTCTCAATCTCCGGATGCATAAAGAAGTACAGGTCCAGATACTTGTCGGCCGAGCGCGTCCAGCTAAAGTCCTGACTCATGGCCTGCGTGACCAGCTGATCCCAGGCCTCGCGGTTGTCCCAGAACAGGCGTGCCGCGCGGAACACGGCGTCGCCCATCTCGTCGCCGTTAAAGTTACTAAACGAGAAGCCCGTGCCCTCACCAGTGAACTCGTTGTACGGAACAACGGTGTCCTTCAGGCCGCCGGTCTCGCGCACGATGGGCAGGGTGCCGTAGCGCATGGCGATGATCTGCGACAGACCGCAGGGCTCAAACTTCGAAGGCATCAGGAACATGTCGGCGGCAGCATACATGCGCTGCGACAGTGCCGGATCGAACTCGATGCGAGCCGCCATGGTGCCGGGGTACTTGTCCTGGAAGTAGCGCAGGCCGTCCTCGTAGTCGCGGTCGCCGGTGCCCAGCACCGCCACCTGCACGCCGCCGGCCAGGATGCGGTCGAGCGCGTACATGACCAGGTCTAGGCCCTTCTGGCGCGTCAGACGCGTGACCATCACCATGAGCGGACGGTCGTCGCGAACCTCGAGCCCCAGCTCTTCCTGCAGCTTGGCCTTGCATACGGCCTTGCCGGAACGGTCCTCCACGGTGTAGTTGGCGGCAATGCGCTTGTCGGTCGCCGGGTCAAAGCCCGCGACGTCGATGCCATTCAAAATGCCCTGCAGCGCGTACGAACGCTCGCGCAGAACGCCGTCCAGGCCCTCGCCAAATTCGGGCGTCTGGATCTCGTTGGCATAGGTGGGGCTCACCGTAGTGATGGCATCGGCATAGCGCAGGGCGCCCAGCATGTAGTTAATGCTGCAGGCGTCGCAACGCAGCTGCGAAGCGGCCGCCGGAATGTGCGCCACGCCCAGGATGTCCTCCATCACGGTGTCGCTAAACTGGCCCTGGAACGCCACGTTGTGGATCGAGAAGACGGTCTTTACACGGTCGTACAGCGGCAGGCCCTGGTAGAACTCGCGCAGGAACACGGGCGCCAGTGCCGTCTGCCAGTCATTGCAGTGCAGGATGTCGCACTCAAAACCGGCCGGCAGGTGCTGCAGGCTCTCGGTGATGGCCTTAGAGAAGAACGCAAAGCGCTCGCCGTCATCAAAGAAGCCGTACGGATAGTCGCGCGCAAAGTAGCGCTCGTTGTCGATGAACATATACGTGACGCCGTCGCGCTCGAGCTTCTCGAGTCCGCAGTACTCGTTGCGCCAGCCCAGGCTCACGTAAAAGTCGGAAAAGTGCTCCATCTGCGCCTTGTACTCGTCCTTGATGGTGGCGTACTTGGGCACCATCACGATGACCTCGGCGCCGGCGCGCACAAGCGCCGCAGGCAGCGAGCCCGCCACGTCGCCCAGGCCACCGGTCTTAACAAACGGTGCGCACTCGGCCGAGGCAAACACGATCTGCATCTTTTTGCTGGAATCTGCCATATTGTCTCCCATGTTGCAATTCGAGAATAGCCGCCTGGCGCTAACCGGGCGGCTATTCTACCTGTTACGAGCGATGTTGCGGTGCCAACGTTAACGTACGATGGTGGTGTCGGAAGTTAACGGAGCCTTGCCCAGCACCAGGATGTTCTCGGGCGTGCCGCGAAGCTCGGTGTTGGTGGGAACCACGTTGTTCTTGTCCAGGATGGCGTTCTCGACGCGTGCGCCGCTCTTGATGATGCAGCTCTGGTTGATGATCGAGTTAGTCACCGAAGCGCCTTCCTCGACCACGACGCCGCGCGACAGGATCGAGTTGCGCACGGTGCCCTTGATGATGCAGCCGGCCGAGATGATCGAGTTGCACGCGTGGCTGCCGGTCGCATAGCGCGAAGGCGGCACGTCGTGAGCCTTGGTCAGGATCGGGCGCTCGGGATCGAAGAGATGGTCGGCCACGGTCTGGTCGAGCAGGTCCATGCTGCGGCGATACAGCGACTTCTCGCTAAACACGCCCACGACCTCGCCCTTGTACTCGTAGCTGCACACGTCGATGTTGCCAAAGTCGCCCTGGAGTGCCTCGAGCAGGTCCAGATAGTCGGCGGCCTGGTAGTGGTCGATGATCTCGAGCAGCGTATCGCGGTTGACGATGCAGCAGTCCATAGAGGCGTTGTCGCCGTACACGACGCCAGCGCTCACGCCCGTCAGGCGACCGTTCTCGTTAATCTCGAGCTTGGTCTCGTCATCGACGTTGCGCGTGGCCTTGCAGTACACCACGGTCATCTGGGCACCGGAGTTCTCGTGCGCGTCGATGATGGTGTTGAGGTCCATGTTAAAGATGATGTTGGTGCCCATCATCACAACATAGGGCTTGTCCGAGCGCTGGAACAGCGTCTTGTTGGAGATGATGTCGCGCAGTAGGAAGCGCATGCCGCCCTTGGTGGTGCCATACGCGTTGCCGGGCACCATGAACAGGCCGCCCTTCTTGCGGTCCAGGCCCCAGTCCTTACCCGAGCCCACGTGGTCGATCAGCGAGCGGTAGTTGCCCGGCATGACGACGCCGACGGTCTTAATGCCGGCATTCATCATGTTGGACAGCGGGAAGTCGATCAGGCGGTAGCGGCCCAAAAACGGAACGGACGCGATGGGGCGGTCCTTGAGCAGCACGCTGCCGTAGGTCGAAGAGTAGTTAGCGGTGATATAACCGATGGCCTTGCGATTGATCATCGGATCATTCCCCCTTCCCGATAACGACGTCATTTCCAACGACGGCCGTATCCTTGGTGGTATCGACAGAGCCGAGCTTCACGCCCTCTTCGACCGTGGAGTTCTCGCCCAAAATAGCGCGGCAGATGTGCGCACCGCTCTTAACGTGCGCACCCGGCAGCAGCACGGAGTCCTCGACCACAGCGCGCTCCTCGATGATGACATCGGTCGAAAGGATCGAGTGGCGCGCGGTGCCGTAGATCTTGCAGCCGTTGGAGACCAGGCAGTCGTCCAGGCGGCCGTCCGGGCCAATGTAGTGCGGCGGACGCGTGGTGATGTTGGACATGATGGGGAAGTGCTTGTCGAACAGATCGAACTCGGGGTTGTTGCCCAGCAGGTCCATCGAGGTCTCGTGGAAGCTGGCGATGGTGCCAACGTCCTTCCAAAAGCCGTGGAACTCGTAGCTGTACAGGCGCTTGCCCTCGCCGAGCAGCTTGGGGATGATGTCCTTGCCAAAGTCGTGGCTCGAGCGCTGGTCCAGAGCGTCTTCCTCGAGCGCCTCGATCAGCACGTCTGCCGAGAAGATGTAGATGCCCATGGACGCGAGATTCGAATCGGGCTTATCGGGCTTCTCGGTGAACTTGGTGATGCGGCCGTCCTCGGGGTCGGTGGTCAGGATGCCAAAGCGGCTGG
>URKV01000160.1 GCA_900548565.1 uncultured Collinsella sp.
TACCGAGGCAAACCAGCTTGCGCTCCTCGGACTTGCCGAGGGCGCCCGTCAGCGCGATCGCAAGCGCGACCGCGCGATCGTGTCGGCGATCGAGCACGATTCGATTCTGGACAACCTGCCGCTGCTGCGTGCTGCCGGCTTTACCGTCGACCTGGTGCAGCCCTGCCGTGCAGGTTATATTGAGCCTGCCGCGCTGAGCGACTTGCTCGGCGACGACGTGGCGCTCGTGAGCATCATGGTTGCCAACAACGAGACCGGCGTGGTGCAGCCCATCCGCGAGCTGACCGCCGCTGCACATGCTGTCGGCGCCCTGTTCCACACCGATGCCATCCAGGGTTATCTGCATATTCCGCTCGATGTCACCGAGCTGGGCGTCGATGCTATGACCGTTGCCGCGCACAAGATCGGCGGCCCCGTGGCATCCGGCGCACTCTACCTTAAGAACCGCACGCCGCTGCGTCCGCGCATCTTTGGCGGTGGACAGGAAGCCGGACGTCGTGCCGGCACGCAGGACCTGCGCACGCAGCTGGCCTTTGCCGCTGCCGCCCGCACGTTGGCGCCCCGCGTGGCCCAGGAGCGTACGACGCTGCAAGCTCTTTCCGACAAGCTCTACGCCACGCTTACGGCTCATCCGCGCATTCACGCCACTATGGGCGACTATGTGCAGGCCGACCGTCTGCCCGGCATGGTTTCGATCTACATTGACGGCATGGACTCCGAGGAGCTCATCATCAAGCTCGACGCCGGCGGCTTTGAGGTTTCGGCCGGCTCGGCGTGCTCGAGCGGCAGCATGGACCCGAGCCATGTTCTCAGCGCCATGGGCATTGGTCGCGAGCAGGCGCTAGGCGCACTGCGCATCTCCTTCGATGACCGCGTGAATCCAGGCGATCTGGACGAGTTTGCCCAGACGCTGCTCTCGATCGTAGGCGCCGCATGATCGTCGCCGAGCTCGAGCGCGCCCTGTTTGCGCGCTATCCCAAGGCGGACGCCGAGGGCTGGGATCACGTTGGGCTATCTGTGGGAGATCCCGCTGCCGAGATTACCGGTGTTGCCTGCGCACTCGATGCGACCGAAGCTAATGTTCGCCGCGCCCAAGAAGCCGGCGCAAACGTGCTGCTGACGCATCATCCTGTCTATATCAAGGCGCCCGAGGCGTTTTGTCCGTCGGATTCCGCACGCCCCCAGTGCAGCGCAGCGCTGTTTGAGGCCGCCCGCTGCGGCGTGAGCATTATCTCGCTCCACACCAATCTGGACCGCTCGCACGAAGCGCGCACCTGCCTGAGCGAGCTGCTGGGTGCCGCACCCGTGAGCTCACTGGAGCACGTAGACGACCCCGAGGCAACCGGCCTGGGCGCGCTTACAACGCTCAACGACCCGAGCACGCTGCGCGATCTTGCCACCCGTGCTGCCACGGCCTTCGGCAGCGACCCGCGTGTGTGGGGCGAAGCCGATCGCCCGTGCCGCACCGTCGCCATTTTGGGCGGCTCCCTGGGCGACTTTGGAGAGCTCGCCATCGCCGCGGGCGCGGACGTTGTCGTGACGGGCGAGGCGGGCTACCACGTGACGCAAGACCTTGCCTTGCGCGGGCTGCCGGTGATCTTGCTCGGCCACGACCGCTCCGAGGAGCCGTTCGTTGATATATTGATGAACTCTGCAGTTGACGCCGGGGTCGACCCCCGTCATGCGATTAAAATACTGAACCCTTGCCAATGGTGGACTGTGACAAAAGGAGAGAACTTATGAGCGCCGGCGCTACGCTACTCAAGCTGCAACAGATCGATTTGGAGCTCGCCCGCAACAAGAGCGAACTTGCCAATATGCCGGAGCTCAAGGAGCTCGCTTCCAAGCGCAAGACCTATGTGAAACTCAAGTCCGAGATGACCAAGCTCTACGCCCAGCGTAAGGATCTGGACATTGAGCTCGACGATCTCAACACCACCGAGATTCAGACCAACAACGCCATCGAAGCTGCCAAGAAGCGCCATGTCGACGGCTCCGACTACCGCGAGGTTCAGGACCTGGAGAATGAACTCGCAACCCTGGCCAAGCGTCTGGACAAGATTGAGCACACCCGCAAGGATGTCGTCATCGCCCATAAGGAGGCGCTCGACCGCGAGGCCCGCGCGCAGGCAATCATCGCCAAGTTCGAGGAGGGCGTGAAGGCCGATACCAAGGCCGCCCGCGCCAAGGCTGCCGACCTGCAGGCTCAGATTGACGCCGCCACTAAGGAGCGCACCGCGCTTGCTGCCACGCTGCCGGCCGACGTGCTCACCGACTACGAGCGTCTGCTCAAGCAGTTCCGCGGCCTGGCCGTCGAGACCATCCAGGGCAACATCCCCACGGTCTGCCACACCGCGCTGCAGGCATCGTCCATGAGCGACCTTAACCACGACGGTAGCGAGATTACGCACTGCCCGTACTGCCACCGTCTCCTGGTGCTCCCGAGCAAGGAAGCTTAAACGATGGCGGCATCCAACAATTCAATGCAACTTGAGGGAAAAACGATCCTGCTGGGCATTACCGGCGGGATCGCCACCTATAAGTCGTGCAATATCGTGCGCCTGCTGCAAAAGCGCGGTGCGCGCGTCAAGGTCGTTATGAGCGAGCATGCAACGGAGTTCGTGGGGCCACTTACCTTCCGTGCGCTCACCAACGAGCCCGTTGCCGTGGGCCTATTCGACGATCCCTCCGACCCCATCCACCACATTTCGCTGGCGCAGGAGCCCGATCTGGTGGTCGTGGCGCCCGCGACGGCCAATATCATCGCCAAGATGGCCAACGGCATCGCCGATGACCTCATTTCCACTACGCTGCTTGCGACGCCGCGACCCATCGTGATCGCGCCCGCTATGAACAACGGCATGTGGAAGGCACCGGCGACGCAGGCCAATATGACCACGCTGCGCGACCGCGGCGTGCATGTGGTGGGCCCGGGCAGCGGCTACCTTGCCTGTGGCGACGTGGACACGGGACGCATGAGCGAGCCCGAGGACATCGTCGAGGCTGTCTGTGAGGTGCTCAACCCCGTGCCGCAAGACCTGGCGGGCAAGCGCATCGTCATCACTGCCGGCCCCACACACGAACCGATCGACCCGGTGCGCTTCATTGGCAACCGCTCATCAGGCAAGATGGGCGTCGCCCTTGCAGGGGAGGCCGCACGCCGCGGTGGCGAGGTCACGCTCGTGTTGGGACCGACATCGCTCGATGTTCCCCGCGACGTGGAGTGCGTGCGCGTGCAAACCGCCGCAGAGATGCTCCAGGCGGCCCTGAGCGCCTTCCAGACGGCCGATGCGGCAATTTGTGCGGCCGCCGTCGCCGACTATACCCCCGCCACCCCTGCGGACCATAAGCTCAAAAAGTCCAACGAACGCTTGGATCGCATCGAGCTTGTCGAAACGGTCGATATCTTGGCCGAGCTTTCGCGCCAAAAGGGGGAACGGTGCGTGATCGGCTTTGCGGCCGAGACCGATAACCTTGTCGAGTACGCCGAGCGCAAATTGGCCCGCAAGGGTTGCGATGCCATTATCGCCAACGATGTCTCGCGCGCCGATTCGGGCTTTGGGACCGACACCAACAAGGCCTGGATTGTGAGCACAACAGGTGCGCAAGAGCTTCCCGTGCTAACAAAACCCCAGCTCGCAAATACAATTTTTGACTTGCTTCAAAATTTATAAAAAAGTTCTTGCATAAGGCTAAAGTTTCGGGTTAATATACTCCCTGTTGCGAGCGAGAGCAGAGCAACAGACAAAAGCTTCGGGACGTGGCGCAGCTTGGTAGCGCACTTGACTGGGGGTCAAGGGGTCGCTGGTTCGAATCCAGTCGTCCCGACCAGAAGTTTGCA
>URKV01000161.1 GCA_900548565.1 uncultured Collinsella sp.
TATGGAGGACAGACTCGCGAGAACTTGTTTGACGGCGGCTCCCGATGCCGTAACGCGACGCTCGTGAAACTCATGTCGATTGTCCCGCTGCCGGATGGCGCAGGTTCGCCGGCTGAGGGCAATGGCTCGGGCATCCCGATGATGATCGATGCCATGCGCGCGCATGGTCTGGCCGAGCCCCTGTTCTGCCCGGGGTTCGATCGGTTCAAGGTCGTACTTTACCGTCCAAAGATCGAGCCGGTCGATCATGGCGGGGACTTGATTATGACGGCACTCAAGCGCTACGGCGAATTGGGGACGCGCGAACTGGCGGAGCGCACGGGACTCACGGTTTCCCAGGTTAGGGCACGCGTCAATGCGCTCATTGAGCAGGGTGAGCTTGAGCCGACGGCGCCGTCGACAAGCCGCAACCGCAAATATCGACTGTCAGAGCGCGTGGAATAAATGCGTTAGTGGACGAGGCGACTCAATAATCGACCCTCGATTGGCGCCCACTAAGGTAAAGCGGTTGTTGCCCAGTCGACGGTGATGCTAAAGACTCGGCTTACGCCGGCATGGCCCCGAACCCGTCCATCAAGAACAGCCTAAGAACCAGCTTGATGACATATCCCGGTTTGACTTCAGCCGCGTCAAAGACGTGGCGCTCGGCGAGCTCGCTGCAGTATGCATAGATGTCGCGGATGAGCTTCGCGCCCGAGAGCGTAAACATGTAGCCTGCGTCCGAAAGTGCATTGGGTGCGGCGGGCAACTTGGCCATGTGGCAGAACGTTTGCAGGTCGGGCGCCATAACATTCTGGTAGTCGAGGTGGCCGCTGGCATCCTGTGCGGCAAGCTCCAATTGGCGCACAAAATCCAGCGCCGCCGCTAACACAAAGCTCGGCGTAGGCGCATTGACGTCCTGAGTGGTCGCCACAAGCCTGCCCGCTGCCTGCGTGATAAGCCAGGCGACCTCGCGCTGGCAGCGCACGGCCTTGCGCGTAACCGGCTTGATGGACGAAGAAGAAACGCTCCCCTTAGGCGGATTCGAAGCAGCCATAAGGCCCTCCCATGAACGACCCGGTCCAACAAGCCCGGATGAAACACGTGCTACATCAGTATATAGGGAAGTGGGGTAGCGGGGTACAAGCGCGCCAGCGGCAAACCGAGAGCATCAACGATGTGCCGATCGCGGAATGAGATCTCGTAATAATTGACTCTCGGTCATATTATTGAGGGGCATGACTCGCGTTCGTATGGTTGTAGGTGCTGGCGATGAACGACATTGACCTTGCTGTTCCGTTGATGGATGGACCAAGCTATGACCGCGCCTGCAGTCTCGTGCCTTCCGAATACGTTGAGGCATGGGAGTGGTTTCTGGGTGAGGAACAGCGCGGCGGCGTTTGGACCAGCCTTCCGCACCACACCAAGGAAGATAGCCCTCAGTATCAGTATCGTTTGAGAATTGGCTCGGACTTCTTTCCCGTAACGCGGGATTCAGGGATCTTCTGGCCGGGCCAGGATCGGGTGAAGCAAGATCCCAATAAGATCTTTGCACTTTCGGTCCATAACTCTAAAAAGAGCTTCTACACCGATGTGCCTCCGCTCTATTTGGACGATGGTACGTGGGTCATTAAGTACTCGGTTCAAGCGCCGGGTACCGTTGGTTTTCGAGACCAGAATTACAACCGTAAAATGCTCAACTGCATGGAATGTGGCGTTCCGGTCGGAGTCATATTTGCAACCGAGGTGGGCTATAAGGTGCTCGGCCTTGCGTTTGTTGAGCGGTTCGAGCCCGAAAACGGATGGTTTGTTCTGCACGGTCCTGTTCATAAAGGCGGACCGGACCCTCGTTTTGCGTCCGATATGAGTTATCTGAAGCACATGCCCGTCGATATTGAGTTTGCCGGACAGGGTGCGACCGACGACGAAAAGGTCCACTATGCGTTGAGGCGCGAGCGATTGGGGCAGCAATGGTTCCGCAAGCAGCTCGTTGCCGCCTATGACGGCCGTTGCGCGGTGTCGGACTGCGGCGTCAGCGAAGCTCTGGAGGCTGCACATATCGAGAATTACTCGGGACCCAAATCGCAGGTTGCCAGCAACGGCATTTTGCTTCGGCGCGACCTTCATTCCCTATTTGATGCTCACCTGATTTCGTTTGAGCCCATTTGCGGCGAATATCGGCTGTGCGGATCGTACCTGCTGGATAAGACCGACTACGCTTCCTTTGCGGGTGCGACGCTAAGGCAGCCGAATGAGCGTCAGTGGCGACCCAACACGGTGTTTCTTGAGGCCCATCGCATTGAGTTCGATCGCTCGGAAAAGAAGCGTGAAAAGGCGGGGCTTCTGCCGTATTAGCGTATTTGGCTTTGGCATTCTTTGACGATCGTGTTGTTTGATCGGATCGCGTGGCGATGCAATCTCGCGCCCGCCCGCCGGTGCATGCTCTTCCTGATTTGTATAGCGAGAGGGGAGCGTGTATGAGCTGGCGAGGCGATGTCGTGATGGGGAAGTACGGAAAACTGCCGCGTGCCCTTATCGACAACAATATGTTTCCGGGCGTAGAAGTTGATTGCGGGTCGTTTGCTGTCGCCTGTCCTTGTTGCGGCTCGCAAATACCGGTTCTCGATATTCGGTTCATCGATGCACGTGACAGATTCAGCGACGAAGTGAGGAAACGTACAGGCGTTCATATGCCGGTGTATCCGGAGAAATGTCCTGTTTGTGGCCTCGATATCGTGTACGACGCCGGCGACGAGGGGTAGGTGATGCGGAGGAGCTGGCTGTGAAGGCCTCTCCGTCTCTACAAATAAATCCCCTCACCGAGTTGCCTGTGGAACTCGGCGTGATGGTCGCGTGCCCAGGTAAAGAGCGCCTGGTCAAAGTCGGTGCGCGTGGCCGGGACGCCAAAGACGCCGGCAACTTCGACGCGCACAAACTCCAGTGCCGGCAGCTTGTTGATGACAGTGAGGGCAAACGGGGACGAGGGCTCCTCGAACAGATAGCGGCTGCCTTGCAGCGCGTCGCAACTGGTGCACGTGTTGCCGAGCGACGGGGCTTTGGAGGCTCGCGCGCCTACGGGCTTGTAGCCGCAGCGCTTATGAAGGTAGTCGCGGATCTCGCCCGGCACGCAGCCAAGAGCGGGCACGATGGCGAGTGCGTTGGCGTTGGCCGTGTCGATGGCAATGTGCCCGGCTTCGTTGGGCGCGTGCGCGATGGCGATGCTCTCGTCGCTATCGGTTCGATGGGGAATGCCAAAGGCCGCGACCGAGGTCTCTTTGTGACACTTCCAGCACTCGCGCTTGCCCAGTACTAGATATATATACGGCGCTGAGGGGTCGGATCGGTCAACACCGGGCAGCCACTCGGCAAAGGGCTCGGGGTTGACGCCGCTGGGTACATACCAGATCTTCTTGATCCGGTCCCATTTGGCGCCCAGCGCCTTGGCTTCTTCTTTGTGCGAAAAGGGGACATCGAGCTCGGTGCGCATGGCGGCTCCTTGGTGCTGCAGGTGCAAGTGACTCAAGGATACCGCAGGGTGTGGACGTTGTGGCGTTTTGCCGAGAAGCTGCGGCTCGGATGGGTTCGAGACGCGTTGGTCTCGGCCTCGGTGGCTATTGGGCGGTTGGAGCAGCTTGCGGCGCAGTTTTGTGCCTGGCTATTGTTGATGTTGGGGTATTGAATTTATTTGGCAGCCATTCGTCAGGTGAATTGATGCTATGTTGCGATGGCGATTGGAGCTGCCAGCGGATTTGGCGACATAAAACAAAACAGCCCAGAGACATAGCCTCTGAGCTGTGAACATTTGGTGGGCGTTAGAAGATTTGAACTTCTGACCTCTTCCGTGTCAGGGA
>URKV01000162.1 GCA_900548565.1 uncultured Collinsella sp.
CGAGATGCTCAGGAGTCTCGTGGGCTCGGAGATGTGTATAAGAGACAGCCATCACACAGGCCATGAAGGACTTAGGGATTCACAATCGCTGCCGTCTGTTTGAGATTCCCGACGGCATCGACTACATCAAAGCCGTACCGCGCATGCAGCACTACATGGAAGTGTCGGCGCAAATCTACGGCATCTATCTGGAATACGTGAGCCCGCAAGACATTCACGTCTATTCAATCGACGAATGCTTTATCGACGTGACGCCCTATCTAGACCTCTACCATACCAATGCCAAAGGCTTTGCCTGCATGTTGCGCGATGAGGTCCTCGCGCGCACCGGCATCACGGCGACGGTCGGCATCGGCCCCAACCTATTCCAGGCCAAGGTAGCGCTCGATATCACCGCCAAGCACGTACCCAGCCGCATCGGCATACTCGACGACGAGACGTTCCGCAAGGAAATCTGGCCCCATCGTCCCATCACCGACATCTGGGGCATCGGCCCCGGCGTGGCAGCACGACTCGAAAAGTATGGCGTCTACGACCTGATGGGTGTCGCCGCACTCGACGAGAACCTGCTCTACGACGAGCTCGGCGTCAATGCCGAATATCTCATCGACCATGCCTTCGGGCGCGAGCCGACAACCATCGCCGATATTCAAGCCTATCGCCCGCAAGCAACTTCGACCACCACAGGACAGGTGCTCTCGAAGGGTTATGCCTACGAACAGGCCTATACCGTCTTGCGCGAGATGGTCGACAACGCCGTTTTAGACTTGGTCGATAAGCACGTGGTCTGCGACAGCATCTCGCTCTTTGTGGGCTACGCGAGCGAACGCGCCGACATACGCCGCCTCGACGCCAGCGGTACAGCGCAGTATGTGGACGGATGCGGGCACCTGCGCTCGAGCACATCGAGTATCGAACCCACCGCAACCGCCGGCCCCGAGCTCGCGCCCCGTGCGCCCAAGCCCGTCCAGCGCGATGACGAACGGCGTCGCCTGGTGCGCGAAGCGCAGGCAATCGATGGCATCTTTGTGGGAGAGCATGGCGGCAAACCGCGCGGTGGCTATGCCGCACTCTTTGCGCACTCTAACGCCTCGCGAAAGCTGAGCGAGCGTACCAATTCGTTTAAGAAGATCATGGGCTATTTCGATGAGCTCTGGGCGCAGACTGTCGATCCCAAACGACCGGTCAAGCGCATCAACCTGGGATTTGGCAACCTCATGCCCGAGGAATTTGCCACCATCGATCTGTTCAGCGATATCGAGGCCGATGAGCGCGAGCGCGACCTGGCGCGCGCCGTCCTGGCCGTGAAAGGCAAGTACGGCAAGAACGCGCTCGTCAAGGGATTAAGCTTTACCGCCGGCGCCACCGCGCGCGAACGCAACGAACAAGTTGGAGGACACCGTGCCTAAACCCAAACAACAGCCCGTGCGCCCGCCGACCGCCTTCGAGCGCCTGGCGGACCCCGAGGGCAGACGCCGCGCTGCCGACCCCAACCTCACTGCCAACGGTGCCGTGCGCGCCAACCGCGCCGCACAGTTTATGCCCTTTGCCGCCCTCACGGGATACTACGAACTCGTGCGCAAGCAGGAAATCACCGTCGAGCCAAAACGTGAGCTCGCGGAAGAAAAAGCCCTCGTGCTTTCTAAAAAACTCGAGGGTCTCAAACGTGGCGACTTGGTTCGTGTCACCTATTACGATACATACGGCTATCGCAGCCGCACCGGCATCCTCGACGAGGCGCTCCCCGCCTTCAAGCTCCTCAAGCTCCGAGACATCGCCATCGACTTCGACGACATCCAAGACATCGAACTGCGCGGACGAGCCTAGCCAAGGAAGCGCATCCAGAGCGACGCTTACAGCGTCATGACGTAGTAGCCCGCGTCTTTCACGGCCGTCTCGAGGACATCACGATCCACCGGCTGCTTAGAGCGCACGCGTGCCGTGTGGTCCGCATACGTCACCGTTGCCCACACGCCATCCAGTGCATTGAGGGCATTGGCCACGTTCTGAGCGCAGCCGTCACAGCTCATGCCGCCGATGAGCAGCTCATCGCTATAGGGATAGTGTGACGCATCGGTATCCACCACAACAACCTTTTTGGCCTTCTTGCCGCTCGCACCATCGCTGCAACAACTCTTCCCGTGTGTCGAAGCGGCAATGCGACGCAGTCCAAAAAACATGCCGACGGCAATGACGGCCAGCACGATGAAATTCGCAGGGCTGAGCAAGTCACTCATGCGTTCCCCTTTCAAGTAGCCCTATCTAGATACCCCCATGGGGTGTCCCCATCTTAACCCAAAATCATGTCTGTTCGGTCAATTAGTTTCCCTCTTCAAACTTTTTTGTTGACCATGGCTTACTTTCGTGTATAAGTTTTCCTAGGCTAACAACTGAGGACCCGAAAGGGGCATCGTGACTCGAACCATTGACATCCCAACATACCAAACGGCTGTCGTGCGCAACTGCTCCCCTACGCTCGCAGGTATCAAGCCGGCTTCGCTCTTTACCTATCCCGGCGTTTACGCCAACCAAAACGGAAAACCCAGCGCCGCCCATATCGAAGAGCGACGCTCTCGCCTGCTCGCCGTCATAGCCCAATGCAACCGCGAGCTCCAGCCACTCGGGATCCATATGAGCGTTTTGGTCTGGCGCCCCTGCGGAGCGCTCATCTATGTGTACCGCCCTGCAGACCTCATGCGATACCTCTCCGACCCCCGCGCCACGACGGCGCTTGCCGCCGAAGGTTACGATGTCCACAACCTGCCCGCGTCCCTGGTGCATCTCGCCGCGCGCATCACGCTGGCAAGCAGCAATGCCGCAGAGAGCGCCTATGACGGCAGCGTCTGCGCGCTCGCGCGAAATAGGCACTGCGATACGGGGTGCATGTGCGAGTTCCCCCACGAAATTGGCTATTTTTTGGGCTATCCCTACGAAGATGTCCATCAGTTTATCGTCCAGCACGGCGAAAACTATAAGGTCTTTGGCGCATGGAAGGTATACACAAACGTTGAGCAGGCGCTCACGACCTTCGATTCCTATCGCGCATGCACGCAATACCTTACCTACATCTATCAACAGGGCTGCACTCTGGGACAACTTGTCCAGGCAACCCGATAGAGCATACAAAACGCGGCCGCACGCCGCACAACCGAAAGGAAGACATATGAGCAAGATCGCAGTCGTCTACTGGAGCGGTACAGGCAACACCGAGGCCATGGCAAACTTCGTTGCCGAGGGCGCAACCGGTGCCGGCGCCGAGGCAGAGGTCATCTCCTGCGCCGACTTCTCTGCCGACAAGGTCGCCGAATATGATGCCTTCGCCTTCGGCTGCCCCGCCATGGGTTCCGAGGAGCTTGAATACGATGAGTTCCAGCCCATGTGGGATGAGGTCAAGGAGACCCTCGGCGACAAGAAGGTCGTCCTCTTTGGCTCTTATTCGTGGGCCGAGGGCGAATGGATGGACAACTGGAAGGCGGACGCCGACGAGGCGGGCGTCAACGTCGTGGACTACACCATCTGCTACGACGCGCCCGACGACGAGGGCGAGACCGCTTGCAAGGCCCTCGGAGCCGAGCTCGCGTAACGAACCCAGGGCCTCCAAGAGAGCCTGCATCAAAGCGCATCCCCATCCCTACAAAAGAGCGGGGCTGGATTCAAGTCCAGCCCCGCTCTTTTGCAACGGCAGTTACATCAACCGGCTACGAGATATTGCCCAAGAACGCCTTGGTGCGCTCGCTCTTGGGGCTGTCTCTTATACACATCTGACGCTGCCGACGATCTTACGCGTGTAGA
>URKV01000163.1 GCA_900548565.1 uncultured Collinsella sp.
GCGAACAAGTTGGCATGAAAAAGGCAAGGCATAGACCTTCTGGTCATGCCTTGCCTTTTGAATGACAAATTGTCGCTCTGGGTGGCGCGCAGCGTCGAGCATTGCGCGGTTTGGTAAAACCGCGCAAAAAGAAAGCCCGTGCGCTCGATGGATTCGGATGCCCGACAGAGGCTCCTTATGGCTGCTTCCTTCCGGACCTGACCAGATTCGGAACATGTCGTCATCCGAACCCATCGAACGCGCTAGGCGCTCGGTATATCTTACCTGCTCCCGCCCGCCAGAGCAAGGTAGCTAATTTGGGACGGAGCTTTTTTGACTACTTTTGCAGCCCGATTGCCAGAGCAGCCAATGAGTAGTCAAAATAGTCCGATCCCAAAATGACCGGCTTGGTGCCGCACCACAGAAAGAGCCCATCTACTACGTTTAGGCCGCAGGGGTCAACCATAGCCGGCTTTTCGAAAATCGGCAAGCTTTCTACCTGCGGTTTTGTTTTTGCAAATTCCGGGATGGTCGAAGGTGGCCGGTTGAACGTAGTAGATGGTCGCATTTCGTGGCAAACGGTCCGACCCAAGGCACAAGGCGGCCAACCTCGAATGGCCATTCTCGAAGTTGCGGTGGAATACGGACTGAATTGGCACCTTAAAGGCAAAAACACTCCGTATTTCACCGCAACTTATCGAGGGGATGGGTTTTAGAGGCGAGCGAGGTCGCAGGCTTGGGCGGCTGACTCACCGGCGAAGATGAGGTTGGTTGTGGCTTCCTGAGGATTGAGCGCCTGGTCGAGAGGCATGGGCTTGCGGCAGATCGGCAGTACCAAGTCGATACCTTGCTCATATACCGCGTTCAGGTTGTCAGCACGGCCGCCCACGACGGCGACCACCGGCTTGCCATATCGCCTGGCGCGGCGAGCCACACCCACCGGCGCCTTACCGGCGGCGGACTGCTCGTCCATATTGCCCTCGCCTGTTATGACCAGGTCGACATCGCGCACGCGCTCGTCAAACCCCACGAGATCGAGCACCGTCTCTACACCCGAGCGCAGCTCCGCACCGAGCGCCAGCAACGCGGCTCCCAAGCCACCGGCAGCGCCCGCGCCGGGCACGCCGAGCACCGAGCCAAATGTCCGTGCGCCCTCGGGTGTGCGCAACAACCCCTGGGCTCGCGCCTCGAAAATTGCCGCATCGAGCAGGCGACCGTAGCCGACCATCCAGCCGTCGTATCTGCGCAGCGCCTCGACATCATCCGCCGGCAGGCCCTTCTGCCCGCCAAACACCGCCAGTGCGCCTCGACGCCCCACGAGCGGATTCTCGACATCGGAAAGCACAACGATACGAGCATCATCCAAAGCCTGCAGCGCTGGCGCCAAATCAACGCTCGCCACCTGCTCAAGGCCGGCAAGACCGGGGGCGACATCGCATCCCTGATCATCGACCACACACGCGCCCAGCGCCTGCAGCATGCCGGCGCCACCGTCGTTGGTGGCACTGCCGCCCAAGCCAATATAGATAGTCTTTACCCCGACACGAACTGCACGGAGCATCAGCTCGCCCACGCCATAGGTTGTAGCAGCCAGCGCCGCCGATTCCGTGCAAGGTGAGTACCCGATGCCTGCTGCTTCGGCCATCTCAATAACAACCGACTCGTGCTCGCCGTCCACTAACATCCGGGCAGGCACACCATCGCCAAAGGGTCCCGCAACCTCGCAGGTCACAATCTCACCGCCGCACGCGGCAACGGCATCGAGCGTCCCCTCACCGCCATCTGCCAGCGGCAAAGCGTTCAGCTCGGCATCGGGCCACACATGGCGCATGCCCTCGGCAACCGCTGCCTCCGCCTGCGCGCTCGAAACGCTGCCCTTAAAGGAGTCGATCGCCAGCAGCACACGGCGGGGCCGGCGGCACGCGGGGCCAAAGTCAACCGCCGCGCCAGCATCCTCACCGGCACCTGCAAGCGCTGCGGCGTGAGCGGCGTGTGCTTCAAGATCGGCCCCACAACCGCAATCAGCGCCGCCCGCTCCGCGCAGACCGCCAAAATAGCTACTCAGCAGCTCGCGGCATTCATCCGCCAGTACGCCGGCGGTCACATTGAACCGATGATTCAGGCGCGAGTCGGCATTGAGGTCATACAGGGATCCCAGCGCGCCCGCCTTGGCATCAGCCGCGCCATACACGCAGCGCCCCACGCGCGCGTTAACCATAAGCCCCGCACACATGCAGCATGGCTCGAGCGTCACGTAGACCGTGCAATCGGAAAGGCGCCAACGACCGAGCGACCGAGAGGCAGCGCACAGGGCCGCGAACTCGGCATGAGCCGAAGGATCCTGGTCGAGCTCGCGACGATTATGCGCCCTCGCGACGATCTCGCCGTCGCGCACCACTACGGCTCCGATGGGCACCTCGCCCACCGTCGCGGCGGCGCGCGCCTCCGCCAACGCCTCGCGCATGAACTTCTCGTCGATTTCGGTGATCGTCATCGTTCGCCTTCCCTGTTGCAAATTCAAAACGATGCTATCATTACGACTCACGGAGAGATGGCAGAGCGGTTGAATGCGGCGGTCTTGAAAACCGTTGAGCGCGAGAGCGTTCCGGGGGTTCGAATCCCCCTCTCTCCGCCACTCCTAGTGATGCACCGGTGTCATGGTCCGCTCAAACAACGCATCGACCACGTCGGCTATCTCAGGTCGGCGCTCAAGATCGTGGCCCGATTCCCACCATATCGTGAAAAGTCGAATAATACCGCCGGCGACAAACTCAGACGTCGTCTCGAGTGACACGGGGGCCAGGGCATCCTCGGCAAGCACGTTCATCACACGCTCGCGGATGGAGCGGGCAATGCGGTCGCAAATAACGTTGGTCAACATGCCCGACATGCTGCTTGCCAAAATGTTATCCATGAGCCGCTCGTGCGCCAGAATCAAATCCATGGCATCGTCCAAAATCGCGTGCCGAAGCGCGCGCACGTCCTCGGCAGATACCGCGCCGGCCTCATCGGGCTGTTTTTGCGGCAAGCCCGACATGAGCTCATCGATATAAAAGGCAAAATAATCGTTCTTGTCGCGAAAGTGCTTGTAGAACGTCGTGCGGCGAATCATGGCGCGGTCGCACAGCATGGCGACCGTCAGGTCCTCAAACCGATGCTCCTCGAGAAGCTCGGTAAAGGCATCGAACAGGGCGCGGTAGGTTTTCTTGATGCGAAGGTCCACTGGTATCGCCATCCTCAGGACAAAGACAACACTCGTCAATCTGTCGCATATCTTACACCTGTACCTCGCGCGCTTTGCCCCGGTGCCAACCCTACCGAAAACATAACGCTTACCGGAAAGTTCGGCACGGCAAAACGTTGCGGGTATACTAGTAGCGTTATACCAACGGCAGCTGGCGCATGCCGCCGCGGCCATTCGAAACGGAGACATCATGATTACCGTCATCATCGGCATCGTTGTTGTCATTGTGATTGTCTGCGCCATCGCCGGCATCTACAACAACATGGTCACCAAGCGTAACCGCATCGATAACGCCTGGCAGAACATCGATACGCAGCTGCAGCGCCGTAACGACCTGATCCCCAACCTGGTCGAAACCGTCAAGGGCTACGCCAAGCACGAGCAGGAGACGCTCTCCGCCGTGATCAGCGCGCGTAACACCGCCGTCAAGGCCACCACGCCCGAGGCCAAGATGGAAGCCGACAACGTGCTGACCGGCGCACTGCGCCAGCTCTTCGCTGTGGCCGAGGCCTATCCCGATCTTAAGGCAAACACCAACTTTACGCAGCTGCAGGCATC
>URKV01000164.1 GCA_900548565.1 uncultured Collinsella sp.
GTATAAGAGACAGGCCGAGATCAAGGCGTTCTACATGCGCATGAACGAGGACGGCAAGACCGTCGCCGCCGCCGACTGCCTGGTTCCCGGTATCGGCGAGATTATCGGCGGCTCTCAGCGCGAGGAGCGCCTGGATCTGCTCGAGGCCCGCATCAAGGACCTGGGCATGAATCCCGAGCAGTACAAGTACTACCTTGACCTGCGCCGCTACGGTTCCTGCAAGCACGCCGGCTACGGTCTGGGCTTCGAGCGCTTGGTCATGTATCTGACCGGCGTGGGCAACATCCGCGACGTCCTGCCGCACCCGCGCACCGTGGGCAACGCCGACTTCTAATTGTCGGACGCTAGCTCGCGTCGCCACACGCCAACGCTCATCGCATAAGCGTCTCTCGACATCGGTCGAGAGGCGCTTTTTTCAACAGCATCCGTCAAGCTTTTGGCAAGTTTTTGGTCAGTTGAGCAGGGCTGTTGAAAACTCGACCCGCCGTTTGCCGACGACTACCGACCGCCCAGAGCGCCCTGCGCCCCTGGGAAAGCCCCACGTCCTAGGCTCCATACCGTCGCCACCCAAAACGGAAAGGACGTGGGCACGATGACCGAAGCCGCTGTTGAAACCTACGACACCACGACGAGAGGCGCCGCCTCGATGGCAGCCTATCGCGCCGTTCGCATCCTGCAGCTCTTGAGCGAAAACACCGGCGAGGACAAGGCCATGCTTTCCGATGAGTTGATCCGGCGCCTCGCCCATCCCGACGACCCCGCCCGCATGCCCATCTCGGCGGCGCGGCGCAGCATCTACACCGCCATCTCCGCGCTTCGCCATGCCGGATACGAAATTGAGTACAAACGCGGCGTGGGCTACAAACTTCTTACCCGTCCGCTCACCGACGAAGAGATCATCCGGCTCCACGGTATGGTCATGCGCAACCGCTCCACGCCTATCGCTATCCGCAAGAGCATGGCGCAGCACCTAGTTGCCATGGCGAGCGCCGACGTTCGCGGCTACCTCGATACACCCGAACCCGTTCCGAGCGCAGGCAGCAAGGCTACCAAGGCAACGCGCGCGCCCATCAAGCGCATCGACACGTGCGAGCTCGTCGAGCAGGCCATCGACCACGGAACCACGGTGAGTTTTGATATTTCGAGCGTCACGACGCGTGGCGAAACCGAAGCAGCACGGATGACACTCCGTCCCTTTGCCATCAGGCAGCGCGATAGCATCTCGTATCTACTGGGAACGGTCTACGACGCCCGAGGCGCCGATGACACGTTGCGTACCGTAGAGATTGGCCGAATGAGAAACGTCACCACACGTCTCCTCGACGGCAAGAAGCTCTTCGCCGCCCTAGACGAGGACGACGCCTCCTCCGCCGCATAAGACCCTCCGCCGCCCATTCGACTACCCGTACCGCCCATCCGATTCTGTATTAAAAAACCCGCCAGGCTGTTGTAAAAATGGACATCAGCGCTACTATAGTTCCACTTGCACTTTGTCCCAGTGCAGTGTTTCCAGCCATTTTTATACTGGGGGTAATGATATGAAGGACATCACCATCAGCCGCAGGAGCCTTCTGGTCTCCGCCGGCCTGCTCGCGCTCGCCCCGCTCGCCGGATGCGGCGGCAACTCTGGCTCCGGCTCTGCTGCCGCCGGTTCCGACTACACCATCGGCGTTCTGCAGCTCACCGAGCACTCCGCACTCGATGCCGCCAACGACGGCTTTGTCAAGGCCATCAAAGAGAGCGGCCTTAAGGTCAAGATCGACCAGAAGAATGCCCAGAACGACCAGTCCACGTGTAAGTCCATTGCCGACAAGTTTGTGGGCGACAACGTCAACCTGATTTATGCCATCGCCACGCCCGCCGCGCAGGCTGCCGCCGGCGCCACCGCTGATATCCCCATCGTTGGCTGCGCCATCACCGACTACGCCGCCTCCGGCCTGGTCCAGGACAACGACAAGCCCGGCACCAACGTCACGGGCGCTTCCGACCTCACCCCGGTCGCCGAGCAGCTCGAGATGATGCAGAAGGTCCTGCCCGACGTAAAGAAGGTCGGCCTGCTCTACTGCACCGCCGAGTCCAACTCCGACGTCCAGATCAAGGCCGCCAAGAAGGAGCTCGACAAGCTGGGGCTCGAGTACACCGATTTCACCGTCTCGAGCTCCAACGAGATTCAGTCCGTCGTCGAGTCTGCCGTGGGCAAGGTCGACGCGCTGTACTCCCCCACCGACAACACCATCGCCGCGGGCGCCTCGCAGGTCGGCCAGATCTGCAAGGAGAACAAGCTTCCCTTCGTGACTGGCGAGGAGGGTATGTGCAAGGCCGGCGGCGTGTTCACCCTCTCCATCAACTATGAGGACCTGGGCTACGCTGCAGGCGAGATGGCCGTCAAGATCCTGAAGGGCGAGGCCAAGCCCGAGGACATGCCTATCAAACACCTCTCGAGCAAGGACCTGGTCGTCGTCAAGAACGACGAGATGGCCGAGGCCCTGGGCATCGACCTCTCCGCTCTGGACGCATAGCGTCATGCGTGGCAATGCATCTAGAGCCCGCGCTCGTGCCATAGCCGCGTTATTCAATATCTGAGCCACAGGGGCGAACGCTAAAGACCGGCGTTCGCCCTGCTTGTTTCGGATGAGACAAAACATCCGTCCGCAGCTCTTTTATGCATTGTTACCGCTATTATGGAAAATCACGTGTCCACCCTATCCTAGGAGGTATGAAGCATGCTCATTGCATTGCAGGGCGCCGTTTCGCAGGGTGTCCTCTGGGGCATTATGGTGCTTGGCGTGTTTATCACGTTCCGCCTGCTCGACATCCCCGATATGACGTGCGACGGCAGCTTTGCCCTCGGCGGCTGTGTTTGCGCCGTGCTCATCGTCAACAATAACGTCGACCCCTTGCTCGCCGTGCTGGCCGGAATGTGCGCCGGCGCCATCGCGGGCGCTGTCACGGGCATCTTGACCACCGTTTTTGAGATTCCCGCGATCCTCGCCGGAATCCTTACGCAGATCAGTCTGTGGTCCATCAACCTGCGCATCATGGGCAAATCCAACACGCCCATCCTTGCCAAGGGCACCGTGTTCTCGGCCGTCAGCAACATGACGGGCCTGCCGCAGTCCACCGTCGCCATCATCTTGGGCATCCTGCTCGCCGTGGCTATCGTTGCCATCCTGTATTGGTTCTTTGGCACCGAGATCGGCTCGGCGCTGCGCGCCACCGGCAACAACGAGTACATGATCCGCGCTCTGGGCGTCAACACCAACTCCACCAAGATGATCGCCCTCGTGCTCTCCAACGCCCTCATCGGCCTTTCGGGCGCGCTCATCTGCCAGAGCCAGAAGTATGCCGACATTGGTATGGGCACCGGTGCCATCGTTATCGGTCTTGCCGCCATTGTTATCGGTGAGGTGCTCGGCCGTCTGCTGCCCGGCGGCCTCACGCAGTTTAGCGTCCGTCTTGCCTCCGCCGTCTTTGGCTCCGTGGTGTACTTCCTTATCCGCGCCATCGTGCTGCAGTTGGGCATGGACGCCAACGACATGAAGTTGCTCTCCGCCGTGATCGTCGCCGTGGCCCTGTGCGTGCCCGTGGTTTGGGAGCGCTATAAGCTCCGCAGCTCCTACACGAAGGGGGATGAGGCAGATGCTTAAGCTCTCGCACGTCAAGAAGACCTTTAACACTGTCTCTTATACACATCTGACGCTGCCGACGATCTTACGCGTGTAG
>URKV01000165.1 GCA_900548565.1 uncultured Collinsella sp.
ACGCGTAAGATCGTCGGCAGCGTCAGATGTGTATAAGAGACAGGCCAGTGCACCTCGCGCGCACCCGCCTCGCGCAGGCGGTCGGCAGCGTAGGCGAGTACCTCGGGCGACGCATCGTCGATGTCGCACTCCAGCTTGACGATGGTCTCGGGCGCATCGGTCTCGCGGGACAGCGGGGATGTGCTATCGCATTGCATACGGTCCGGATCCTTTCCGCGCGGGCTCGTTTTGTTCATCCAAACGCTAGCACATCGGACGTGGCACAGGCGTGACTTTCGTCCGTCGCCGCCCTCGCTCCTATCCAAACATGTACATCAGCCTCCAAACATGTCATTTTCTGCAGCTTTTGGAGGCTGATGTACATGTTTTGAGAGCGCAAGCGAGGCCGCACCGCGCACCCTTTCCAGTCGATTTCGGCCCCCGGTGCGCTCGTCGCATCGGGGGCCGCGCCATTACAATGGAGCGGATTCGCTTGACGCAAAGGAGCTGCCATGTCTGCTTGCCCGATGGTCGATTGCCATACCCACACCTCGTTTTCGGACGGACATGCCTCGTTTGAGGACAACGTTCGCGCCGCTGCTGCGGCCGGTTGCCGCGTCATGGTCTCGACCGACCATCTCACCCTGCCCGCCAGCATGGACGCCAACTGCGAAGTGCAGGTTGTCGAGGGCGACCTGCCGGCACATCGTCTGGCCTTTGAGGACGCCCGCAAACTCGCCGCGCAGATTGCGCCGGAGCTCGAGCTTATCTATGGCTTTGAATGCGATTGGTACGAGGGCTGCGAGCCTTTGGTTGAGCGCTGGTCCCAGGGCGCCGTCGTACGCCTGGGCAGTGTGCATTGGATTGGCTATCCGGGCGATATCATGGCCGGCGCCGCGGGTACGGCGGGAACGGAAAACGTCGCTCGTCCCGATACACCCGATTCCCTTTGCGGTTGGATCGACGACGACACCAACCTGCACGTTTGGGAAAACCTGGGGGTACGCGGCGTGTGGGAGCGCTACGTCGACGACTGGTGCCGCGCCTGCGAGAGCCCGCTCAACTTTGATGTAATGGCTCACCCCGACCTGGTCATGCGCTTTTCGAAGGAAGGCTTTGCGCCCGACTTTGACCCCGCACCGTTTTGGCAGCAGATGGCCGAGTGCGCGCACGATACGGGCCGCCGCGTTGAGGTCTCGACGGCCGCACCGCGTAAGGGCTTGGACGACTACTACCCCGCAACCAGTCTTTTGCGCTGCTTTGCCCATGCCGAAGTGCCGATCACCTTTGGCTCGGACGCGCACCGCGCCTGCGATATCTGCTGGAGCATCCGCGAGGCCCAGGCCCACGCCTACGACTGCGGTTATCGAACCTACGATATCCCCCACCTCACCGGAGAATGGGAGTCCACGCCCCTCGCCTAACCATCCCTTCATAAGTTGCGGTGGAATAGGGATTGTTTTGCCTGATGAAGCGCTTAAACAGTCCCTATTTCACCGCAACTTCCATGACCCCGTTACACCAACAAAGACTGTCCCAAACGACTAGTGGCGGCGGGCGTTGAGCTCGCCGGCCAGTTCGTCGAGGGTGATGCCGTAACGCTCGAGCGTTACGAGCAGGTGGTAGACCAGGTCGCCGGCCTCGTAGCGGATGTGGTCGTGATCGTTATCCTTGCAGGCCATGATGACCTCGCTCGCCTCCTCGGCAAGCTTCTTGAGCAGCTCATCCTCGACATCGGTCAGCAGGCGAGCGGTATAGCTCTCCTGCGGCGACGCGTCGCGACGGCCATGAATCACCTCGGCCAGACCCGTCAGCGTCTCGCCGATATTTCCATCCTGAACATTTGCGGTGCGCACACCCATAGTTCAATCCTTTCCGTTTTACCGAGCGCCCAACAGGACGCCCGCCTTAGGCGAGTTTCTTAAAGAAGCAGGTACGGTTGCCGGTGTGGCAAGCCGGGCCCGGCGAGTCGACCTTGACCAGTAGCGTATCGCTATCGCAGTCGGCCCAGAGTTCCTTGACCTCCTGCATATTGCCGCTCGTCGCGCCCTTGTTCCAGAGCTCCTGGCGGCTGCGACTCCAAAACCACGTGGTCCCGGTCTTGAGCGTCAGTCCCACCGATTCCTCGTTCATCCAAGCAACCATAAGCACCTCACCGGTGTCATACTGCTGAACCACACAAGGAATCAGCCCGCGGGCGTCAAATTTAAGCTTTGAAGGCTCGGTTATCTCTTCCATTTCTCTCCCCAATTTAAACCCCACAGGTCGGCGAGGGTTGTCCAGGTGCCCGAGATTCCGAGCGACAAGCCCGACGACGCGTACTTAAGTACGCGAGGAGGGTTGGAGCCGGAAGGTCGGATGCCTGGGCAAGCCGCAGCGCTAGAAGTCCAACCTCACAGGAATGCCCTGCGACGCCATATACTCCTTCACCTGACGAATGCTGAAGGTTCCAAAGTGAAAGACGCTTGCCGCCAGCACGGCATCGGCCTCGCCCTCGATCACGCCCTCGGCAAAATGTTCGAGCGTGCCCACGCCGCCGCTCGCAATCACCGGAATCGGCACCGCACGTGCCACGGCGCGGGTGAGCGCCAGGTCAAAGCCGGCCTTGGTGCCGTCGCGGTCCATGCTGGTCAACAAGATCTCGCCGGCGCCGCGACGAGCCGCCTCCTCGGCCCACGCCACCGCGTCGATACCCGTGGCGTTGCGGCCTCCTGCGGTAAAGACTTCCCACTTGTCGGCACCGGATGCGCCGGGCAAACCGACGCGCTTGGCATCGATCGCCACGACCACGGCCTGGCTGCCAAACGCCGCGGCGGCCTGGCTGATCAACGACGGATCGCGCACGGCGGCAGAGTTAAGCGACACCTTGTCGGCGCCGGCGGCAACCATGGTCCGCATGCCCGCCAAGTCGCGGAAACCGCCGCCCACGGTATAGGGAATAGCGAGCTCCTCGGCTGCATGCGCCGCCATCTCGATAGTCGTCGCACGGTTGTCGCTCGTGGCGGTAATGTCCAGGAAGACAACCTCGTCCGCACCCTCGCGGTCGTAGGCGCGCGCCAGCTCCACCGGATCGCCCGCATCGCGCAAGCTCACAAAGTTGACGCCCTTGACCACACGGCCGTCCTTGACGTCCAGGCAGGGAATCACACGTTTGGTAAGCATGGGCTACTCCTCCCCTCGGGCGGCGGTCAGCGCCTGTACCAGCGTAAAGTTGCCCTCGTAGAGCGCGCGACCGGTAATGGCACCTTCAATCGCGCCCTCACCCACTGCGGCCAGCGCGCGGATGTCGTCGAGCGTCGAGATGCCACCCGATGCCACGACGGGAAAGCCCGCGACCTCGGCCACATGGCGATACGCCGCCACATCGATGCCCGTCTGCATGCCATCGCGCGCAATGTCGGTATACACCAGATGCTTAAAACCCAGCTCGGAAAGCTGCGCCACGGCGTCGTCGAGCGCCACGCCCGCGCCGTCACGCCAGCCATTCACCTTGACCTGGCCGTCGCGAGCGGCGATGTCTGCCACCAACAGCTCGCCAAAGCCTTGGGCCGCCACCTCGGCAAAACCCGGCTCGGTCACGAGCGCCGTGCCTAGTGCGATGCGGCGCGCACCGTAGCCGGCCAACTCGTCGATGCGCGCGAGCGAGCGGACGCCGCCGCCCACGTCCACGGACAGACCGTTGACGCCTGTCTCTTATACACATCTGACGCTGCCGACGATCTTACGCG
>URKV01000166.1 GCA_900548565.1 uncultured Collinsella sp.
TCTACACGCGTAAGATCGTCGGCAGCGTCAGATGTGTATAAGAGACAGCCCACACGGAAGCTCTCGTAGCTCGCCGGATCAAAGTTGATCAGGATCACCAGGTCGTCGTCGATGTCCTCGCCCTGGCGCACAAAGCTCACGATGGACTGCTTGGAGTTGTCCGCATCGATCCAGGTAAAGCCGTCGTCGGTGTAGCCGCGCTCGTACAGGGCGGGCTCGGCGGTGTACAGGTGATTGAGCGCCTTGATAAACGCCTGATGATGCTTGTGAGTCTCATACTCCTCGGTCAGGAACCACTGGATGGACTCGTAGTAGCGCCACTCAATAAACTGGCCGATCTCGTTGCCCATAAAGTTGAGCTTGGCACCGGGATGCGTCATCTGGTAGAAGGCCAGTGTGCGCAGACCGGCAAACTGGCGCCACCAGTCGCCCGGCATACGGCCGATGAGTGAGCACTTGCCGTGCACGACCTCGTCGTGGCTCAGCGGACAGATAAAGTTCTCGGTAAAGGCGTACATGATGGAGAACGTGAGCAGGCCGTGGTTGCCGGGGCGCCACGGAAAATCGGTCTGCATGTAGTGCAGGGTGTCGTTCATCCAGCCCATGTCCCACTTGTAGTGGAAGCCCAGGCCACCGTCCTGCGGCGGATAGGTCACGAGCGGCCACGCGGTGGACTCCTCGGCCATCATCATCACGTCGGGGTAGTGCGCCTCTACAGCGCAGTTGACCTGGCGGATAAACGCGCTGGCGTCCAGGTCCTCCTCGGTACCGTACTTGTTGAACTTCTTTTGCCCCGGATCGTCGATGCCAAAGTTGAGGTACAGCATGCTGGACACGCCGTCCATGCGAATGCCGTCCACGTGGAAGTTTTCGAGCCAGTACAGCACGTTGGAGACCAGGAAGGAGCGGACCTCGCCGCGGGCGAAGTCAAACTTGTGCGTGCCCCAGTTGGGGTGAATCTCGTGCTCAAACAGCATGTGGCCGTTAAAGGTGGCAAGGCCGTGGGAGTCGGCGCAAAAACCGCCGGGTACCCAGTCCATGATCACGCCGATGCCTGCCTCGTGGCATGCATCGACAAAGTGCATGAGCTGCTGCGGGTTGCCGTAGCGCGACGTTGCGGCGTAATAGCCGGACGTCTGGTAGCCCCAGGAGCCATCGAAGGGATGCTCCATAAGCGGCATGACCTCGATATGCGTATAGCCCATGTCGCGGACGTAGTCCACGAGCTCCACCGACAGGTCGTCGTAGGTATAGAACTCGCCGCGCTGCGCGGGGAAGGGATCCATGGGGCCGGGGTAGTTGCCGTACTCGTCGGGCTCGCCCTGCGGCGCGTCGCCGTGGCGCTTCCACGAGCCAATATGCACCTCGTAGATGTTAAGGGGCTGCGACATGTGGTTATGGCCGGCGCGGCGCTTGAGCCACGCGGCGTCGTTCCATTTGTAGCCATCGAGGGTCCACAGCACGCTCGCCGTTCCCGGAGGGCACTCGGCCTTAAAGGCGTACGGATCGGCCTTGTAGAGCTTTTCGCCCTCGTTGGTCTCGATGAGATACTTATAGAGCTGTCCCTGCTCGGCGCCGGGAATAAAGCCTTCCCAAATAGCGCTCGTATGCACGGGCACCAGCGGGTTGGCTTGCTCATCCCAGTCGTTAAATTCGCCAATGACATGGACGCTCTTTACATCGGGCGCCCAAACGCAAAAACGCCAGCCGCGCGTACGGTTCTGCGTGTCGGGGTGCGCGCCCATCTTTTCCCAGCTGCGCTCCCACGTGCCAATGCCAAACAGATAGACATCGTCTTTGGTGAGCTCCGGCGCGTGCGGGGCGGCTTTACGGGTAGTAGGCTTTTTAGTTGCTGGCTTTAGCTTTGTATCGCTCACGTTTGATCCCATCATGACGCGGCAGCGTGTTGCCTTGGTGACTAGATGCGAAAGGTCCAAGGCTGCACGAATCGAAGGGACGGCGATAGTTCTATGATTCGTTCCACCTCGCGTGCTCGGTGGAACTTTCGGCAAAAACTACGATAACACCTGTACGCTAGTTTTATGAACGAAAGTGGATTTGCGATGGCGTTTAATCGGTAAGCGCCATGTTTATACCACTGGCAGAATTGCCGTGGTAAAACTCTTGACAGTTTTATCAATTTGGGTTTCAAAATTGTCTGTCTGACGTTTGGTAAAACGTTTTTAGCAGGATGTTTACTATTTGATATCGAAAGGTACGTTTATGTCCCATACCGCCGCTCCCAAGGTTGCTTTTATTTTCGATTGCGACGGCACGCTGGTTAATAGCACCCCCGTTTGGGCCTATGCCCAGCCCGAGTTATTGCACCGGCACGGTGTCGACGTGACGGTCGACGATTTTGCCCAGTTTGAGCATTTGTCGCTGGAGGATGAGTGCCAGGCCTACCACGACACGTGGGGCATTGGTACGAATGGCGAGGAGCTATATCGCGAGCTGAGCAATATTCTGATTGATGGGTACTCCAAGGTGCCGCCGCGCGAGGGGCTCCTGGCTTTTTTGGAGCAGGCGAAGGCGGCCGGCGTTGCCATGTGCGTTGCTACGTCCACGCCGGCCGAACTGGTGCAGTCCGCGCTCGCTGGTGCCGGGCTCGACGCGTACATGGAGTTTGTTACCACGACGGGCGAGGCAGGACGCTCCAAGCAGTTTCCCGATGTGTACGAGCTGGCGCTGCGCCGCTTGGAGGAGCGCCATGGGTGCAAGTTTAAGCGCGCGTGGGTGTTTGAGGATGCGGTCTTTGGCCTTAAGAGCTCTGGCACCGCCGGCTTTAAGCGTGTGGGCATCTATGACCCGCACGGCCGCATGAAGCGCGACGATGTGCGCGCCAACTGCGATATCTTTATCGACAGCTACGAGGAGCTGGATTTGGTTCACGTTCTTGCGTATGAGGGATAGGCGAGGGCTGTGGCTTGCAAGGTACTAGTGGTCTGCGGCTCGCCCGTGGTGGCGAGCGCGGATCTGTTACGTCGGCTTGTGGGGGAGTGCGACCACGTTGTCGCCGTGGACCGCGGACTTGACGCGCTGCTGGGTGCCGGCCTGGGCTGCGATGTATATGTAGGGGACGCCGATACGGTTAGCGAAGCCGGTCGCGCTCTTGTTGATGCCGCTGAGGACTTTGAAGTTGAGCGCCACGACCCGTACAAGGACTATACCGATCTGGCGCTGGCGCTCGATTCCGTCCGTCGCCGCTGGCCGGGTGCCGAAGTGGTTGCGACCTGCGTCACGGGCGGCCGTCCGGACATGGCGCTTTCCGTACTGGGCCTGCTCGCGGGCTACAAGGGCGCCCCAGTCTGGATTGCCGAAGACGAGATCACGGCCCGTATCCTGCACGGAGGCGAATCCTGGGCCATCGAAGGTGCCGAAGGCAAGACGTTTTCTATCATCGCCATAGCCCCCAATACCGAGGTTAGCGAGCACGGCCTAGAGTGGGAACTAGATCACAGCCCCCTGGGTTTGTTGGCCGACACAGGCATTAGCAACATAGTAAGATCTACTGCAAAGATCGAAGTCCACACCGGTACTGCAATAGCGTATTTGCTGCATCAGGGTTTTATCGGGACGGCGGGCAAAAATAATCGCTCGTAGAGTGATTATTTTTGCCCCGTCCCAGGAAAACCCGTAAGTGCGGTTGATTTCCGATCTCAACCGAACACATTGAGCGAATAGGCCGTTCCCGCAG
>URKV01000167.1 GCA_900548565.1 uncultured Collinsella sp.
AACGATATGGCACCGTGGGGACACATGTATGTCAATCCTGGTCTAACAGAGCCTTCTTATTTGCGCTTGTTGCAGCGCAAATGCCTTCTACCGTCCGCACCGCGCGTGCGCCTACGGACCTTAAACCGAACCTCATACGAGTCAAGAAACGCGATGACGAACGAGCCCACCGCCGCGAGGGCGGCGAGCGCGTTAAGGAATTTCAGCATTTGGGGACCTCCGATCGAGTCGTCGGCCGCCCGCGCACGGGATGCGTCGCAAAGCCATTTTACTGCGGTTACACGCACCACGCCTGGTAAACGCAATAATTGCAAACATTTGTTCGATATTCATACGCTTGATCTATCGGGCAATGAAACCTGACTGCGTTATCCAAAAAAAACGGGGCAGACTCCAGTGCGGAGTCTGCCCCGAAAAGAGAATGGCAAAGCAAGAACGTGGATGGACGAGAAAAGTGTCCGCAAGTCTCATGGCCATCACATCCCACCTGCCAAAGGGATGGGTGAGCGAGCGCTACTCCTGCTCGGACTCCTCAGCCTGCTTACGGCTGCGGATGAGGTGAGCCACGCCGATGCACAGCACCGCGCCACCAGCGATCCAAGTGAAGGTCACACCGTTAAGACCGGTGAGGGGGAGGCCGGAGCCCTTCTTGTTCTCGACGGTAAGGGTGACGGTACCATCAGTCTGAGTAGCGTCATCAAGGATAACGAGGTCGGAAGTCTCCGCCGTCCTGGTGACTGTCACGGTCTGTGCCTCTTCCTCGGTTTTATGAAGACTGTCTGCACCAGACGCCTGAGTCGAGATCGTGAAAGTGAAGTCCTTCAGCGAATTGTAGTTGCCGAGGGCAGTCTGCTCATGAACGGTGTAAGTACCAGCGTCAAGTCCCTTGATGTAAATTTCGCCATTTTCATCAGTGAAGAACTCATGCGGCGTTTCACCAAGGTTGCCAAGTTCCTGAACGTATTTGCCCTTGGAAGCGCTGCCGTCCGCATTGTCATCAGGATCGGTAGCCTGAATGGTAAATCCGACATTCTCGAGCTTGTTCTTGCTTTGGTGATCTTTCTTGACAAGCTTGAGCGCATAGGTGTAGTCGCGAACAACGTCGGGCACAGACTCGCCTTTGTCGGCACTCATGGGATTGTTGGAATAGATGAGCCTGACGGTGTTGAGGTTACCCTCGCCGCCGACCGCGACATTCTCTACCTTGTTGGGGTCGAGCTTGGCATTATAGGTGACGACGACCTCAGATTGCTCGTTGAGCGTGACGCCGGCCTGCTCAGCAGCAGCCTTGAGGTTGGCGAACTTGACCGTCAGGGTATTGGTTTCGCCGTCTATAGCCGCATCGTAACCAGTCACAGCGTTAACGGTCGTGTTCTTTGAAACTGTCACGTTGTTGACCTTGACATTAACGCTATCGAGATCGGCCGTCAGCCCAGCGGAGAGTTCGTCGTGGAACTCGTAGTAATAGGTATCGAACGTGGCGATATTGTCAGCGACGGTACCAGTCAGCTGATATTGGACATCCTGGCCCATCTGAGAGTCAGCCTTATCGGCCCATACACTGGTAGACTTGTCATCCCTGACCTTCTTCGTAACCGTGGGGATGCTGGTCTTCTCGGTGACCGTCACGGGATTACCGCCAACGAGAGCGAAAATCGGAGAGGTACCAGTGCTCGGCTTGTCCGGATCCGTAAGACTATCAGACACGAAGAGATAATAGCCATCGCCATTAGTGCTCGGGCGCGTCCACGGCTCGCCTGCCTTAAAGGAGCCGCCCGCAGCCTCCCCGTCTTCAGCTACAGCTTTAGCAATCGAATACAGCACGCCGCCAGGAGCGACACGCGTACCTTTGTTGTTTGCCGTGCTAGCGGTGGTACCCGTTACATTTTGAGAAAGCCACTCAGCCACAACAGAAGCTGAAGCATTATTCTCGAGCTCCTCGGCGCCTTTATTATTCACGAGATCCTTGTACTCAGCAGACCCCTGAATGGCGGTAATCACCTTGTGACCGATAGTTTGATTCGCCCATTCAATATCGGAAGCAACCTTGCCATTGACCTCCTCGTCAACGACTTTGGCCTTGAAGATCTGATAGGCCTTGAACGTATTGTCCTTGTTGGCCTCGTCGACCTTTTTGATCGTGATGCTGTTGTCCGGAGCCACCGGATCCGCAGCAAACGCCATGGTCACCGGTGCCATAACCCCACCGAAGCTCAGCGCTGCTGTGAGGCCGGCGGTTACTGCCAGGCGTGCGATGTTCTTGTTCATGCTCATCTTCTTTTCCTCTGCTTTCTGCTCGAATTCCATTTGATCTAAATCTGTCTGTCTGTGTCTTAGCATCTGCTTCGCTACGTCTCGCCCCGCTCTCTGCGGGGCTGCCAGCTACTCTTTATGGCTGCCACCTCCCCGCTTGACCAGGAGCGCGACCACGATGAGCGCGGCTCCGGCGACCGCTGCGACGGCCGCGGCGTACATTGCCATATCGCCAGTCGAGGGCATAAAGCCTCCGGTGGTAATGCTAGGGGGTGTGCCGGTAGGCGTGTTGATGAGCGACGCCTCCAGGCTGCCCGTCGACCCGTCCGCGCTGTCGGCGCGCAGGGGCGACTCGGCCGTGATGGTGAGCTTGGGCTTGGCGGCGGCCACCTGGTCGACGTCCAGGCCCTCGGCCTTGACCGTCACGGAGCGCGTGCCCTCAAAGGCGGTGTAGCCCTTGGGCGCCTTGAGCTCGCGGACCTCCAGCTTGCCCGAGTCCACGCCCGAGACGGTCACGCGGCCGTCCTCGCCCGTGGTGACGGTGGCCTTGCCCTCCGCATCCCACGTGCCGTCGGCCGCCAGTGTGCGGCCGCGGTCGTCGGCGATGCTCAGGACCGCCCCGGCAAGCGGCTTGTCGCCGTCGCTACTGCGCTTGGTGAGCGCGAGATCCCAGGTGTAGGCGCACGCATCGTCGCTCGGCGTGCGAGTGAAGCCGGCGTCGCCGGACTGGTCGGCAAAGGGAGAGCGCGGATAGCGCAGGTAGACCTCGTTGGGGTTGCCCTTCGCGATACCGTGGTTGCACGCGCTGTTGAGCGGCGCGTTGTACACGGCGACCACGCGGGCGCCCGCGATGAAGGCATCGGTCCCGCCGAGCGCGGCGATGAGGTCGCCGGTGCGCACGGTGAAGGTCTTACCGTCGGCCGCTACCTTGGTGGCGCACTGGGCCGTGATATCGGTCCAGCCCTTCGCGGGCTCGGTGCCGACGCGCCCGTCCTTGCCGGCCGAGACGGCGTCAAAGCCGCCGTCCGCGCCCGCCGCCGCGTACACGCGCATACTCGCGGCCACCTTGGAGGGTTCGAGCCCCGCGCTCATGGTGTCGACAAACCGCACCGTATAGGTGTCGTAGGCGGTGAGCCCGGCCGGGACCGTGGCAGAGAGGCGCCAGTACAGGTCGTCGGTGACCGTGGCGTCGGCGGCCTTCTGCCAGGCGGCGGCGCTGTCCTCCAACACATGCTTGGCGACCTTGGGGGTCGCGGCCTTGGGCTTGACGGTGACGGCGCTGCCGCCCACCAGGGCCATGATCGGCGCGGTGCCGGCCTCGCCCTGGGCGATGGCGTCGTCGTCGGCGACGATGAGCCAGTAGCCGCAGGGCAGCTCGGCCGC
>URKV01000168.1 GCA_900548565.1 uncultured Collinsella sp.
TTCTAGCGAGCGCTTGCTTTGGGGTGGATCTTTCTGGGCGGTTGCCAGGGAAGATTCATCCCATTTTTGTGCATCGAAACGGGCCATACTTTCCGCTGCGGACCTTCGCGCAAGGGGCAGTGGGCAAAAAATGCCAAATATGAGTACTGTTGCCTAGATTGTCACATTTGTTTGTACTAAATAATGGACTCCTAACGATATTATTTCTCGTTAGGAGTCCATTTTATTGTACATTTGGGGAGATACGTTAGTTCATCCGACGTGCCGAGACGCCTAAGAGACCCGAAAAAGCCGAATTGCGCTGCTACTAAAAAGGTAACAGTACTCATTTTTGATGTTTTTTGACCACAGCTATTTGCAGACCCCCTATAGGGCGATGCCAACGAGGGCTTCGGCGGCCGTTTTGATCAAGACTGTCCCCAGCGACTAGTCATTTAAGAACGTCCCCAATGACTAGGTGTGGTTGCTGCCAAGGAGTGTCCCGGGGTGCCGGCATAAAAGGAGCGTCCCTAACTGCCAGATTTAGGCTGTTAGGTCGAGTTCGTAGAGGAAGCTTTCGCGGGGCATGGCGTGGCGGCGTTCCTCGCGGTTGGCGCGGTGCGTGGCAGTGCGCTTAAAGCCGTGCAGCTCGTAGAACTTCCACGAGCAGTTGGAATCGGTGTACAGGTGTGCGCTGGTCGCCCCGCGCGAGGACAGATGCGAGATTGCGGCGTCGAGCAGAACCGTGCCAACGCCCAGGCCGTGGACATCGCGATCCACGGCAAGCAGCGTGACCTCGTTGTCGTGCGGCAGCGGGCTGCATTCGAGCAGGCGGTTGTTGGTTCGAATGGTGGCGCGCACAAACGAGAGGTACTCGGCGCAAGCTTCGGGCTCCAGCTCGCGCATCTGCGACAGCAACGCGCGTTCGGTATCCATCCAATGTTCGTTGATAGTGACGCCGGAGCTCTGTCCTGCGCGTGCAAGCGCAATGCCGCGCGCCTGACCGTCGATTACGGCAACCTGCGAAAACGTCGATGACGAAAGGCAGTAGGCAAGATCGCACGCGGCCTCAAGGCGGTTATACTCATCGTTATCCGAGTTGTTGTGCCAAAGCTGCTGCAAGATCAGCGCGATGGCGTCGAAATCTTCGGTATCAAACGGTCGGTAGAGAACCCGCGAGACCATGGTGCCTCTTTCTATTGCGGATGCATATCGAGCACAGTTCTACCACGCCGTTGGCATCTAATTATGGTGCCGCTGTGTTCCATGAACTCACCGCGCCCGGTGCCACGCCCATACCCCCGCTCGAAGCTTTTTCTGCACAGCCGTGCGTTGCGGGGTGCAACGTCGCGCTCGATGCGCTACATTAAATCAGTATTTTCAATGCCGCTGCGCGAGCGCTGCAGATCGACGTATCACCGACTCACAGAGCACGGCGGCGTACCAGACAGGAGGACTGCATGGGATCTGATGTGAAGATCGCACGCGCGTTGATCTCGGTTACCGATAAGACGGGCGTCGTCGATTTCGCACGGACGCTGGTCGATGACTTTGGCGTCGAGATCATCTCTACGGGCGGCACGGCTCGTGCCATTGAGGACGCGGGCGTTCCCGTAACCCCCATCGAGGAGTTCACGGGCTATCCCGAGATGATGGACGGCCGCGTTAAGACCCTGCACCCCAAGGTTCATGGCGCGCTGCTGGCCCGCCGCGATTCCGAGCAGCACATGCAGGAGGCCGCTGAGCACGGCATTAAGCTGATCGACCTGGTCGTCGTCAACCTGTACGAGTTCGAGAAGACCGTTGCCAACCCCGAGGTCACCTTCGCGGACGCTATCGAGCACATCGACATCGGTGGCCCCTCCATGCTGCGCTCTGCTGCCAAGAATGCCACGAGCGTTACCGTCATCTCCGACCCGGCCGACTATGATGCCGTCCTGGCCGAGATGCACGAGACCGGTGGCTGCACCACGCTTTCCACTCGTCGTCGCCTGCAGGTGAAGGTCTACCAGACCACCGCCGCCTACGACACGGCTATCTCCCGTTGGCTTGCCGCCCAGGCAAGCGACGTGGCGGACACCTCTGCCAAGCTCGAGATCTCGCTGGAGAAGGTCGACGACCTGCGCTATGGCGAGAATCCTCAGCAGAAGGCTACGGTCTACCGCTTTGCCGAGGGCTGCGAGAACACCGCGAGCTCGCAGTTCCCGCTCGTGGGCTCCGAGCAGATCCAGGGTAAGCCGCTCAGCTACAACAACTATCTGGATGCCGACGCCGCCTGGAACCTGGTCCGCGAGTTCGACGAGCCGGCCTGCGTAATCCTCAAGCACCAGAACCCCTGCGGTTCCGCCGTTGCCGAGGACATTACGGCCGCCTACGACCGCGCCTTCGCCTGCGATCCCAAGAGTGCCTTTGGCGGCATCATCGCCTGCAACCGCGAGGTTCCCTTTGATCTGGTTGAGCACTTCGCCGATCAGAACAAGCAATTCGTCGAGGTCATCATCGCCCCGAGCTACACCGCCGAGGCACTCGAGCGCATGGCCAAGCGCCCCAACCTGCGCGTGTTGGCGACCGGCGGCGTGGACCACGGCGCCCAGGTGGAGCTGCGCTCCGTCGACGGCGGCATGCTGGTGCAGGAGGTCGACCACGTGACCGAGGATCCCGCGACCTTTACGTTCCCCACCGACCGCAAGCCCACCGACGCCGAGATGGCCGAGCTTGAGTTTGCCTGGAAGGTCTGCAAGGGCGTTAAGTCCAACGCCATCCTGGTCTCCAAGGGTAAGGCCGGCATTGGCATGGGCCCGGGTCAGCCTAACCGCGTTGACTCTGCGCTACTTGCCTGCGAGCGCGCCGAGGACTTCTGCGAGCGCGAGGGCGTGGAGAAGGGCGGCTTTGCCTGTGCAAGCGACGCGTTCTTCCCGTTCCGCGACAACGTCGACGTGCTTGCTGCACACGGCGTGACCTGCATCATCCAGCCCGGCGGCTCCAAGCGCGATGACGAGAGCATTCAGGCCTGCAACGAGCACAATATTGCTATGGTCTTTACCGGCGCCCGCCACTTTAGGCACTAAGTTTCGCCCCGGAACAAAATAATCTCTGCAAAAGACGGCTGCTCCGTTTGGAGGGCCGTCTTTTTGGTATAAGAGGACGGAATGACTAACACGAAAGGTATGACCATGCCCCAGATTGATGATGCCGAGCTGTTTGGCAACGCCGAGGATCAGCGTGCGTATGAGGACTTTTGCGCCAATCAGGAGGCGGTCGAGAAGTTTACGCTCGACAAGCCTGCGCTTGTCTGCCGTTGGCGCATGTCCAACAAAAAGGTACCCATGCTCAACCGCCACATCCGCGCGCTGTCTGAGCGCCTGGTGCAGGGCGAGCCACTCACCCATAACATGCTCAGCTGGGCCAAGCAGCACGTTGAGTGGTCGCTTGCCGAGGGCGATTACACCGCACGCGACGGCGTGCTCATGCTGGTGATCGACATCAACGGCAATGCCGCCATGACGGTGGGGGAGTACGAGCCGCTCGCCGATACGTCGGCCAAGGCGCTGCGTGCCCGTTCCGCTGAGGCTCGCTCCGAGGCCGACGAAACCGGCGTGGCGCCCGAGCTGCTCGCCGCCGTCAACAATGGCGAGCTTGCC
>URKV01000169.1 GCA_900548565.1 uncultured Collinsella sp.
CGAGATGCTCAGGAGTCTCGTGGGCTCGGAGATGTGTATAAGAGACAGCTCAACACCGTGACGGCCAGCGCGGCGGGCATGGTCTCGTGGCTTGCCGTCGAGCGCGTGCACGCCGGTCGCCCCACGCTGGTGGGCGCCAGCACCGGTCTGGTTGCGGGCCTTGTGGTGGTCACGCCCGGCGCGGGCTTTGTCGAGCCGTGGGCAGCGCTGGTTATGGGCCTGATCGTATCGCCCGTCTGCTACCTGGCCATCAGCCATCTTAAGACCAAGTTTGGCTACGACGATGCGCTCGACGCGTTTGGCTGCCACGGCATCGGCGGCATCTTGGGCGGCGTGCTCACGGGCCTGTTCTGCGTGCCGGAGCTTTCGTGGACCGGTAAGGGCGGCCTGCTCTACACGGGCGATGTGTCGCTGCTCATCTCGCAGATCTTAGGCATTGTGGTGACGGTCGCTATTGTGCTGGTGCTCGACTTGGTGATCGCCGCGGTGGTCAAGGCGCTATTCCACGGCAGCCTGCGCGTGGACGAGGCCGACGAGGCGCTAGGCCTGGATGCGAGTCAGCACGGCGAGAGCGCCTACCCTTCGTTCTCCGGACTCGATTAGCAGCTTCCCCAAGCACCGCACCTCGGCCTTCAATCGTCGTTTGCGTACCTTAAGTACGCGGCACTCCTCTTTCAGGCCGATCTGCGGCACTTGGGAAACCCGCTAAGACCTGTTAGTTGCACTTATCTGATCTACAAGGTTGGTCTGTGGCACCTGGAAAACCCGTGCCATGTGAAGGACAATCAATTTCTTTTATTGAAGAGAGGAATTCACTATGAAGAAGATTACGGCGATCGTTCGTGCCGAGAAGCTTGAGGTTCTTAAAGACGCGCTGTTTGCTGCCGATGTTCGTGGCATGACTATTAACCAAGTGCAGGGCTGCGGCGCGCAGCATGGCTGGAAGGAATACGTGCGCGGCAACGAGTTACTTGTCAACACGATCCCTAAGGTACAGTTCACCCTTATTTGCGCCGATGAGCACGTCGATGGCATTGTCGACATCATCTGCAACGCCGCTCGCACCGGAGCCGTCGGCGATGGCAAGATCTGGGTCGAGCCGGTCGAGGAAGTCATCCGCATCCGTACCGGCGAACACGGCCCCGCTGCGGTGTAGGACAATCTTTCGCCTGACGGGCGCGCCTCTCTTGGGACGCGCCCGTTCTCGTCTACAATATCGTGCAGACGAAGGAGAGGCGTGCCCATGATCAAGATGTTTGCGAGTGACTTAGACGGAACGCTGCTGAACGCCCTGCATGAGGCGGATGGGACCATCCGCCGTGCCATTCGCGAGCTGACCGAGGCTGGCCTGCATGTGGTTCCCGCGACCGGACGCTCGACGCTGCCGATTGGCGAGCATGGCTTTACGGGTCTGGCGCTTGACGCCTGCTGCTCCAATGGGTCCATCGTGCGCGACAGCCATGGCGAGGTGCTCAAGACCTGGACCATCGATCCACAGGTTACCGAGGAGCTGCTCAAGGCATTTCCGGACATTTGCTTTGATTGCTCCACACCCGATGGCATGTTCTCGAGCGGTTCGTTCGAGATGCATCAGGCGGGCTTTAAAAAGGACAGCCCCATCAAGCGTATTGTGATGCGCGGCATGCGTGCACGTGGCGGGTATCACGAGGAGCAGTATTTCGACCAGTCGATCGGCGATATCCTGCGCCACGACGTGTGCAAGATTAACTGCCGCGTGACCTCGCCCGAGCTGGAGCGCGACCTTAAAGCATATTTGGCCGAGCGATCGGACCGCGTGGTCAACGCGCCGTTCGATCCGGTGATGTTCGAGATCACGGACGTGGCGTGCAACAAGGGCGAGAGCGTGGCCTGGCTGGCGGGCTACTACGGTATTGCCGAGGATGAGGTCGCGGTCTACGGCGACGGCGGCAACGATATCGCCATGCTCAATCGTTTTCGTCACAGCTACGCGACCAAAAACGCTAGCGATGCGGCTAAAGCCGCCGCGAGCGCAACTATCGGCAGTTGCATGGTCCACGCCGTCCCCGAACACATGCTCGCCACCATGCACAAGCAAAACTCTCGCACCGTCATCGAATAATGTGACAAAGGGGCAGCCCCTTTGTCACAGTGGTCTGTGTTCTTGGAATACGAACATATATTCGCATATACAACTACGCTTTGATAGAATCGGTATCGTTGGCGGCAGTTCCATGTGCCGGGCAGCGCCCTCCATCTGATGGGAGGTGATGCCCATGACCGATTTGATTGATTTCGTGAGACTTCTGACCGCTTTGGTCTCGTTCTTCACGGCGCTCGTCGGCCTTTCCGAGGCACTCAAGCAGCGTTCGAAGCGCAACAGAAGGGGTCGCCGCCGCTAAGGCGTTGACCCCCTAATGCAAACAACGGCGCTGCCCAGCTTTCCAGAACTTGGGCTGCCGTCGACACTATTCTACCCACGAATGACATTTTGAACAATCAGCAATGCCGCTCCAAAAGCCAGGCACAACTGGCACAACCTAGGCGGTCGCTGAATGTGACAAAGGGACTGCCCTTTGTCACATTCCAAATATTGCCTTTACGTGTTGATGCACACGGTGTGCAATAATACTCGCACTGTGCAATAGCGCACAGGCTGAGTAACAAGGAGGATGCTTGTCCCAGCTCGAGAAATGCGATCGCCGGTCCCTTCGCTCGCAGCGTGCCCTTCGCCAGGCACTTGCCAGCGAGCTTGCCGAAAGCGGCGACCTTTCGCGCATTAATGTCGCGTCGCTCACCGAGCGCGCTGGCCTTACGCGCCGCACGTTCTATTCGCACTACCGCGATATCCCCGACTTTATCAATCAAATCGAGGACGGCTTGCTGGCCGAGATCCGTGAGCGCATTGAGCTCATCACCGCAGCTCAGCTGCCCGATCTCTATCACAACATCGATGAGCTCGAGCCGGCGCCCGGTTCGGTTGAGCTGCTGCGCTACCTTGCGGCCAACCGCGACTTAATCGGCGCGCTGCTGGGTCCGGGCGGCGACCAGGCCTTCATTAAAAGGATTATCGACACCGTGCGTGAGGCTGTGGTGCCGCGTGCGCAGACAGGCATTTTGGGCCTGGCGCTGGGCACGTTCTTTGACTACTACGTCACCTACGTCGTGAGTGCCGAGGTCGGCATGATTCAACGCTGGTTTGAGCGTGGGCTCACCGAATCGCCCGAGGCCATGGCGCGCATTATGACGGTGCTCGCTTTTGTGCGCCCCGGCGACCTGTATGGCCAACCCATCGATATCAACGTGCCGGAATACGGCATGAAGCTATTGAACTTGCAGCTCGAGGACGCGGCCGACACCGCCGCAACCGTCGAGTCCAACAACTAAGAGGAGAGACAATGAGCAAACTCGTCGAGGGCATTAAGGACCGTATGGTCGCTGCCGCGCGTGAGGCTGCACCCGCCGTGGTGGATGCCGCGCAGAAGGCGGCGACCGCTGCTGCCGAGAAAGTTGCCGAGGCAGTCGCCGATGCCAAGAACGCGGCAGAGGAGACGTCCGTCGCTAGCGAGCCCGTCACTGCCGCGTTCTTGGCATCGGCGACTGCCTCGGCAACTT
>URKV01000170.1 GCA_900548565.1 uncultured Collinsella sp.
TCTCGTGGGCTCGGAGATGTGTATAAGAGACAGGGTTTTGGAGGATGACCCCGCGCGGAGGCAAACCACAGGAGGTTTAACATGGCTACCAAGATTAATATCCGCACCCTGCTCGAGGCCGGCTGCCACTTCGGTCACCAGACCCGTCGCTGGAACCCCAAGATGAAGCCGTTCATCTTCGGTGAGCGCAACGGCATCTACATCCTCGACCTCAAGCAGACCATCCTCGACGCCGACCAGGCCTACACCTTCGTCAAGAACGTCGCCAAGGGTGGCAACGTGCTGTTCGTCGGCACCAAGAAGCAGGCTCAGGAGGCCGTCAAGAACGCTGCCGAGCGCGCCAACATGCCTTACATCAACCAGCGTTGGCTCGGCGGTATGCTGACCAACTTCGTCACCATCCGCTCCCGCATCAACCGCATGGAGGAGCTCGAGGCCATGGTCGAGGACGGCCGCATGGCTGTTCTGCCCAAGAAGGAGCAGGCTGTTCTCGGCAAGGAGCTCACCAAGCTCCAGACCAACCTCGGTGGCGCCCGCGACATGAAGGGTCTGCCCCAGGCTCTCTTCGTCATCGACACCAAGCGCGAGGAGAACGCCATCAAGGAGGCTCAGCGCCTGAACATCCCCGTCGTCGCCCTGATCGACACCAACTCCGATCCCGACGAGGTCGAGTACGGCATCCCCTGCAACGATGACGCTATCTCCGCTGTCACCCTTATGTGCGAGCTCATGGCTGACGCCTGCCTTGCTGGCTCCGGCAAGGAGCAGGTCTCCGAGGCCGAGATGGCCGCTGAGCCCAAGGCCGAGTAAATCAGTCTTAGTTAATTCTTTTTCATCTCTTTGAAAGGAACCACAATGGCCCAGATTACCGCCGCTATGGTCAAGCAGCTCCGCGAGATGACCGACTCCCCGATGATGGAGTGCAAGAAGGCTCTCGTCGAGGCTGACGGCGACATGGACGCCGCTGTCGACGTTCTGCGTAAGAACGGCCTTGCCAAGGCTGCCAAGAAGGCTGGCCGTGAGACCAACGAGGGCGCTGTCGCCGCGTTCGTCTCCGAGGATGGCAAGACCGGCGCTCTGCTCGAGCTCTCCTGCGAGACCGACTTCGTTGGCTCTAACGCCAAGTTCACCGGCTTTGCTTCCAAGGTCGCTGAGGTTGTCGCTACCACCGAGCCTGCTGACGTCGACGCTCTGCTCGAGAAGCCGATGGGCGAGGAGACCGTTTCCTCCGAGCTCACCGAGATGATTCACATCATGGGCGAGAACATGAAGATCTCCCGCTTCGCTGCCCGCAAGGCTGAGAACGGCGCGCTCGCTTCTTATATCCACATGGGTGGTAAGATCGGCGTCCTCGTCGAGTTCGCCTTCGAGAAGGCTGAGACCGCTCAGGCTGAATCCTTCAAGACCTTCGCTCACGACGTTGCCCTTCAGGTTGCTGCCGTCGCCCCGATCTGCGCTACCCGCGATCAGGTTCCGGCCGAGACCGTCGAGCACGAGAAGCAGATCTACATGGCTCAGGCTGCCGAGTCCGGTAAGCCCGAGGCTATCCAGGAGAAGATGGCTGTCGGCCGTCTGGAGAAGTTCTACAAGCAGTCCGTGCTCACCGAGCAGGAGTTCATCAAGGACAGCTCCCTCACCATCAAGAAGTACGCTGAGCAGGTCTCCAAGGAGCTCGGCGACACCATTACCGTCGTTGCCTTTGACCGTCTGGTCCGTGGCGAGTAAATAAGCTCTTGTAGCTGGTAATGAGCAGGCTGTGGGTTTTACTCACAGCCTGCTTTTTCATGGCTCTTCTTAGAGCCTTTGATAGAATGTTGAGAGTTCAATCTAAAGGAGGATCGCTTTGTCCGACATCCGATATAAACGCGTGCTTCTTAAGCTTTCCGGCGAAGCGCTGATGGGCGACGGCCAATATGGCATCGACCCCAAGGTTACCGACCATCTTGCTAAGCAGGTCAAGGAGCTGCTCGCCGTTGGCCATGAGGTCGGCGTCGTTGTCGGCGGCGGCAATATTTTCCGCGGCATGGCCGGCGCTGCCGGTGGCATGGAGCGTGCTCAGGCCGACTACATGGGCATGCTGGCAACCGTTATGAACGCGCTCGCCCTGCAGGATGCCTTCGAGCATAACGATGTTCCCTGCCGCGTGATGAGCGCTATCCAGATGAACGAGATCTGCGAGCCCTATATTCGCCGTCGCGCCATCAACCACCTTTCCAAGGGCAACGTCGTTATTTTTGCCGCCGGTTCGGGCAATCCGTACTTTACGACCGACACCGCCGCGGCTCTTCGTGCGTGTGAGATCGGCGCCGAGATTCTGATTAAAGCCACCAAGGTTGACGGCATCTACGACAAGGATCCCGTCAAGTGCGCTGATGCCGTCCGTTTTGACAAGATTACCTATCACGAGGTTCTCGTCCGCGGTCTGCAGGTTATGGATTCCACGGCTACGGCACTGTGCCAGGACAACCGTATGCCGATTTTGGTCCTCAACATCGATGGCGAGGACACCGTCAAGCGCGCGCTTTCGGGTGAGCCCGTCGGCACGCTCGTCTATCAGGAGGATTAAGCATGGCAGAGAACATCACCGCCCATATGGACAAGTCGCTCGAGTCCCTCAAGCATAACTTCTCCAAGGTCCGTACCGGCCGCGCCAATGCCAACATTCTGTCCGACATCACCGTCGATTATTACGGTGTTCCCACGCCGGTCACGCAGGTTGCCGCCGTCAAGACCCCCGAGGCCCACATGCTGCTCATCGAGCCGTGGGACAAGGCACTCATCAATGCTATCGTCAAGGCCATCGGCGCTTCCGATCTGGGTATTACCCCCAACTCCGATGGCACCGTCGTTCGTCTTCCGTTCCCGGCTCCCACTGAGGAGCGCCGTCGCGAGCTCGTCAAGGAGTGCCGCGAGTACGCCGAGCAGGCCAAGGTGTCTATCCGTAACATCCGTCGCGACTTCAACAACAAGCTCGAGCGCGATGAGGAGCTCACCGAGGACGATGTCCGTCGCGAGCAGGCCAAGGTCCAGAAGCACACTGATGAGTATGTCGCCAAGGTCGAGGAGCTTCTGAAGGAAAAAGAAGCCGAGGTCATGGAGATCTAAGGTGCAATACGACGAGCATAAACTGGTCGAGTACTTTGCCGACGCCCCTGCGGGCGTCGGTTTTTCCGACCTTGACCTCAATAACATTCCGCACCATATCTCGTGCATCATGGACGGCAACGGTCGTTGGGCCACGTCGCGCGGTCTCGCACGCACCGAGGGCCACAAGGCGGGTATCGTCTCCCTGCGCGAGATCATTACCGCATGCGTGCGCTTGGGTGTCGACGTCCTTTCGGCCTATGCGTTTTCCACCGAAAACTGGAATCGTCCGCAGCACGAGGTCAACGTTTTGATGCATTTGTTTGCCAAGACGTTTATCGATGAGTTGCCGCTGCTTAAGCGCGAAAACGTTCGCGTTGTCTTTTTGGGCGATATTTCCGCACTGCCTAAGAAGACCCGCGATGTCTTTGAGCGAGGTCTTGCCGAGTGCGCCAATCCTGTCTCTTATACACATCTGACGCTGCCGACGGTCTTACGCGTGTA
>URKV01000171.1 GCA_900548565.1 uncultured Collinsella sp.
CGTGGGCTCGGAGATGTGTATAAGAGACAGGTCCGCGCCATCCTGCTGCGTGACGAGGGCGCCTGCATCAGCCCGTTCAACGCTTGGATCCTGCTCCAGGGCACCGAGACTCTGTCGCTGCGCGTTGACCGTCATGTCGAGAACACCAAGAAGGTCGTTGAGTTCCTGGCTGGTGATAGCCATGTCGCCAAGGTGAACCACCCGAGCCTGTCTGAGCACCCCGATCACGAGCTCTATCAGAAGTACTTCCCCCGTGGCGGTGCCTCGATCTTTACCTTTGAGATTAAGGGTGGCCAGGAGGCAGCTTGGAAGTTCATCGACCATCTGCAGGTCTTCTCGCTGCTCGCCAACGTGGCCGACGTCAAGTCGCTCGTCGTGCACCCGGCTACCACCACGCACTCCCAGCTCTCTGCCGAGGAGCTCGCCGAGCAGAACATCACGCCCTCCACGATCCGTCTTTCCATCGGTACCGAGAACGCCGAGGATATCATTTGGGATCTGAAGCAGGCCTTCGCCGCGCTGGACGAGTAAGGCGACTTGTGCAAGGACCCCTTGCGACTCGATAGGTATAACTGCATAAAATGCCTGCTCAAGGCGCCTGTGCGAACAATGGTTGCACAGGTGCCTTTTTTGCATAGAGCGGGTGCAAAAACAGGGTTTTTGGCATGCTTTATGCAATCGAGATGTGGAAAACTCCTGTTAAGAGGATGTGAGTTTTACGCAATTGACGTGCGCCTTTTGAGTAAAACCGCAGGTCGCGATTTGCTCGGGGTACTATGCAGCGCGATCGAATCACACGCAGCTCAAACGCAGCAAAAACGCACTACGGAGGTTTCTAGCTACATGAGGATCGATTCACGAAAACCGAAAGCCGCCGCCCTTTCCGCCGCTCTGACCGTGGCACTTTTGGCGGGCGCCGGTGCAACCGATGCCCACGCGGCAACACTATCCGATACGGTTGGACCTACGCCGTCCGAGGCGACGCTGGTGCAGCCCGTTGACTATCGCGGCGATGGTTATGGTTCCATGCAGGAGTGGAACGCCTCGATGGAGGCCAAGCGCGATTCCCTTGAGATGCGCGCTCAGATCATCATGAATATGTATGGCGACTATGCTACCGATGACGAGCGTGCTGTGCTGCAGGGTTGCATCGACGTTGCGGGTAGCCTGTTGACGATGGGGGAGGTCGACGCCAAGTCGACCGAGCTCGATGAGCTGCGCGCTGCGCTTGAGGATGCCAAGCGCGAAGCGCTCGAGGCTGCCGCCGAGGCGGAGGCTGCCGAGGCCGCCCAGGCTTCGTATTACAACGCCGGCTCCGGTTCGTCTTACGCGCCTGCTGCGTATTACGCGAACGGCTCGGGCCTGACGCGCTCGAGCGGCGTCAATAACTATAACGGCCGCCGTGAGACCTATTACAGCAGCAACGTGTTGTATCACCACCGCACGGGCGAGTGGACTCAGGATTCCGAGGGCTTTTGGCGCGATTCCGATGGTTACTATGTCGTGGCCGCGGGCGATAAGGCTCAGGGTTCCACGTTTACCGGTTCCAAGGGCGAGTGCAAGGTCTATGACTCCGGCTGCGCCGCCGGAACTACCGACTACTATACCGGTTGGTAATCTGCCATAAGGAAAATTGGCACATGATGGGCGGGCGTCTTTACTGAGCTTTTAGGCAACGTAAAGCCGCCCGTTCTTTATGTGCGTTCGAGTTAACAGAGCCCTTACCGTGGCGGTACGCTGGGCGTATGGGTGCGGGGCACACTAGTTCATGAGAAATAAGGTCTTTCTCTTGGAGGAAGTGGTCTTGTGAATGCTCGAGATATCGCCGTTGCCGCCGTCGCGTTGATGCTTGGCTGCCTTGGTCCCACGGCCGCGCTCGTCGCGGGCATGCAGGGGACATGCGGGGCTGCTCCTATCGTGGTCGGCGCGCTGATCGCGGCCGCGCTGCTGGGAAGTGCAGGTGTAGTTCTTTGTCGCGACGATGAGGACCAGGCGTCGGAGTCGCAGCTCTAACCGTTGTGAAGCTGATTTTTGGCCAAAGATGAAAAAGGAAGCCGCCGCGAGGGGAGTGCCCCTTGCGGCGGCTTTGCCATTGGATCTGCTGGCTACAGTATGCCGAGCACTACCAGCTGCTTTCTATTTCGCGAATCCTCTGGTAGAGCCAATCGTTTTGCGGCACTTGGATATCGTGTTTGGCGGCCAGGCGGCAAATGGTGCCCGCGAACTCCTCGACTTCGGTTTTTCGTTGTGCGATGCGGTCCTGCGCCATCGAGGGCATACCGGCGGGGTCGATTCCCTCGATGAGGTGCACCATTTGCGTCAGGTCTGCCTCGGTCAGCTCAACGCCCTCGGCGTTGGCAACCGCAAGCGTCTCGCGCATGGCGGCGACAAAACAGCGGCGCTGCTCGGAGCCCGGCTCCGTGGCGCTTCCGTAGGTCCCGCCGTAAGCCATGCAGGTCTGGTTGATGCCGTCGTTGAGCATGAGTTTGGCCCACATGCGGTGCGCAATGTTGCTCTCGACGGTATGGGCGATGCCGCAGCGCGTGTAGAGCTCGTCGATAGCGGCGACGGTCGCGGGGTCGGTGCCGGCGGCTGCACCAAAGCGGATCTCGCCCGCATTGGTAAAGGTGAGCGCGCCGTTGAGGAACACGGCGTCCATGCCCTGGCAGATACCAAGAACGGTATGCTTCCAGCCAAAGCGTTCGGCAATCTTTTGCTCGCTCGTAATGCCGTTGCACAGCGAGGCGATGAGCGTGTTGGGTCCCACGACACGCTCCATAGTCTTGAGTGCTTGGTCGAGACCGGTGGTCTTGACCGTCAGGATGACCAGATCGGCGGGTGTCGCCTCGCTGGCGCGGACGGACGTGAGATCGCAAGGCTTTCCGTTGACGGTGAGCGCATCGCCCGCGTGACGCTCAAAACGGGCGTCATCCATAACGTATTCGACGGCGTCATTGCCGAGGGCCTTGGCAATCATGCTGCCGTAGAGCAGGCCGACGCCGCCCTTGCCGATAAAGGCAACCTTGTTGATCTGCATGTGAATCATCTCCCCATATAAAAGGCGCCCGCGTAAGGGGCGCCTGATGGATTGTATGCTGCCGGGGTGATTGATGGGTGCGCGGGGCGGCTGTTATAAAAAAGAAACGTTTGCCTGGACGTTACACTGCGGGGCAGACCGCAAAGACGCGGGCGGGGTATCCGACGCCATCGCGGACCTTGGGGAAGGTGCAGAAGATGACGGCGCTCGTGGCTGGAAGCTCGTTTAGATGGTCCATGACTTCGATCTGATAGCGGTCGACCGAGAGGATGTATTGCTCGCCGGGGTAGGGGTAGGCGTCCTCGCGTGTGGTCACGCTCGTCTCCTTTCATCGGGCTTTTTGCTGATGTTAAAGCGGTGCCGTGACGGCCTGATTTCTGCTGCGTTACGATACGTTCTCGATTGCGATTCCGATGTGTTTCGATGACGTGACGGGTTTGTTTCGCCTTGTCAGGGCTTCGATGGGAGGGGAGGGGCCGTGCAATATCTGTCTCTTATACACATCTGACGCTGCCGACGATCTTACGCGTGTAG
>URKV01000172.1 GCA_900548565.1 uncultured Collinsella sp.
CGAGATGCTCAGGAGTCTCGTGGGCTCGGAGATGTGTATAAGAGACAGTTTGAAAGGAGGCCTCGTGAACGCCTTTGACCGCTACGCCCCGTTTATCCAAGACTTCATCTACTCCCACGATTGGGAGAGCCTGCGCTCCATTCAGGTTGCGGCGGCAGATGCCATCTTTAGCACACAAGACAATGTACTCCTGACGGCATCCACAGCTTCCGGCAAAACCGAAGCGGCCTTCTTTCCCATCCTGACCGAGTTTTGGGAGAACCCGCCCGCGAGCGTGGGTGCCCTCTACATCGGCCCCCTCAAAGCGCTCATCAATGATCAGTTCGTCCGCCTCAACGACCTCTGCGAAGAGGCCGATATCCCCGTCTGGCACTGGCATGGCGATGTCTCGCAGTCGCACAAGGCTAAGCTCATCAAAAAACCGAGCGGTATCCTACAGATTACGCCCGAGTCGCTCGAGGCGCTCCTGATCCATAAGCACATGGCGATCCCGCGCATGTTCTGCGATCTGCGCTATGTGGTCATCGACGAGGTCCATTCGCTCATGCGCGGCGACCGTGGCGGGCAGACGCTCTGCCTTATCGAGCGCCTGTCGCGCATGGCCGGCGTACAGCCTCGACGCATTGGCCTTTCGGCCACCATCGGCGACCCCGAGCGCACGGGCGCTTTTCTCTCACAGGGAACGGGACGCGACTGCGTTATCCCCCGCTTTGAAGAACCGCGCCGCGTGTGGCGCATCTCCATGGAGCACTTCTACAACTCGGGTCCCCAGGCGCAGCAGCGAGGATTCGAGAGCATGGGTCCTCAAGAGGCCGAAGTACTTGCATGCGAGCGCATTGAGGCAGCGGCACCCGCGGCACTGCCCGCCGGCGCCCAAGACATGCGTCACAGCGGACAGCTCACACAAGAGGAGCGCCGTCAACGTCGTGAGCGGGCACGGGGCAAGGCCGCTCCCAAAGACCGTCGCACTTCCTCGGCCCCCGAGGGCGAAGTCGACATCCCACGAGCGACCGAGCAGGCGCTTCTCAACCCCACCGACACGGCGCCCGACAACGCCGACCCCGGTATGGGCTATATCTTTGAGCATACGCGCGGCCGCAAGTGCCTGGTCTTTGCCAACTCGCGCGAGGAGGCAGAGGCCGTGTGCTCCATGCTGCGCAGCTACTGCGAAAGTCGACACGAGCCCGACCGCTTTCTCATCCATCACGGCAATCTTTCGGCATCGCTGCGCGAGACGGCAGAGGAGCTCATGCGCGACGAGGAGCAGGCGCAGACAACCGTCACCACCTCTACGCTGGAGCTCGGTATCGATATCGGCCGCCTGGAGCGCGCCTTCCAGATTGACGCGCCGTTTACCGTCAGCTCCTTTTTGCAGCGCATGGGGCGCACAGGCCGTCGCGACCTTCCTCCCGAGATGTGGTTTGTCATGCGCGAGGAAGAACCCGAGCCGCGCACGATGATGCCCGAAACCATTCCCTGGAAGCTCCTGCAGGGTATCGCGCTCGTACAACTCTATCGCGAGGAAAAGTGGGTCGAGCCGCCCGAGCTCGATCGACTCCCCTACAGTCTGCTCTATCACCAGACTATGTCGACCCTCGCCAGCACCGGCGAGCTCACGCCGGCCGAACTTGCCCAGCGCGTGCTCACGCTCAGCTATTTCCACCGTGTCTCGGCAGACGATTACCGTGTGCTGCTGCGTCACCTCATTAAGATCGACCATATCCAGGTCACCGAAGGTGGCGGGCTCATCGTGGGTCTCGCGGGCGAGCGCATCATCAACAACTTTAAGTTCTACGCCGTGTTCCAGGAAAACGAGGAGTTCACCGTTCGCAGCGAGTCGGCCGAGCTGGGCACGATTGTTAATCCGCCCCCGCCCGGTGAGCGCATCGCCATCGCCGGACACTGCTGGATTGTCGAGGAAGTGGACTGGAAGCGCCACACTGTCTTTGCCACGCAGGTCAAGGGCCGGGTGCCGGCCTACTTTGGCGACTGCCCCGGAGACATCAATACGCATGTACTCGAGCGCATGCGCAAAGCGCTCAACGAGCATGCGGCATATCCGTATCTCATGGGCAACGCACGGGCACGTCTTGCACAGGCTCGCCATACGGCCGAGATTTCGGGTGCGGGAACTAAGCCACTCATCAACCTGGGTGGCGACACCTGGGTGCTCTTCCCCTGGCTGGGCAGCTACGCCTTTTTGGCACTCGAGCGCATGCTCAAGATTAAGTGCGCCGCGGAGCTGGGCCTTCGCGGACTCGACCCATCGCGCCCGTACTTTATGCAGTTTAAGATGAAGGCCGACGAGGAGACGTTCTTTGAGGTGCTCGCCGCCGAGGCCGAAAAGGACTTCGATCCCATCGAGCTCGTCTATCCCGGCGAGGTGCCTTATTTTGATCGCTACGACGAGTACGTTCCCGAGGAGCTCGTGCGCAAGGGCTTTGCCGAAGGCGTGCTCGACATCGAGGGTATGAAGCAGCGCGTCCTCAGCTGGCGCGACCACGCCTAAGACCAGTCTTTTTTGGGACGGGGAGACTTACTTGTCGTGAAGGACGGTACCGAGGAAGTCGGTGTCGAAGGGCACAGCTTCGGCAAAGGCGTAGTCGCCGTCGCTGGCGATGAGCAGATAATTCTCCTCGCCGCCGAACTCTGCATCGCCACATGGGACCACCCAAGCATGGTCGAACACCTCGAGTGCCGTGGCGGCGCAATCGCGCAGGAACGTCACGTCGCTCCCCTCGTTTGCGCTCACGACATTGGCAACGTAGACGCCACCGACATTTAGGCTGCCCCGCACTAACCGCAACGCCTCAACCGTTGCCAGCTCGCGTACGGGTTCGGCGCCGCCAAAGCAATCGCTCACGACCACGTCGTAGCGACGATGACCAACACTCGTCACACCCAGATAAGAGCGAGCCTCAGCGGTTATCACCCGCAGGCAATCGCCCGCCGCGCGCTCCAGCTCGTCTAGGTAGAACCAGCGGCGCGCCAGGCGCGTAATCTCTCCGTCATACTCGATAATGTCCATGCGCAAGCCCTCGTGCGACATCAGCGCAAACTTAGGATAAGCAAACCCGCCGCCGCCCAGCATAAGCATGCGGTCGATACCGTGACCGTAAGCGTCGCGCATCGCATCCTCGGCCTCAAACACGTCATCAAACGCACGATAGTACGTAAAGACGGGCTCTGCCCAACGCTCGCCAACGTAGCTTGCACTTTGGTAGACGCCGCCTTGCACCAACACGCGAATCTCATCGCCGCCCTCATCGCGCACGCGCTTCACACGCGCCAGCCCATTGCGGGTACGTGCGACCTGCAGACAGGCAGCACGAACAGCGACGGCAGCCGCACCCAGCGCCGCGGCTCCCAGAGCAACGCCGGCAACGACGCCGGCGGAAACACTCGACTTGTTCATTTAGAGCTCCTTTTGCAGATAGAGTCCATGGTCGTAAAAACCCAAATGGCGATAGTACTCGCGCGTACCGATCGCACTGATCACGTTGATACGCGCATAACCCGCATCCCTGTCTCTTATAC
>URKV01000173.1 GCA_900548565.1 uncultured Collinsella sp.
GGTCATGCCCGACGATTGAACGTCAGATTGCCGCTTAGGGGCGTTTGCAGCGTCGAGCAGTTACGCGGTTCGTAGAACCGCGTAACTAACAAATGAGCATGGCGTCGCCAAAGCTGAAGAAGCGGTAGCGCTCCTCGATGGCGGCGGCGTAGGCATCCATGATCTGGTCGCGGGTGGCAAGTGCGCTCACGAGCATCATGAGCGTGGAGCGCGGCACGTGGAAGTTCGTGATCAGCGCGTCGACCACGTGATAGGTCGAGCCGGGCATGAGGTAGAGCTGCGTCGTCGCATTCTCGCGCACCACGATGTCACCGCGGCCGAGCGTGTCGGCCCCGTCCTCGCGGCCCTCAAAATAGCGCGCCGTCACAGCCGGATCGGACACCGGCGCGTCCGCGTCAAACGCGCTCTCGAGCGAGCGCACTGCGGTAGTGCCGACGGCGATCACACGATGGCCCTCGGCCTTCGCCTTATGCACAGCGTCGACAACCTCCTGCGACACGTGGTAGCGCTCGGTGTGCATCACGTGCTGTGTAGGGTCGTCCTCCTCCACCAGACGGAAGGTATCGATACCCACCTCGAGCTCGACGGCGGCAAACTTCGCACCCTTGGCCTCGATAGCGGCCATGAGCTCGGGAGTAAAGTGCAGACCCGCCGTAGGAGCGGCAGCCGAGTGCTCCTCCTTCATGGCGTAGACGGTCTGGTACTTCTCGGGATCGCCCTCGTAATCGGTAATGTAGGGCGGCAGCGGCACGTGGCCGGCAGCGTGGATGGCCTCGTCGAGCGTGCGCGGGTCGCCGGCGGCATTGCAACCGGCCGGCTCAAAGCGCACCAGACGGCCACCGCGGCTATCGTTAACAAAGTCGACGACCTCGGCCGTCAGCACCACGGGCGCGCCCTCGGGCGCATGGGCGCCGCCCGCACGATACTCAATCTGAGCACCGGGCTTCAGGCGCTTACCCGGCTTGACCAGGCACTCCCAAACGTGACCCAGCGGATCCACATCCTCGCGGCGCTTGAGCAGCAGCGTCTCGACCACGCCGCCCGAGCCGGCCTTGCGACCGATCAGGCGGGCCGGCATCACGCGCGTCTTGTTGATGACGAGCACGTCGCCCGGCTCGATATAGTCGATGATGTCGCGGAAGATGCGGTGCTCAACGGTACCGCCGTGCTCCAACGGCGTTCCCGCCCGGGAGCCCTTGCGATCCACCACCAACAGGCGGCAGGAGTCGCGCGGCTCGGCAGGAGCCTGTGCAATCAGTTCCTCGGGAAGGTTGTAGTCAAAATCATCGGTACGCATAGACACGTCGGATACTCCTTATATAGCTAAAGTCCGCTCTACATCCTAGCAGGCTGACGTCCCAAATGAACTACTTTTTGGCGGCTTTGCGCTCGTCGCGGATGCGGGCGCGGTCCATGGCCGCCTCGACAGCCGAGAAGCGGCAGCCGCAGTAGTTCTGCCGATACATGCCAAGCTCGCGCGAACGGCGTGTCGCTTCGGGGTAATACGGGCGAAAATCGCGAATCACCGGAGTGAGCCCACGTGCCGCCGCCAGGCGCTTGAGCACGTCATTGCAGGTATCGAACAGCTGATACGGCGAGACGGCGAGCGTCGTGCCCACAAACTCAAACCCGCGCTCCTGGGCCACGCGGCACGCCTCGGCCAAGCGCAGGGCATAGCACGCGCGACAGCGACGAGGCCGATCGGCACCCAGCGGTGCCACGCCGGTCTCCCAGTGATCGCGGTCCTCCCCTGCCTCGATGAGCTCGATGTCGCCATCGACACACCACCGGCGCAGCTCGTCCAAGCGGCGCTGCCATTCATCGCGCGGTTGAATATTGGGGTTGGTCCAGCAGATTGTGGGCTCAAACCCCTCCTCGCGCAGCAGGCGAACCGGCTCAAGCGAGCATGGTGCACAGCACGCATGCAGCAACAACGACTTCATCGACATCTCCTCACCCAAAAAAGCGCACGCCAAAGGACGTATCCTCGCAGGCGACAATGCGGCGGTCGCGCAAAATGGTCCGCACGTAATACCAGTCGCCTACACAGCCCGACAAATGCAAGCCGGCAGCCAGATAGCACAGCAGCGGATAGCCCGAAAACGCAAACCCCAGGGCAAGCGTTGTCGTCACAACAACCGTCGGCGCCAGGCAAACCACCATGTACCGCCGGCGCGAATACACAACGCCCTCGGCGCAGGCATAGATCATCGCCGTCTCGCGATTCGCCCCAAAGGTCACCTGCGCGCCCGCAGGCGCCAGCAGCTTAAAAAACACACCGTGCACCAGCTCGTGCACGGCGAACGACGCCATTGAGATCGCAGCCAAGCCGACTATCCATCCCAAGACGGCCATCCAGCCGCCCGCGTCAGCCGCATCCAAGTCCGCAGGCCCGCCCAGCAGCATAAACACCGGCACCAGACACACGGCAAATGCGCCAAGCACGGCCATCCCCCACACAAAGCAGGCGTGCAGAAAATCCTCGTCTTCAAACGCATGTATGTTGGAAATCTCATTCATAGCATCTTAGGATAGCGCCCCTGCCACGTACCCGTCCGCATGTGCGATAATGTCGAACGATATGCACGAATTGACCACCGCGTCGCCAGGCCTTGTGCCCGGCCGCGCTCTCACCATATGCGAAGGAGTCCCATGGCATCCAAATACTCCATGAACGACCGTCCCAGCTGGCCTCGCCGCGCCATCGTTACCGCCGGCGAGCCCTACGGCAACAAGGGCCTTCACTTTGGCCACGTCGGTGGCGTCTTTGTCCCGGCCGACTTCTTCGCCCGCTTCCTGCGCGACCGTCTGGGCCGCGAGAACGTCATCTTCACCTCGGGCACCGACTGCTATGGCTCGCCCATCATGGAGAGCTACCGCAAGCTCAAGGAGAACGAGGGCTACGACAAGTCCATCGCCGAGTATGTCGAGTCCAATCACTCCCGCCAGGCCGCGACCCTCAACAACTACAACATCAGCTGCGATATCTACGGCGGCTCGGGCCTTGAGCCGGCCGCGCAGATTCACAACGAGGTGACCGCCGAGATTATCAAGCGCCTGCACGAGCAGGGCACCATCTCCAAGCGCTCCACGCTGCAGTTCTACGATGCCAAGGCCGGCACGTTCCTCAACGGCCGTCAGGTAATCGGCCGCTGCCCCATCCAGGGCTGCAAGTCCGAGAAGGCTTATGCCGACGAGTGCGACCTGGGTCACCAGTTTGAGCCCGAGGAGCTCATCGCGCCCAAAAGCCAGCTCACCGGCGAGGTGCCCGAGCTGCGCCCGGTAGACAACCTCTACTTCGACCTGCCGGCCTACCTCGACTTTATGAAGACCTATACCGCCAAGCTCGCCCAGAACCCGCAGGTTCGTTCCGTGGTCTCCAAGACCATGGAGGAGTGGCTGCTGCCGGCTCAGCTGTATATCCAGAACAAGTTCCGCGAGGCCTTCGATGCCGTCGAGGATCAGCTTCCCGAGCACACCTGTCTCTTATACACATCTGACGCTGCCGACGATC
>URKV01000174.1 GCA_900548565.1 uncultured Collinsella sp.
TGCTCAGGAGTCTCGTGGGCTCGGAGATGTGTATAAGAGACAGTGGGTGCTCTCGGCGACGGCCTCGGGCGTGAGGTTGTTGATCACGAAGGTGTCGGCCTCGGCACCGGCGGCACGGAAGGCGCGGGCGCTGTCGTACTCGCAGTTGTTGCCGGGGAACACGGGGATGATCACGCGCGGGCGGGCGATCTTGGCGCCGCCGTACACGTGGATATCCTTGGCGCGGAAGTCGATGGTCTCGACCTCGGGGGTCTCGCCGGCGCTGCGGTAGGCGAAGACGCCCTCGATGCCGCTCTCCCAGGCCTCCTGGAGCTCGGCGAGCTCGATGACCTCGGAGCCGGTGTCGATGACATAGCCCTCGACGGTGGTGCCCAGGGGCTCGACGACAACGCCGTCGGCGACCTCGGGCAGCTCGGCGTCCTCGGCGAGCTCGACGATAAAGCTGCCGTAGAGCGGGGTGAAGAGGCTCTCCACGTCTACATCCTCGGCAAGCTCGATACCGATCTGGTTACCGACGCACATCTTAAAGAGGCTCTCGGCGCCGCAGCCGTAGCCGGGCGTGGATATGGCCAGGGCGTTGCCGGTAGCAGTGAGCGCCTCGACGGCGTCAAACGCGGCGAGCAACTGCTGGGCGTCGGGACGGTAGTCCTCGCCATAGGTGGCGGGGGCGATGCGGACGACGCGGTGCGTGAGGCCCTTGAACTCGGGCGAGACGGCACGGGCGGCCCTGCCCACAGCGACGGCGAAGCTGATCAGAGTCGGCGGAACGTTGAGCTCGCCGGCCTCGTCCTCAAACGAGCCGCTCATGGAATCCTTGCCACCGATGGCGCCGGCACCCAGGTCGACTTGGGCCATGAGGGCGCCCAGGACGGCCGCCGTGGGCTTGCCCCAGCGCTCGGCCTCGGTGCGCAGACGCTCGAAGTACTCCTGGAAGGAGAGATAGGCGCGCTTGTGCTCAAAGCCGGCAGCCACGAGCTTGGCGATGGACTCGACCACGGACAGGTAGGCGCCCGCAAACTGGTCGGCCTCCATCAGATAGGGGTTGAAGCCCCATGCCATGGCGCTCGTCGTGGTGGTCTCGCCGTCCACGGGGAACTTGGCGACCATGGCCGAGCTTGGGGTGAGCTGCGTCTTGCCGCCAAAGGGCATGAGCACGGTCGCGGCGCCGATGGTGGAGTCGAAACGCTCGGAAAGACCCTTGTTGGAAGCGACGTTGAGGTCGGTGACGAGCGAGATCATGCGCTCGGCGAGCGTGGTGCCGGCCCAGCTGGGCTGCCACACGCTGCGGGCACAGACGTGGGCGACCTGGTGCTTGGGTGCGCCGTTGGAGTTGAGGAACTCGCGGGACAGGTCGACGATAGCGACGCCGTTCCAGGCCATGCGCATGCGCGGCTCGGCGGTAACCTCGGCGATAACGGTAGCCTCCAGGTTTTCCTCGGCGGCGTAGCCCATGAACTCCTCGACGTCACCGTCGGCGACGGCGCAAGCCATGCGCTCCTGGGACTCGGAGATAGCGAGCTCGGTGCCGTCCAGGCCGTCGTACTTCTTGGTCACGGTGTCCAGGTCCACGTACAGGCCGTCGGCAAGCTCGCCCACGGCGACTGAGACGCCGCCGGCGCCAAAGTCGTTGCAGCGCTTGATCAGACGGCAGGCGTCGCCGCGGCGGAACAGACGCTGCAGCTTGCGCTCGACAGGGGCGTTGCCCTTCTGGACCTCGGCACCCGAGGTCTCGATGGACTCGGTGTTCTGGGTCTTGGAGGAGCCGGTGGCGCCACCGATGCCATCGCGGCCGGTGCGGCCGCCCAGCAGGATGATCTTGTCGGTGGGGGCGGGGCACTCGCGACGAACGTGGTTTGCCGGGGTAGCGCCCACGACGGCGCCAACCTCCATGCGCTTGGCCACGTAACCGGGGTGATAGAGTTCGTTGACCTGACCGGTGGCAAGGCCGATCTGGTTGCCGTAGCTGGAGTAGCCGGCGGCGGCAGTAGTCACGAGCTTGCGCTGCGGCAGCTTGCCCTCGAGCGTCTCGGAAACCGGGACGGTGGGGTCGCCGGCGCCGGTGACGCGCATGGCCTGGTACACATAGCTGCGGCCCGAGAGCGGGTCACGGATAGCGCCGCCCACGCAGGTGGCGGCACCACCGAAGGGCTCGATCTCGGTCGGGTGGTTGTGGGTCTCGTTCTTAAACAGGAACAGCCAGTCCTGGTCCTCGCCGTCGACATCGACCTTCACCTTGACGGTGCAGGCGTTGATCTCCTCGGACTCGTCGACATCGGTCATGACGCCGGTCTTCTTAAGGTACTTGGCGCCGATGGTGCCCATGTCCATGAGGCAGACGGGCTTGGCGTCGCGGCCGAGTTCGTGGCGCATCTCCATGTAGCGGTCGAAGGCTTGCTGCACCACGGCGTCGTCGATCGTCACGTCGTCCAGGACGGTGCCGAAGGTGGTGTGGCGGCAGTGGTCGGACCAGTAGGTGTCGATCACGCGGATCTCGGTGATGGTGGGGTCGCGGTCCTCATCGCGGAAGTACTGCTGGCAGAAGGCGATGTCCGCCTCGTCCATGGCAAGGCCGCGATCGGCGATAAAGGCGGCAAGGCCGGCCTCGTCGAGCTCGCGGAAACCGTCGAGCACCTCGACGGGCTGGGGCTCGGGGGTCTCCATGTACAGCGTCTCGGGCAGGTCGAGCGAGGCGATGCGCGCCTCGACGGGGTTCACCACGTAGTGCTTGATGGCATCGATGGCGGCCTCGTCCAGAGCGCCCGAGATCATATAGACCTTGGCGGAGCGCACGGCGGGGCGCTCGCCCTGGCTGATGAGCTGCACGCACTCGCTGGCGGAGTCGGCGCGCTGGTCAAACTGGCCAGGCAGGAATTCGACGGCAAAGACGGCGCCATCGCTTGCGGGGAGCTCGTCGTAGGTCACATCGACCTGGGGCTCGCTAAAGACGGTCGGCACGCAGGAGCGGAAAAGCTCCTCGTCGATGCCCTCGACGTCGTAGCGGTTGATGATCCTCAGGGCCTCGATGCCCTTGATGCCGAGAATTTCGGTCAGCTCGCCCTTGAGCTGCTGAGCCTCGACGTCGAACCCGGGTTTCTTCTCCACGTAGATACGAGAGACCATTGGTTCCTGCCTTCCTGATCGGTTGGGCGTACGGTACGGTATGCGGCAGCGGTCGGTTTGCGGGGCAAGCCTCGCGGTCGCCTTGAGCCACATGTTTGTAAACCTCACTATGATACGACAGCTCGCGGCGCGTTGAGGACGGCGAGGGTGCTACAGTGAAGCGCAAACAAGAGAAAGGCATCACATGGCATTCGTTTCACTCGCCATCATCGCGCTCGTGGCCTTTGCAAGCCCCTTCATCGCCTCGGCGATCCCCGGGAAACCCGTTCCCGAGACGGTCTTTTTGCTCGTGTTTGGCGCGGTGCTGGGACCCCATATGCCTGTCTCTTATACACATCTGACGCTGCCGACGATCTTACGCG
>URKV01000175.1 GCA_900548565.1 uncultured Collinsella sp.
GCCTGTCACCAACGCCCTGCGCGACGCCAAGCTCAAGCTCTCCGATCTGACCGAGGTCATCCTCGTCGGCGGCTCCACCCGTATGCCCGCTGTCCAGGATCTGGTCAAGACCATGACCGGCAAGCAGCCCAACATGTCCGTGAACCCCGACGAGGTCGTTGCCGACGGCGCTGCCGTCCAGGGCGGCGTGCTCACCGGTGACGTCGAGGGCATCCTGCTGCTCGACGTTACCCCGCTGTCGCTGGGCGTCGAGACCATGGGCGGCATCATGACCAAGATGATTGACCGCAACACCACGATCCCGACCTCCAAGACCGAGGTCTACTCCACCGCTGCCGACAACCAGACCAGCGTCGAGATCAACGTGCTCCAGGGCGAGCGCGAGCTTGCCCGCGACAACAAGTCGCTCGGTAAGTTCCAGCTGACCGGCATTCCGGCTGCCCGCCGCGGCGTGCCGCAGATCGAGGTCACCTTCGACATCGACGCCAACGGCATCGTCAAGGTCTCCGCTAAGGACAAGGGCACCGGCAAGGAACAGCAGATCACCATTTCCGGCTCCACCGCTCTGTCCGACGACGAAGTCGATCGTATGGTCAAGGACGCCGAGGCTCATGCCGAGGAGGACAAGAAGCAGAAGGAAGAGGTTGAGGTCCGCAACCAGACCGACAGCCTGTGCTACTCCACCGAGCAGACCCTCAACGAGCTCGGTGACAAGGTTTCCGCCAACGTGAAGTCCAAGGCCGAGGCCGCTATCGCCGACGCCAAGAAGGCGCTCGAGGGCTCTGACGTCGAGGCCATCAAGGCCGCCAGCGAGTCCCTGCAGTCCGTGGCCTACGAGCTGGCCCAGGTTGTCTACGCCGACGCTCAGCAGCAGACCGACGGTGCCGCCGGCGCCCAGCCTGCCGACGATGACGTCGTCGACGCCGACTACGAGGTTGTGGACGACGAGGACAAGTAATCATGTCCGCCCGTAAAGCTCGCACGGAGGCGGCCGCCGCTGGCGCCGCCCCCGTTGACTCTGAGGAGAAGGACGTGAAGATTCCCGTAGAGGCCGTCGACGATACCGAGGCCAACGAGGCCCCGGCCGCCGAGGCTGCCGAGAACCAGGTAGAGGATTCCAACAAGGAGGCGACGATGACCGAGGACGAGATGGTGGAAGCCGCTATCCGCGCCGGTGAGGAAGCCGCCGACAACGACTTTAAGCTCAAGTTCGAGCAGGCTCAGAAAGAGCTTGCCGACGTGCGCAACGAGCTCGATGCTGCGGCAGAGGCTCAGAAGGCCGCCGAGGACAAGGCAAAGGACGCCACCGAGCGCACCGCCCGTCTGCAGGCCGACTGGGAGAACTTCCGTCGCCGCACCGCCAATGAGCGTATCGCCGAGCGCGAGCGCGCGACCGAGAAGCTCGTCACCGCGCTGCTGCCGGTGGTCGACGATATCGAGCGTGCGATCGACCATGCCCGCAGCCAGGAGCTTGCCGACGACTTTAAGCAGTTCGTCGACGGTGTCGACGCGGTGCATGCCAAGCTGCTCGATGTGTTTGCGCACGAGGGCGTTGAGCCCATCGACCCCAAGGGCGAGGCGTTCGATCCGCTCGAGCATCAGGCTGTGGGTCGCGTCGAGGACGCATCGCAGTACGACGAGACCGTCAACGACGTGTACCAGAAGGGCTACCGCATGGCGGATCGCATCCTGCGTTCCGCGATGGTGACGGTGACCTACGGTGGCGAGAAGCGCCCCGCACCGGAGCCCGAAGCGGCGCCCGAGGATGCTACGGCCGATACGGCCGAGAGCACCGAGGAGTAATTGAGAAGGGCCCCGGGGCAACACCCGGGGCCCTTTCTGGCCTAGTGCCATATGAAAGCATGAGCCGTCGTCTGCATGGGCGGCGGACGTAACAGGAGAGGAGCTACGATGGCTGCAGGCAAAACCTTCTATGACATCCTGGGCGTATCCAAGAGCGCCTCCGATAAAGAGATCAAGAGCGCGTTTCGCAAGCTCGCGCAAAAATATCACCCCGATGCCGGCGGCGACGAGGCCAAGTTTAAGGAGATCAGCGAGGCCTACGAAACGCTTTCGGACGAGAAGAAGCGCAAAGAGTACGACCAGATGCTCATGTTTGGCGGCATGCCGGGCGCGGGCGGCGCGTATGGCGGCGGCTACGGTGCCGGCGCGGGCGCCAGCGGCTGGGGCGACATCTTCGACAGCATCTTTAGCGGCAACGGCGCCTGGGGCAGCGATTGGGGCTCGGGCTTTGCCGGGGCTGCGGGCGCTGCCGGTGCCGGCGCGGGTCGCAACCGCGCTCGCAAGGGCGGCGACCTGTCGCTGACCGTCGATGTGACGGCTGAGGACGCGTTCCGCGGCGTGACGCACAAGGTCACCTATCGCATTCCCTCGACAGGCGAGCAGCAGACCATTACGGTCTCGGTGCCCGCGGGCGCGGTCGACGGCGGCAAGCTACGCTACAAGCGTCGCGGCGAGTACGGCGTTGCGGGTGGCGAGCGCGGCGACCTGGTCGTGACCACGCATGTGGAGGAGCACCCGCTGTTTAAGCGCAAGGGTGCCGATGTGACCATGGAGGTGCCGATCTCGGTCTACGAGGCAGCGCTCGGCTGCACGGTGGATGTGCCCACGCCCGGCGGCGCGACGGTTCGTCTGAAGGTGCCCGCTGGCACCCAGACGGGCAAGAAGTTCCGCTTTAAGGAGATGGGTGCGCCCGACGTTAAGCACCGTGGCCGCACGGGCGCGCTGCTCGTCGAAATCAAGGTACAGGTCCCCACGAACCTGTCCGATGACGAGCGCGATGCCATGACCAAGCTGCGCGAGGCCGACACGCGCGATTATCGCGAGAAGGTTAACCGTTACAAGGCGACGTACTAGGGCGGTCGTGGCGCACACCCGCGCCCGCGGGCTTATGATGGACGATAACGAGACGGAAAGGGGTCAGGTAGCATGGCCGAGGACAATAGGAACAAACCGCTGTACATGATCAGCGTGGCGGCCGAGCTGACCGGCATGCATCCGCAGACTCTGCGCGTCTACGAGTCCAAGGGCCTGGTGAACCCCCAGCGCTCGGGCGGTAACACGCGCCTGTATTCGCGTGCCGATATCGAGCGCCTGGAGCTCATCAACCAGCTGACTGACGAGGGCATCAACCTTGCCGGCGTGGTGCGCATTCTCGATATGAAGGAGCGTGCCGAGGAGCGCGAGCGCGAGAACGAAAAGCTCCGTGCCCGCGTGCGCCAGCTCGAGGACGAGCTGCACGAGTACAAGATGCAGAAGAAGATCACCGCCCTGGCCCCGCGCGATGGCTCGGTTAACCCCGAACAGGTCATGCGCAAGCTGCTGGGTGCCGGCGGGGATCTCTAGGTTACGCCGTTCTGCCGAACGGCGTAACGGCTCGACGCCTGTCTCTTATACACATCTCCGAGCCCACGAGACTCCTGAGCACCTCGTAT
>URKV01000176.1 GCA_900548565.1 uncultured Collinsella sp.
ACGAGATGCTCAGGAGTCTCGTGGGCTCGGAGATGTGTATAAGAGACAGACTTCTATCAGCTGTTCGCCCAGGTCACGAATCCTCCGATCGATGCCCTGCGCGAGCATATGGTGACTTCGACCACGCTCTACCTGGGCAACCACGGCAACCTGCTTGAGGATTCCCGTACGGCCTGTCAGCTGGTGCGCCTGGAGCGCCCGCTGCTGAGCGAGGAGGAGTTCGACCGCATTTGCGCGATTGACCGTGTTGGCTTTAAGACCCGCCGTTTCCGTGCCGTCTACCGCCGCGATGCCGGCGAGGGCGCGCTGCAGACTGCGCTCAAGCAGCTTGCAGAGGATGTTGAGGCTGCGGTCCGCGACGGCGTGAACATCGTGGTGTTGAGCGACCGTGCCGCTGCGGGCGAGGTCCCTGTGCCGTCACTGCTCGCTGTGGGCTGCGTGCACAACCACCTGATCCGCGCCGGCGTGCGCACCTTTGCCGATATCGTGGTGGAGTGCGGCGATGCCGTGTCTCCGCACGACTTTGCGGCGCTGGTGGGCTACTCCGCAAGCGGCATCTACCCGTATAACGCGCATGCGTGCATCCGCAATCTGGCGGCACGCGGCGACCTGGACGTGACGGCCGAGCAGGGCATCGCCAACTACAACAAGGCCGCGACGGCGGGCATCGTCTCCATCATGTCCAAGATGGGCATCTCCACGGTGCAGAGCTACCACTCTGCGCAGATCTTCGAGGCCGTGGGCTTTACGCCGGAGTTCGTCAACGCGTACTTCGTCGGCACGGTGAGCCGTGTGGGCGGTATGGGTGTCGAGGACGTCGAGCGCGAGCAGAATGAGCGCTACGACGCCGCGCTCGCTATCCTTAAGAGCCCGGCTCCCGATCAGCTGCCCACACTGGGCCTGACCAAGTGGCGCCCGTTCGGTGGCGAAGATCACCTGATCGACCCTCAGACCGTCTACCTGCTGCAGACCGCCTGCCGCGAGGACAGCTACGACACCTTTAAGGAGTACAGCGCCCGCCTGCACCGCACCGGCCGTGCCGTGCGCCTGCGCGACCTGCTGGACTTTGATGCCAGCGGTCGCACGCCGGTTTCGCTCGACGAGGTGGAGCCTGCGCTCAATATCGTCCGCCGCTTTAACACCGGCGCCATGTCGTATGGCTCCATCAGCAAAGAGGCGCACGAGTGCATGGCCATCGCCATGAACCGCCTGCACGGCCGTTCCAACTCGGGCGAGGGCGGCGAGGATCCGCGTCGCGAGACCCCGCTGGCCAACGGTGACTCCAAGAATTCCGCCATCAAGCAGGTGGCAAGCGCGCGCTTTGGCGTGACGAGCCGCTACCTGTGCAGTGCCTTCGAGATTCAGATCAAGATGGCCCAGGGCGCCAAGCCTGGCGAGGGCGGCCACCTGCCCGGCAAGAAGGTCTACCCCTGGATTGCCGAGGTCCGTCAGTCCACGCCCGGCATCGGCCTGATCTCGCCTCCGCCGCACCACGACATCTACTCCATCGAGGACCTGGCAGAGCTGATCTTTGACCTTAAGAACGCCAACCCCGGCGCTCGTGTGTCGGTCAAGCTGGTCAGCGAGGCCGGCGTCGGCACCATCGCCACTGGTGTTGCCAAGGGTGCCGCCGACAAGATCTTGATCAGCGGCCACAACGGCGGCTCCGGTGCCGCGGCGCGCGATTCGATCTGGCACGCCGGTCTGCCGCTGGAGCTTGGCCTTGCCGAGGCCCAGCAGACGCTGCTGCAAAACGGCCTGCGCTCGCGCGTGGTGCTCGAGGCCGACGGCAAGCTCATGGACGGCACCGACGTCGCCGTCGCCTGCCTGCTGGGTGCCGAGGAGTTTGGCTTTGCGACCATGCCGCTCATCTCCATGGGCTGCCTCATGCAGCGCGACTGCCAGCAGGATACCTGCCCGGCCGGCATCGCCACGCAAAACTGTCGCCTGCGTCGCGGCTTCCGCGGCAAGCCGGAGCACGTCGAGCACTTTATGCTCTTTGTTGCCGAGCAGCTGCGCGAGGTCATGGCGGGCCTGGGCTTCCGCACCGTCGACGAGATGGTCGGCCATCCCGAGTGCCTGCGCCAGATCGAGGTCCCGGGCAACCGCAAGGCCAACCTGCTTGATCTGTCGCCCGTGCTGGCAAGCGCGACCTGTGAGTTTGGTGCCCACATCCCGGGTGCCGACGGTCGTCACTTCCTGCCCCAGATGGCTGCCGACAGCGAGCTCGACAAGACGCTCGACTCCACGCTGTTTGTGCCCTATACGGCCGATGCCCGTGCGCACCTGCGTCCGATTCGCTTCCGCGCCGATATCGCCAACGTCAACCGCTGCGTGGGCACCATCTTGGGCAACGCGGTGACCAAGGCGCATCCCGAGGGCCTGCCCGCCGGCTCCATCACCATCGATTGCGATGGTTCGGCCGGTCAGAGCTTTGGCGCCTTTCTGCCGCGCGGCATTACGCTCAACGTGTGCGGCGACGCCAACGATTACTTTGGCAAGGGTCTTTCGGGCGGCGAGGTATCGGTGCGCCCCAACCCGCATGCGACCTACAAGTTCGACGAGAACATCATCGTGGGCAATGTTGCGTTCTTTGGCGCTACGAGCGGCCGCGGCTTCATTAACGGTCTGGCCGGCCAGCGCTTTGGCGTGCGCAACTCCGGTGCCACCGTGGTGGTCGAGGGCTGCGGCAGCCATGGCTGCGAGTACATGACGGGTGGCCTGGCGCTCATCCTGGGCGAGGTCGGGCAGAACTTCGCTGCCGGCATGACGGGTGGCGTGGCCTATGTCTTTGACCAGTACGGCACGCTCGATGCCCGTGTGAACCACGAGAGCGTTGAGCTTAAAGCCCCGACGGCCGGCGAGCTGGCGCAGATTCGCGAGCTCATTCAGGAGCACGTGGATGCGACGCAGAGTCCGCGTGGCATCAAGCTGCTCTACAGCTTTGAGACGATGAGCAAGCACTTTGTGAAGGTCATTCCGACCGAGTATGAGCGCGTGCTGGCGATTGTCGCCGCCGCCGAGGCCGTCGGCAAGACGCATGCGCAGGCCGAAGAGCTGGCGTTTGACATTGTGACCGGTCGCGCGAGTGACGCGGATGTTGCTCGCTTCGATGCTGCGGGCGGTGCTGCGGGTGCTGCGTCCGTGGCTGCCAGCTCTGTTGCTTCGACCAAGAAGGAGGCGTAAGCGCCATGGGTAAGCCCGGTGCTTTTCTTGATATCGATCGCGTGACCCACGAGCTTCGCCCCGTGGAGGAGCGCAGCCATGATTTTGATCCGCTGTACGTGGAGCTCGATGACGACGCACGTCGCGCCCAGGCGAGCCGCTGCATGATGTGCGGCGTGGCGTTTTGCCAGATGGGTGCGAGCTTTGGCACGGCACGCCCGAGCGGCTGCCCGCTGCACCTGTCTCTTATACACATCTCCGAGCCCACGAGACTCCTGAGCA
>URKV01000177.1 GCA_900548565.1 uncultured Collinsella sp.
ATCTACACGCGTAAGATCGTCGGCAGCGTCAGATGTGTATAAGAGACAGACCGCAGGCGCGGCCCAAGTCGCGAGCGAGCGCACGGATATAGGTGCCCTTGCTCACCGAGAACGCCACGGTCCACACACACGTATCACCTTCGCCGCCCACGGCAATCAGGTCGGCGGCATAGACCTCGACAGGGCGCGGAGGTAGGTCAACCGCATTGCCCTCGCGAGCAGACTTGTAGGCGCGAACGCCATTGACCGAGATAGCCGAAAACGCCGGAGGCACTTGCATCTGCGGACCTAGCATGGCGGCCAAGCGCTCACGGGCATAGGCAGGATCGCGGAGCTCGTTGGCAACAGCCACTGTGCGGACCGCCTCGCCCTCCGCATCATCGGTATTGGTCTCGGCACCAAACGAGATGTCGGCGACATAGCTTTTGGTATCAAGGGTTAGCATGCCCAGTAGACGGGTGGCCTGACCCACGCCCACAACCATGACACCCGATGCCATGGGGTCGAGCGTACCGGCATGGCCGACGCGCCGCTCATGGAGAGCGCGTCGGCATTGCGAGACCACGTCATGGGACGTGCAGCCCACCGGCTTATCGACGGCGAGCAGCATATTCAATTGAGAAGGCGTTCGACGAGCCATGTACCATCCAATAAGTTAGAGCTCGACGGTCACCGAAGCGGGATCCTCCCCCACCAGCTCGGCCAGCATGGGAAGTGCCACGGCGAGCGTCTCGCGAATTGTTCCGTTGTTGGAAAAGCCGGCGGCGGCATGATGCCCGCCACCGCCAAAGTTGGCAGCGATCTCGGACACATCGAGGTCGCCCTTGGAGCGCAGGTTGCCACGCACCTTGGTATCGCCCTCAATGCCCTTTAAGAACATGCAAACCTCGACGCCCATCACCGAGCGCACCACGTCAACCAGGCCATCGCACTCATCCGAGGTGACACCGCAAGCCTCAAGGTCGCTCTGGTACGCATAACTATATGCCACGCGACCGTGCGCCACTGTTTTGATGCGGCCCATAACGATGGACTTGAGATGCAAGAACTCTACGCGCATGCTCTGGTAGACCTCGAGCGCAACGCGCGCCGGATCGGCACCGTGAGCGACCAGGCGCGAGGCGGCATGGAACGCAGCAGCATCGGCGTTCTGGTACTGGAAACGACCGGTATCGGTCACCAGGCCGCACAGCAGGCAGGTCGCGACACCATCGCGAGCCACAATGCCGCAATTGTCCAAAAAGCGGTCGATGATCATGGCGCAGGCTGCGGCGCCGACGCACCTCAGGCTCAGCTCGGCAAATTCCTCGCGCGCCGGATGATGATCGAAGCACACCACATGCGACGAGCGGCGGAGCACCTCGGCGGAGTTGTTCAGACGCTCGACGACCGGCACGTCCACCGAGATGAACAGGTCCGGATTACCGGTATACGCAGATGCCGGCACCAGACGGTCGGCGCCCTCCATAAAGCGGTAGATGCGCGGAACCGGGTCATCGTCTGCCAGCAGCAGGGCAATGTCCTTGTTGGGGAAAAACTTCATAAGCGATAAGCCCAGACCCAGCACGGAGCCCAGCGCGTCGCCATCGGGAGACGTATGTCCCGAAATCGCAATGGAGGACGCATCCTCGATGAGCTCGAGGATGCGTCGCTGAATATCTGCAGACTCGCACGATGCGAGGTCGGCGGAATTACTCATCTAAAGCTGCCTCCTGGGCGGCATCCGCTATTGGATAGCCGTCCTCGTCCTTTTCGATCGCAAGCGTGGCGGGAACGTTTTCCAGCGCACGCGTGATGCGCTCGGCCTCATCGGTCGAGCGATCGATGCGAAAATCGAGCTCGGGCGTGACGCGCCAATCGAGCGAGCGGGCCAACAGGCTACGGATGCGGCCCTTGGCGCTGGCGAGCGCCTCCATGACCTCGTCGTAGCGGCTCGCGTCGCACGACACGTACACGCGCGCGAACGAGCGGTCCACCGCGACCTCGACCGCGGTCAGGGTGACCAGGTCGAGACGCGGATCGGAAACCTCAAAGAGCAGGATATAACCGAGCTTCTCGCGAAGCTGCTCGCCCAGACGGCGGGTTGCCTGCGTTTGCTTCATAGCGCTACCCCCTACTCGGTACGGGCAACCTGGTCAATGCGGTAGCCCTCAATGGTGTCGCCAGGCTTGATGTCCTGGAAGTTCTCCAGGCCAATACCGCCCTCGGAGCCGCTCTTGAGGCTCTTGGCCTCGTCCTTGTAGTGGCGCATCGAGGCGATTTTACCGTTGAAGACCACGATGCCGTCGCGCACCAGGCGTACGGAATCGGTCGCGGCGATCTCGCCCTCTTCGACGCGGACACCGGCGGCGATGCCGACTTTGGGCACCTTGAAGGTGTCCAGAACGGTCGCAGTGCCCGTGGAGACCTCAACCTCGGTGGGCTTGAGCATGCCGATACGGGCAGCGTCGAGGTCCTCGAGGCACTTGTAGATGACGTCGTAGCAACGGATCTCAACGCCCTCGCGCTCGGCGGCGGAGCGGGCCTTGCCGTCGGGACGAACGCCAAAGCCGATGATGATGGCGTTGGAGGCGTCGGCCAGGACCACGTCGGTCTCGTTGATGGCACCAACGGCGGAGTGGATCGTGTTGATGCGCACCTCGGATTGATCCATCTTGTCGAGGGAGTCCTGAAGGGCCTCGATGGAGCCCTGGACGTCGGCCTTGATGATCAGGTTGAGCTCCTTGACCTCGGCGTCGGCGATGGTCTCGAAGAGGTTCTCGAGCGTCACGTGCTTCACGCGGCTCTGCTCCTCGATACGGGCCTTGAGCGAACGCTCGTCGGCCAGGGCGCGAGCCTCACGCTCGTCCTCGAACACGCGGAACTCATCGCCAGCGTTGGGGACGGACTGCAGGCCCAAGATCTCGACGGCGTCGGAGGGACCGGCCTCGGTGACGGCGTTACCCTTGGGATCGAGCATGGCACGGACGCGGCCATAGGTGAGGCCGGCGACCAGCGTGTCGCCCACGTGCAGGGTACCGCGGGTCACGAGCACGGTGGCAACCGAGCCGCGGCCCTTGTCGAGCTTAGCCTCGAGGACGTTGCCCGAAGCGAAGGTGTCAGGGTTGGCCTTGAGCTCGAGCACGTCGGCCTGGAGCAGCACGGTCTCGAGCAGGTCGTCGATACCGATCTTCTGCTTGGCCGAGATGTTGACGAACATGTTCTGTCCGCCCCACTCCTCGGGGATGATGCCGTACTCGGTGAGCTCCTGGCGCACACGGTCGGGGTTGGCACCCGGCTTATCGATCTTGTTGACGGCGACGACGATGGGAACGCCGGCGGCCTTGGCGTGGTTGATCGACTCGATGGTCTGGGGCATGACGCCGTCGTCGGCGGCCACGATCAGAATGACGATGTCGGTAACCTTGGCACCACGGGCACGCATAGCCGTAAAGGTGGCGTGG
>URKV01000178.1 GCA_900548565.1 uncultured Collinsella sp.
ATCTACACGCGTAAGATCGTCGGCAGCGTCAGATGTGTATAAGAGACAGGCTCTCGGTGACGGAACTTCACCGACGTCAGAATCGAGTTGGGAATCGTCTTGTAGAGCTCATCGTCGAAGCCGATCACGGACACGTCGTCGGGCACACTGAGACCCTTGTCACGTAGAGCCATCATCACGCCGTTTGCCATGCAGTCGTTAGCCGCGAGGACCGCCGTGCAATCGGGTTTATCGGCAAGCACAAGGCCCGCAGCATAGCCACTATCCGCATTCCAATCGCCTTGCAGAGGCTCGGGCGGCTCAATGCCACGTGCCTCGAGTGCCGCTCGCCAACCTTTCATACGGCACTGGCTCGACAGTGATTCTTTCTTACCAGAGACGAAGTACACGTTCTTGTGCCCGCGATTCAAGAAGTACTCGCACGCCATGCGCGCGCCGCCCTCTTGATCGTCACTAACGGTAGAGCAGGCAGGATGCTCCATCGGCGTGATAATCACCGTCTTGAGGTCCTTCGGTGCCTCAAAGGTATCAAAGTCATCGACCATCTGACGCAGGTTGAAGATCATGCCATCAACAGGCAGCTGCGACATCCTGCGCGCCGCTTCGGCAAGGGTCATCTTCTCCCCCGCGCGCTTCTTAATCATCGTGAGCGCAAAGCCTCGCTCTGCGGCGGCATCGGCGATACCGTCGATCATGTCCACGGCACCGCCCGACAAGTGGAACAGCACGACGCCGATGCACCCGTAACGGCCCAACTTGAGCGAACGCGCGGCAAAGTTGGCTCGAAACCCGAGCGCCTCCATGGCCGAATGAACCTTATCGCGTGTCGACTCTCGCACGCTATCGGGCTCGTTAATCACGCGCGAAACCGTCTTGAGAGAAACACCAGCGGCAATCGCCACATCATTCATTGAGACATTTTTCTTGTCCATCGTTGCCACTGCTTCTCCAGTCGGTTTTACATCGCTTGTTTTTGCGTTCTAGCATACACTACCTGCCTGACTGATAAATCAACCGTTTACCGAACAATATCGACCGCTCACCCGTATATCCTTGTTGCTCTTCCAAAAATGTCTTACGTTGTCATTAACGAAATGACAACGTTGTCATTTCGCAATGCCTTCCTTAAGCAGGAAGGTTTCCGGGCAGTCCTGACCATCCATCGACGACCAGTTCCATCCACATGCATCGCGCATCAAGTAGCAAAGGAGCTCTATGGACGCCATCGTAAAGATGCTCGAAAAGCATCAACCGTTCTTTGAGAAGATCTCGAGGAACATCTACCTCCAGGCCATCAAGGACGGATTCCTTGGGTGCATGCCCATCGTCCTTACCTCTTCGATCTTTCTGCTGATCGCCACCCTTCCCGGCGTAGTTGGCATCACGCTGCCCCAGCCGCTCATCGACTGGTGCAACAAGCTGTACAACTTCACCATGGGCGTCATGGGCATCATGGTTGCCGGCACCACCGCCAAGAACTTTACGGCTTCCATGAACCGTCGCATGCCCGCCGGCAAGGTGCTCAACGACGGCTCCACCATGGTGGCCGCCCAGTGCAGCATGCTGCTGCTCGCTGTTACGCAGTTCACCACCAAGTTCGACGGCTCCGAGCTTTCGGTCTTCGATTGCACCAGCATGGGTACGCGCGGTCTGTTCTCGGCCTATATCGCCGCGTTCATTACCGTGTGGGTCTATAAGTTCTGCGTCTCGCGCGATCTGACCATTAAGCTGCCCAAGGAGGTCCCAGGCGCCATCGCTCAGAACTTCCGCGACATCATCCCCTTCGGCGGCGCCGTCATCATCTGCGGCATCATCGATGTGGTTGTGCGCAACCTCATGGGCGTTCCGTTCTCCGAGCTGCTCATCAAGCTGCTCTCCCCGCTCTTCACTGCGGCAGAGACCTATCCTGGCCTTATCCTTATCCAGGCAGCCACCGCGTTCTTCTGGTTCATCGGCGTCCACGGCCCCTCGATTGTCCAGCCGGGCATCGACCCCATCCGTCTTGCCAACCAGGCCGAGAACCTGCAGGTTCTGCTGGCCGGTGGTCACCCCGCCCATTCCCTCACCTTTAACATGTCGCTCGTGGGTGAGTTCGGCGGCACCGGCGCCACGTTCATCGTGCCGCTTCTGCTGATTCTCTTTATGAAGTCCAAGCAGCTCAAAGCCGTCGGTAAGGCCTCGATTGTTCCTGTTGCCTTCGCCGTCAACGAACCGCTGCTCTTTGGCGCACCGATGATCCTTAACCCCTACATGCTCATCCCCTTTGTTGCCGCCGGCTGCGTCAACGTAAGCGTTGCCAAGTTCTTTATCGACAACGTGGGCATGAACGGCTTCTCCTTCGTGGTGCCTTGGGCTACCCCTGCCCCCATCGGCATCTTCATCACCACGAACTTCCAGCTTATCGCCCTGGTGTTTGTCGCAATCATCATCTTGCTGGACGCCATCATCTACCTGCCGTTCTTGAAGGCATACGATAAGCTGCTCTGCGACCAGGAGGCCGAGCGCGCCGCCGAGCTGGGTCTCGAGTCCGATGGTGCTGCCGCCATCGCCGCCAGCACCTCTGCGCCCGCTGTCGAGCAGGCCACCGCTGCCGTCGAGCCGACCGTCGCTGCCGCCGACAGCAAGCCTGTCGCCGATCAGCCCGAGCCCGCCTCCGACGCATCCGCCAAGAAGGATGTCGATGGCCTGAAGGTCCTCGTCCTGTGCGCCGGCGCCGGCACCTCTGCCATGCTCGCCAACGCCATCAAGGAAGGTGCTGCGCAGACCGGAGAGAACATCGCTTCCTCCGCAGGCGCCTATGGCCAGCACACTGCCATCATGGATCAGTACGACGTTATCGTGCTTGCCCCGCAGGTCCGTAGCTACTACAACGACATGAAGGCCGACACCGATCGTCTGGGCATTAAGCTGCTCGCCCCGCGCGGCAAGGAATATATCGACCTTACTCGCGACCCCGCTGGCGCCATCAAGTGGCTCCGCGAGAACCTCGACTAGTTCCTCCCTCTGTTGGTGCCCGGATCCCCAGTTCGGGCACCTCTCCCTATTCGTATCCCACAGAAAGGATGACTCATGACCAACCCCATGCAGTTCCCCGACGGCTTTGTGTTTGGCGGCGCCACCGCTGCTTACCAGGTTGAGGGCGAGACCCGTACGCACGGCAAGGGCAAAGTGCCCTGGGACGATTTCCTGGCAGCCCAGGGTCGCTTCTCCCCCGATCCCGCAAGCGATTTCTACAACAAGTATCCGGTCGATATCGATCTGTGCCAGCGCTTCGGCATCAACGGCATCCGTGTCTCCATCGCTTGGAGCCGCATCTTCCCCAACGGCACCGGTGAGATTAACCCCGAGGGCGTCGCTTTCTATCACGAGCTTTTCGCCACCTGCAATAAAGCCGGCGTTATCCCCTATGTCTGTCTCTTATACACATCTCCGAGCCCACG
>URKV01000179.1 GCA_900548565.1 uncultured Collinsella sp.
GTACTCAGGCATGGTCTCGACGTTGGCGTAGCCGCTCTGCCCGAGGCCGAGGTGCCTGCCGAGCTTGCAGGCGCCAACGAGGCCTTTGCCGAGCGTGTTCGCGTGGAGACCGATGCCCTGCTGGGCAAGGTGCTCTACACCACGAGCTGCGCCATGAAGAACTCTTTCGCGATGAACGACAATGTGAGGTAGGGATTTCCCGTCGATCGAATAGCGCTAAAACGCTTTGTCGCTTTCACTCAATCTTGGGTACAAGAACGCCAATGCAGTTGTTTGTGATTGGAGACAACCATGGTTATGAAACTCGATCAGCTTGTTAACGGCGCCATTAACGTGGGCTTTGGCGCTGCCGCCGTTGCTGTCGAAGGCGGCAAGAAGGTCCTCGACGACCTTAACACTAAAGGCGAGCAGGTCCGCAAGGACACCGCCACCCCCGATATCGCCCGCAGTGTGTCCGACATGTTCGAGCAGGCCGGCGGCACCATCTCCGACCTGACCGAGTGTCTGGGCATGCAGGGCGAGACCGCGGCCCAGCGCGTGCTTGACGAGCTCATTCTGGCTCGCGTCCGCGTCATGACCGCCCCCGAGCGCACGGCCTTCCTGGCCCATGTGCGCGACATCGTCGATTCGGTCGAGGACAATGTGACCTCGGTGCCCGTCGAGTCCGTTGAGCCCGACGATGCGAAGGATACCGAAGAGGCCGAGTAGCAGCGCAGATGGCAGATTCCACCACCGATTACAACAATCTAGATCCCTTGGGTGACGAGGCGGCGGTTGTCGATGAGATCGATGCCGCCGTCTCGGGCGCTCGCAAAAAGCCGCGCGCTGTCGATATGGTCCCCGAGGAGCCCGACGCGATGGCGCCGGACGAGGAATACCAGCTCACGCCGGCGGGTCGTCGCGAACGCATTGGACAGATCGTTCGCCTGGTCAAAAAGTACCGCGTGTGGGATAACCTCACGCCGGTTCGTTTGCGCCGCCTGCTCGAGGAGCTCGGCCCCATGTTCGTCAAGATGGGGCAGATTCTGGCCAACCGGTCAGAGATTCTGCCGCAACGCTTTTGCGACGAGCTGCGTCGTCTGCGCTCCGACGTGGAGCCGGTGCCGTACGAGGTGGTGCTTCGCTGCCTGGAGGAAGAATACGGCCTGCGCCTGGGGGAGATGTTCGATGCGATCGACCCCAATCCGCTTGGTAGCGCATCGCTCGCGCAGGTGCACCGCGCTCGTCTGGTGACGGGCGAGGACGTGGCCGTTAAGGTGCAGCGCCCCGGTGCGCAGCAGGTTATGGCACAGGACATCGATATCATCCGCTCGGTGGTGCGTATCGTTTCCAAGTTCGTCAACACCGATCAATTCGTTGACCTGCACGGCGTAGTCGAGGAGTTGTGGACCTCGTTTCGCGAGGAGACCAACTTTTTGGCCGAGGCCAAAAACCTCAACGACTTCTACGAGTTCCATAAGAGCGTTCATGGCGTGACGTGCCCCAAATCCTATCTGGACCTGTGCACCGAGCACGTGGTGGTTATGGACTACGTCGATGGTATTTCGATCGCCGATCCTGAACGCTTGGTGGCCGAGGGCTATGACTTGGAAAAGATCGGTGCCGCAATCGTCGAGGACTACTCGACGCAGGTGCTCGACGACGGCTTTTTCCATGCCGACCCGCATGCGGGAAACATCATTCTCAAGGACGGCATCGTTTACTTTATCGACTTGGGCATGGTCGGACGCATGTCGAGCCACGATCGCGGCATCGTTAAGGACATGATTTTCGCCGTGGCCGAGGGTGACGTGCCCAAGCTCAAGGATTCGCTCATGCGCTTCGCCGTGACGCGTGGCGACTCGGCCGAGCTCGATCATTCAGCGTTTTTGTCCGATTTGGACTTTATCGTGGCTGACTTTGCGGGCCTTGACCTTAAGGACCTAGATATCGGCGAGTTTTTGACCTCGCTGTTAAACCTCGCGCGCAAAAATGACGTTGAGCTGCCGAGCGTGGTGACGATGTTCGCCCGCGGCATGGTGACGCTCGAGGGCCTGCTGACCGAGTACATGCCCGACGTCAACATGATCCAGATCATCCAGGCACACATCAAAAACGAGAAGAGCACCTATGCGCGCGTGCGCGACATGGGGCGCGATCTTGCCGCGAGCAGCTATCGCGCGGCGAAGGGCTCACTCGAGGCGGCTGAGTACCTGGGGCTGGCTTCGCGTATGCTCACGCGCGGGCAGCTTAAGGTGAACACGCAGATCATGAGCAGCGATAAGGCGCTGCGACAGCTGGGCGGAATTATCGACCGCATGTCGATGGCTATCGTTATCGCCGGCCTGTTTATCGGTTCGTCGGTGGTGTACTACGCACGCATCGAGCCGGTTGTGTTTGGTATCCCGGTCATTGGCTTTATGGGCTACGTGAGCGCGCTGGTGCTGGCGCTTATGCTGGGCCGCAATATCTGGCTCAACAGCCACGGCGGCAAGCACTAGAGGCCGCGACCGTCACCGCATTTTCCTATCGCAAACAATAGCTTTTACCTTGGGCTTCGCCTGCGTGCGAGGCCCTTTTGCGTGATACCATTTTGACGGTAATAATCGATGGCCTAGATGGTGGTGCGGAGACGCACGAATGCGCGGTTTACCTGCGCGTTTGGGAGAATTGGGGTGCAAGTCCCCGGCTGTACCAGTAACCGTAATTCCTCTTGGCTCGGGATGTTCGCGTCGCAGATCGGACGACGTGCCCGAGTCGTTAAGGTTAAGTCGGATCGCCTCCCATCTTGCATGCGGCTGCGGCGTATGCCGCCGGTGTGCATAGGGCTCTGGAGGGAAGGGGGACCCCGATGGGGGAACTCGAGCGCAACATGCGCGATGACGTGGGGCAGCCTCAAGGCAACGCTCCAAGTACAGACAATGGGAGACAAATGGATATGTTTGTGGACGAGCGCCAGCGCGTCTCGCATCGCCGTGGCGCAATTGCGCGCGGCGTAGCCAAGCGCGGCCTGGTGGCATTCCTGGCCTTCGCGATGGCCTTTGGCACCACGCCGGCTCAGCTGTGGGCCGAGGGCGCCGAGGGCATTGCCGAGGCTGTGGCTCAGGCTACGACGCCGAGTGAGGGCGCGGGGGCCGCGGACGGTACTGCCGACCAGGTCAAGGCCGAGGTTTCGGATTCCGGGAGCGCGCCTGCAGCTAGTGCCGCCACAACAGGGGCAGCAACTGGCGACGAAGGCTCGGCGACGGGGGAGAGCCCTGCCACGAGCGAGCAGTCTTCGACGGCATCCGCTGGCCAAGCAGGAGCTGCCACCGCGGCTGTCGTCCAGACAGAGAACCCGACAGAAACCGGCGATGTCGCCAAGAAGCAAGTCGAGGTCTCGTTCTCGATTATCGGCACCTGTCTCTTATACACATCTCCGAGCCCACGAGACTCCTGAGCATCTC
>URKV01000180.1 GCA_900548565.1 uncultured Collinsella sp.
ACACGCGTAAGATCGTCGGCAGCGTCAGATGTGTATAAGAGACAGGTCGTACTCTGGCAGCTGGTGCAGGGCGTTGACTAGGATCACCGGCTCGGCACCGCGCGCGAGCAGCACGCCGCAAAAACGCTCGAACATATCGGCATAAAAGCCGGTCAGGTAATAGATCGACCACGGGTCATTCACAAGCAGCTGCGCGCCGGCGTGCTGAGCCTCGAGCGCATCGAGCACGCGCGCCACACGCTGGTCATCGACATGTGCCATGAAACATCCTTTCGCTAGGGTGCCACCATAGTATCCCAAGCGCCTTCACATAAGTTGCGGTGGAATAGTTCCTGGATGCCGGGGTTTTGGCGGAAATCAGGAACTATTTCACCGCAATTGAAGAGGGCTGGGTGGATGGCGGGGTAGCTAAAAGAGCCCCGTCCCTAATTAGCTACTTGGGCTCGGTTGATGTCCATGCTGGCGATGAGGTTGATGCTGGTGTCGAGGAGGTCTTCCAGTACGACGTCGCCCATGCGGATGGGGGCGTTGACGACCAGGCCTCGGATGAGGGCCATGGCTTGGGCGTGGAGTTCTAGCGGGATGGCTTCGGCGGTGCGCACGGGGAGCAGGGCTTCGTCGCCGCCGGAGACGGCCACGGTCGTCGTGAGCACGCGCATGGGGCAGGCGAGCTCCTGATGTGCGAACTTATCGCCGCGTGGGCAGTTGTTGCCGGTTACGGAGCGCACTTCCACCACGGCGCCATTGGCGTCGTACTCCACCTCTACGGTCAGAAGGCATTCGGATGGGCAGGTGGTGCAGTTGAACTGCAGCGTATCGATTGCGTTATTACTCATGAGCTATGCCTCCTCGATGGGATCGACGGATAGGACAATCTCGCTGGCGCCCAGGTCGAGTGCGCGCTGGATTGCCTTTGCCGGCAGCGGGAAGCTTTCCATTACGCTCGGTTTAAACGGGCGGACCTTGCCTGCAAACAGTTCTTCGTCGCCTGCCAGAATGCGCACACGGGCGGCGTCGACCGGTCGGCGCACGCGGAAGTTGAGCTTGGTGAGTGTCACAGCCGTAATGCGTCCCGGCAGCGCGTAGCCCGCAATGCCGGCGGGGGAGACCGTGAGCTCGAAGCCCGTGTCCGCGACCGCGTCCGTCTCGGCTCCGCCACCCAGCGCCCACGCCGCTGCAGCTGCGCCAGCCCTCTCGGACTCGGTCGTTACGTTGTCGGCCAGGTCGTGCACGTGCAGCACGTTGCCGCAGGCAAATATGCCCGGTACACCCGTCTGCAGACTTTGGTCCACCACGGCGCCGCGCGTACGTGGGTCCAGCTCCACGCCCGCGGCAACCGAAAGCTCGTTCTCGGGAATCAGGCCCACCGAAAGCAGTAGCGTGTCGCACGGAACAATGCGCTCGGTCCCCGGAATGGGTGCTAGATGCTCGTCGACCTGGCTTACCTCGACGGCCTCCACGCGATCGTGACCGATCACGCGCGTCACGGTGGTCGACAGATGCAGCGGAATGCCAAAGTCGTCCAGGCAGTTCTTGACGTTGCGGCGCAGGCCGTTGGCGTACGGCATGAGCTCGTACACGCCCTCGACCGAAATCCCCTCGAGCGTGCAGCGGCGCGCCATGATAAGCCCGATGTCGCCCGAGCCCAAAATGACGGCGCGCGAGCCGGGCTTGAGGTTCTCGATATTGATGTATCGCTGCGCCAGGCCGGCCGTAAACACGCCGGCGGGTCGGCTGCCGGGAATCTTGATCTCGCTGCGGGTGCGCTCGCGGCAACCCATGGCAAGGACGACCGCGTGCCCGGTGAGCTGCAGCATACCGGCACGGCTCATGAGTGTGACGGTATGGACTGCGGCATCCCCCGCGGCCTCGCCCGTGCCTGAATCAATCCCAAGCACCATGCTGTCCAAGAACAGCGCAATGTCGGTCGCGCGCACCTGGTCGATAAAGCGCTGTGCATACTCGGGGCCGGTGAGCTCCTGCTTAAAGTGCGACAACCCAAAGCCGGGGTGAATGCACTGGCGCAGGATGCCGCCCAAGTGTTGCTCGCGCTCCACGATGGCCACGCGCGCGCCGGCCTTATGCGCGGCAAGTGCGGCAGCCATGCCGGCGGGTCCGCCGCCGATTACGACCACGTCGAAGGCCTGCGTTGCCACGGCCTCAACGGCATCGCTATCAATCGCGCTCGATTTGAATTCCGCCATCCTAGCGCACCCCCTTTAAAGGTCCCTCAACGAGCCACGAGCCAGTGTCCTCCAGCAGCACCTCGTTGGGGTCACACCCCAGCTCGCGGGCTAGGATTGCCACCACGCGGCTCTGGCAAAAACCACTCTGGCACCGACCCATGCCGGCACGGCAGCGGCGCTTGACACCCTCGACCGAAACTGCGCCCGGGCGGCGTCGGATCGCGGCCACGATCTCGGCTTCGGGCACCGTCTCGCAGCGGCAGACAATCTGCCCCCATGCAGGGTCGGACTCAATGAGCTCCTCCTTGCGCGCAAGCGGCGCACGGTCGAAGTCGTCCGGCGCGCGGCGAATCGGATCCCAATCGGCCCGCTCGCGCAGGGTCACGCCGGCATCGCGCAAGATCTGCTCCATGCGCTCGGCAATGGCCGGCGCGCTCGCTACGCCTGGCGACTGAATGCCCGCCGCCTGGAACAGGCCTGGCACCACGGCGGACTGCCCAATAAAGAAGTCGTTCGTTCCCTTTATGACCGGACGCCCGCCGGCAAACGCGCGCACCACGCGGCGCGTGTCCAGATCGGGAACCAGCTTGCGCGCTCCCGTCAGTAGCGCGTTCACATCGCTCGCATAAGTCTGTGTGTCGCCCGGCTCGCGCACGGCAGCGGTCGCGGTGATCACGGTGTTGCCGTGTACCGTGCCCGTGACGATAACGCCCTTGGACACCGGCGTGGGCACAGGATAGAGCGGCATGAGCGTACGCGGCTCCTTGTCCAGTACCACGATGTTTCCCTGGCGCCATACCATCTGAAACTCCTCGGCGCCGGCCATATGCGAGATGTCCGCGGCACCGTTGCCCGCGGCGTTGATCAGATAGCGGCAGCGCACATCGCCGCCAGGCGTCACCAGTGTAAAGCGCGCAGCCCCGTCGGCAGCCTCGCCGCCAGCAACCTCAATCGCTTCCACCGGCGCGGAGCGCATAAATGTCACCCCGTTAGCCACGGCGTTTTCCATCGCGGCAATGGCGACCTCAAAGGGATCGACAAAGCCAGTCGAGGGGCACCACAGCGCGCATGTTGCGTCGGTACTGGCACGCGGTTCCAGCTCGTGGATGCGGTCGGGGCCGATAATCGACAGCTCGGGCACGTCGTTCGCCAGCCCGTTGCTGCGAAGCTTCTCCAGTTGCGCTCGGTCCTCGTCGCTAAATCCCAGCGC
>URKV01000181.1 GCA_900548565.1 uncultured Collinsella sp.
TCCCATTCCTCAAACGTGCCCTCGTCGACCGTCATGCGCATGCGCGCGCGACCGCTCACGCGAAAGTGTTTGCCGCAACGAGGGCAGACCTCGAGGTTGTCGTGCAGGCGTGCCTCATCGATCACACGGCGGCACTCCGGGCACTTGATAAACACGTGGCGTGCGGGAAACTCGGCGCACGACTCGGTTATCGGCCCCTCAAGGACATTGACCGTCTTCGCTTTTCTATTCATCAGCATAGAGATGCCCCATCAGATCGGTGTGGTACATGCCCGACAAGAACTCGTCGTTTGCCAGCACGTCGAGCTGAAGCTCGCTGTTTTCGCTCACGCCCTCAATCACGAGCTCGCCCAGGGCCGAGCGCATCTTACGAATAGCGCCGTCACGCGTGGGCGCACACACGATGAGCTTGCCGAGCATAGAGTCGTAGTACGGCGGAACGTTCGCACCGGTAAACATGGCGGAATCCCAGCGTACGCGCGGACCGCCCGGCACACGCAACGCGGTGACCGTTCCGCAGGACGGCAGAAAGTCCGGCGTTTCGGCATTGATGCGGCACTCCATGGCGTGGTTGCGGACCGGCATGTCCTCCTGCTCAAAGGGCAGAGGCTGGCCGGCTGCCACGCGCAGCTGCCACTTGACCAAGTCGGTATCGGTCACAAACTCCGTAACCGGATGCTCCACCTGCAGACGCGTGTTCATTTCCATAAAGTAGAAATTGCCGTCGTCCGAATACAGGAACTCGATGGTACCGGCTCCTTCGTAGCCGACGGCACGAGCCAGGTCACGCGCTGCCTTGTGCATGCGAGCACGAATGTCGTCGTGTCCGTCGAGGCACGGCGCGGGGCTCTCCTCGATCAGCTTTTGGTTGCGCCGCTGCACCGAGCACTCGCGCTCGCCGAGCGAAAACACATGACCCTGCTTATCGGCCATAATCTGCACCTCAACGTGATGCGCCGGCGCGACGAACTTCTCCATGTAGCACTCGCCGTCGCCAAAAACGGCCTCGCCCTCGGCACGCGCCTCGATGAACGCCTTTGCCGCATCTTCCACGCGCTCGACCTTGCGAATGCCGCGACCGCCGCCACCTGCACGCGCCTTAATGAGCACGGGGCAGCCAATGCGCTCGGCCTCGGCCGTCGCCTCCTCGGGGCTTTTGAGCAAATCGCAGCCCGGTACGATGGGCACGCCCGCCGCGGCAGCCGTTCGACGTGCGGCGTCCTTGTCGCCCATGCTGTCGATCACCTCGGCCGAAGGACCGACAAAATCCAGGCCATACTTGTCGCAGTCGCGCACGAAGCTCGCCTTCTCGGAAAAGAAGCCATAGCCGGGATGGATCGCCTTTGCTCCCGACTTCACGGCACAGGTGAGCACGGCATCGTCGTTGAGGTAGCTCTCGGCAAGACGCGGGCCGCCGATGCAATACGCCTCGTCGGCAAGCTGCACGTGCAGCGCGTCCGCATCGGCCGTGGAATAGACGGCGACTGTCTTGATGCCCATATCGCGGCACGCGCGGATAACACGGACCGCGACTTCTCCGCGATTGGCGATGAGCACTTTGTCGAACATGAAGCCTTCCTTAACTTTCGTGCATGAGTGCAAAAGACATATCGGCGCGGCAGCAAACCTCACCGTTGACGCTCGCAGTACCCGTCGCAAAGCGGAACGGCCCGCGCGCACGCGTGATGGTGCACACCAGATCAACCGTGTCGCCCGGGCGCACCGGACGCTTAAAGCGCACCTTGTCCAGACTCGTGTAGAACGGCGTCGCGCCGCGCGCTTCCTCGTCGCCCATCAGCAGCACGCAACAGTTTTGGGCGAGCATCTCGCACTGGATCACGCCGGGGACCACCGGGTTTCCCGGAAAATGCCCCTGCAAAAAGTACTCGTCGCCCGTGATCGTGATCTTGCCGTGGGCCTCGTCGCCCACCAGCTCGGCCTCGTCGAGCAAAAGCATTGGCTCGCGATGCGGCAACAGCTTCTTGAGCTCTTCTTTGTTCATGGACATCACCTATCCGATCCTCATGAGGCAGCTGCCGAACTCCACGAGGTCGCCGTCGGCCACGCAGATCTCGAGCACCTCGCCGTCTGCCTCGGCCGTCACCTCGTTGAGAACCTTCATGGCCTCGATGATGCAGAGCGTCTCGCCGGCCTTGACCTTAGAGCCCACGTGCACAAACGGCTCGTCGCCCGGCGCCGGGGCAGCATAGAAAACGCCGACCATGGGAGCGGTCACCTCGGTGCCCTTGGGCTCCGGTGCGGCGGCAGGCGCCTGCGCGGCGGGCTCCGGTGCGGCAGGCGCGACTGTAGGAGCTGCAACTGGAGCGGCCATAGCGCTCGGCATGGGCATGGGCACGGCAACCGGCTGTGCGGCGCTCGCGCGCTCGAGTTCGACCGCGGTGCCATCGGGCTCCTCAACGCGCACGCGCGTGAGGCCGCGGTCCTCCATCACATCGGCTATCTCGGCAAGTCTTTTGGAATCCATGCTCTAGCTCCTCGTATATCTACGCAGCGCGATGGCGGCGTTGTGCCCGCCAAAGCCTAGGTTGGTCGAAAGCGCCCAGGTAAGGTCGGCGCGAACCGCGCAATTGGGCGTGTAGTCAAGATCGCAGGCGGGATCGGGCGTGTGGTAGTTAATGGTCGGAGGCACCACGCCCTGCTCGAGCGCCATGGCACAGGCCATGACCTCGATGGCACCCGTGGCACCGATCATGTGGCCGGTCATCGACTTGGTCGACGAGACGTGCGCGGCGCGCGCCGCGTCCTCGCCGAGCGCTCGCTTGATGCCCGCCGTCTCGGACGAATCGTTGAGCTTGGTCGAGGTACCGTGGGCATTGATGTAGAGACCCTCGGAAGGCTTGACGTCACCCTCGGCAACCGCCAGCGATATCGCGCGGGCAATGCCGGCAGCCTCGGGATCGGGGCTCGTGATGTGATAGGCATCATCGGTGTTGCCGTAGCCCACGACCTCGGCATAAATGTGCGCACCGCGCGCCTGCGCATGTTCCATGCTCTCGAGCACGAGCACGCAGGCGCCCTCGCCCATCACAAAGCCGTCGCGGTCTGCATCGAACGGACGGCAGGCCGTCGCGGGATCGGGGTTGGTGGTCAATGCGCGGCAGGACGTAAAGCCCGCAACGGCATCGGGGATAATTGCGGCCTCGGCGCCGCCGGCGAGGATCGCGTCGGCATAGCCGTGCTTGATGGCGCGGAACGCCTCGCCCACCGCATGGGCCGAGGTTGCGCACGCGGTCACCACGGGCAGGGTCGGGCCCTTTGCCTTGTGGCGGATTGCGATATTGCCCGATGCCATGTTGGGGATCATCATCGCGATCATATAGCTGTCTCTTATACACATCTGACGCTGCCGACGATCTTACGCGTGTAG
>URKV01000182.1 GCA_900548565.1 uncultured Collinsella sp.
TCTACACGCGTAAGATCGTCGGCAGCGTCAGATGTGTATAAGAGACAGGCACTGAGCAGCTCGTCGTGTGCACGGGGCGCCACGCCGTCGGCCGGCATGCAATAGATACAGCGGAAATTGCACTTGTCGGTAACGGCAATGCGCAGGTAGTTGATATCGCGGCCAAAACCGTCATGTTGCACGTACCCGTCCACGCAGCCCTCCCCTCACGCGGCGATTTATTCTTCGGGAAACATAATACCCCACGCGAGAATCATGCCGACACCCGTACGACAGGACAGGTCACTTCGAACAAGACCGGCCTCCCGAGCCCATCCTCAGCACGCAAACCATCACAACATTCGATGCTTTTCCCGTTTTTGGCAAAAAAACGTCGAATGTTGTGATGGTTTGCCTGCCCACGGCACCCCGTAGAAGGACCAAAGCGCCCCTAAAGGCCGCCGTCCCAGTGCCGAATCACGAATTCTCGCAGGTCGTTCTGCCGCTTTTGGAACGCTTCGCTTCGGTCGCACTTGAGACCCATAGCGAGCGCGATGGCGTTCATCGCCCGGTGCAATTGCAGCTGGTGGGCAAACTGAGTCCCGGTGAGGACGATCATCCTAAAGCCCAGCGCGCTTAGCACGGTCATACGCTCCGCATCCGACGCGCTACGCTGTTTATCAAGATGGTCCGAGCCGTTGTATTCAATCCCCGTACCGCTCGCAGGCGCATATACGTCGATCTCGAAATACCCGGCCTTTGCGAGATACTTGAACTCGTTGGGAACATTGACCCGATGGTTGAGCTCGATCTTGGCGTATCCCAGCCCTCCCTGGGAACGTTTTGCTACGACCATGATTGCGGTGGCCGTCTCCATGGGCGACCGCGCGCCATCGTGCACGCGCTTGAGCGCGGCGGCCGCGCGCATAGCCCCCTGACGAGATCGGTTCTCATTGCAATAAGCGATCAAGTCGGCAACGGTATACCTCTGCCCCATCTCGATATAATCGCCTGTCGACAGATGATTCAAATGGTATCGGGCACAGATTTCGTAGCCATATTCCAGCTGCTCGGGCTCGCTCATCCACGAGCCCGCCTGGACAAAGCACATGACCTCATCAACCACTAGAAGGCCCTCTGCCACCTCGATAAGATGGCCTGGAGGTACCGGCGCTCCAAACACGTGGCACCTAAATCCAGCCGGCGTCGAACGCTCAAAATCGAAGTTGACGAGCGTGTCGATATGATCGAGCTCTTCTCGTGGAATACCAAGCGAAACCAGATAGTCAGTAACGATCCCAACCGCCGTTGAAGCCCTCAGCCCCTTGGCATCTAGCCCCAATTTGGGCAGGTCCGCAGTCGGCTCCGCCTCGTTAGCAAGCGAGTCCTCATTGTATAGGCTGCTTGCTCGCGAGAGCGGCTCGGACGGGCGCGCCACGTTGTGGTACAGCCAGGCAGTCTTATGGGACAGGACGATCGGCAGGTCCATGAGCCCTCCAATGGAGTCGGATAACCAACCTTATTCCCCTGCCCACGGATCCGCACACCTTCATGCGCAAGAAAGCGATTCCACCCGGTCGAGTGGCAGAAAAACCATCACAACATTCGATGCTTTTCCCGATTTTGGCAAAATACGTCGAATGTTGTGATGGTTTGAGGCGAGGTGAGGGGCACGGAGGGATCAAAGCATCGTGCTCGAACGGGTTAATCCAGCTCTTTTAAGCCATGCGCCAGCTGCCAGTACTCGCCGTGCTGGGCGAGCAGCTCTTCGTGCGTGCCGCGCTCGATGATGCGGCCGTGTTCGAGGACCATGATGGCGTCGGCGTCGCGGACAGTGGACAGGCGGTGCGCGATCATAAACGTGGTGCGACCGCGCATGATGCGGTCCATACCGCGCTCGATGAGCTTTTCGGTACGCGTGTCGATGGAACTCGTGGCCTCGTCCAGGATGAGCACCGGCGGATCGGCGACGGCCACGCGCGCGATGGCGAGCAGCTGACGCTGACCCTGCGACAGGTTGGCGCCGTCGGCCGTGACCGGTGTGTCGTAGCCCCGCGGCAGGCGGCGGATAAACGAGTCGGCGCAGGCGGCCTCGGCAGCGGCGCGCACCTCCTCGTCGGTCGCGTCGAGCTTGCCAAAGCGGATGTTCTGCGCAATGGTGCCGCTAAACAGGTGCGTGTCCTGCAGCACAATGCCGAGCGACCCGCGCAGGCTGGCCTTGGCAATGTGCTTGACGTCGATGCCGTCGTACGTGATCTCGCCGTCATCGACCTCGTAGAAGCGGTTGATGAGGTTGGTGATGGTCGTCTTTCCGGCGCCCGTCGAGCCCACAAACGCGATCTTTTGCCCTGGCTTGGCAAACAGGTTGAGATCCGTGAGCACACGGGTGCCCGGCACGTAGGAAAAGTCCACGGCATGGAAGCGCACGTCGCCGGCAAGCGGGACCAAGCCGCACGTGAGCTCGGTGCCGTCGGCGGCCACCGCGCGGCCCGACTCATCAACGGCTGCCACGTCATGCAAGTGCCCGTACGCGCCCACGCCCTGGCCCTCGGGAATCTTCCACGCCCACGCGGCGTCGCCCGTCTGCACCAGCTCCACGCAGCCCTCGTCCACCTCGGGCTTAAGGTCCATAGCCGCAAACAGGCGCTCGGCACCGGCCAGCGCGTTGAGTAAGAAGTTGCCCAGCTGCGTAAACTGGTTGATGGGCATGGCGGCCTGGCGCACAAAGACCAGGTAGCTTGCAAGTGCGCCCACATCGGCGAGCCCCTTGATGCAGAGCATGCCGCCCGCCACGGCGACGATGGCATAGTTGACGTAGCCAATCACGACGGTCATGGGCACCATGGAGTTGGCATAGCTCACGGCGGCGGTACCGGTGCGGCGAAGCTCGTCGTTGCGGCAGGTGAAGCCGGCGACATTCGCTGCCTCACGGTTAAAGACCTTGATGACCTTTTGGCCCGAGACCATTTCTTCGATATATCCGTCCAGGTCGCCAAGCGATGCCTGCTGGGCAGCAAAGAAACGCTTAGAGCGCGCGCCCGAGTAGCGCGCATACAGCACAATGGCCGCATCGCACACGAGTGTGATAATCGTGAGCTGCCAGTTAAGGATGATGAGCATGGCCGTGGTGCCCACAACCTGAATGGCGGCCTGAATCACGTTGGCAAAGCTGTTGTTAAGCGCCTCGGAGACGGTGTCGACGTCGTTGGTGAAAAAGCTCATGATGTCGCCCGAGCGCGTGCTGTCAAAATAACTGAGCGGCAGCGTCTGGATGTGCGCGAACCTGTCTCTTATACACATCTGACGCTGCCGACGATCTTACG
>URKV01000183.1 GCA_900548565.1 uncultured Collinsella sp.
ACGAGATGCTCAGGAGTCTCGTGGGCTCGGAGATGTGTATAAGAGACAGGCGTCAGGAGGCCGTGCGCGCCATGGCCGCAGCACTGCGCAACGGTGTCGACTCCATCGTTGCCGCCAACGAGCTCGATATGTCCGCCGCGCGCGATGCGGGTACTTCGGCCGGACTGCTCGATCGCCTGCTGCTGACGCCCGAGCGTGTCGAGGGCATGGCCGCCGGCCTGGAAAAGCTCGCCGAGCTGCCCGATCCCGTGGGCCGCGTGCTCGACCACCGCGTGCTTGCAAGCGGCGTGGACCTGACCCGTGTGAGTGTGCCGCTGGGCCTGGTCGCTATGGTCTACGAGGCGCGCCCCAACGTGACGGCCGACGCCGCAGGCATCTGCATCCGTACCGGCAACGCCTGTATTCTGCGCGGCGGCTCGCTGGCCTATCACTCGTGTGCCATGATCGCCGAGCTGCTGGCCGATGCGCTCGAGGCCAAGGGCTTCCCGCGCGAGGCCGTGTCGATGATCGAGTCCACCGACCGCGAGGCCACTGGCGAGCTCATGAAGCTCCGCGGCATTGTCGACGTACTCATTCCGCGCGGCGGTGCAGGCCTGATCCAGCGCTGCGTGCGCGAGTCGCTTGTGCCGGTGATTGAGACGGGCACGGGCAACTGCCACATCTACGTGCATGAATCCGCCGACTTTGATAAGGCGCTCAACATTATCGTTAATGCCAAGACCCAGCGCGTAGGCGTGTGCAATGCCGCCGAGTCGCTGCTGGTCGACCATGCTGTGGCCGATGCGTTTTTGCCTGCGGTCGTTGCCGTGCTGCACGATCACGGCGTGCTCATTCACGGCGACGAGGCCACGTGCGCCGCGTGCGCCGACGCCGGCTTTGTGGAGGGCGATGACTACGTCGCCGCGACTGAGGAGGACTGGGGCCGTGAGTACCTGGCGCTCGAGATGAGCGTGAAGGTCGTGGCAAACGAGGACCAGGCCATCGCACACATCAATCGCGACGGCACGATGCACTCCGAGGCCATCGTTGCCGAGGACACGGACGCTTGCGAGCGCTTCCTGGATGCGGTCGATGCCTCGGCCGTGTACGCCAACGCCAGCACGCGCTTCACTGACGGCGGCGAGTTTGGCCTGGGCGCCGAGATCGGCATCTCGACCCAAAAGCTCCACGCCCGCGGCCCCTTCGCCGCCGAGGCCCTCACCACCTACAAATACAAGCTCCGCGGCACCGGCCAGGTCCGCCCCTAAACCTACCAAAAAGGGACAGGTTTATTTTGGCAGGTTTTATCTGCGGTTTTGCCGGGCGACGCGCTCGCCCGGCTTTTTTCTCCGTATGCCTTTTCTGCCTTTCGGCTTGAGCCGCGGCGATATACGATAGTGACACCGTGTCCTAGCACCGACTCACCTGGAGGTATTGCCATGTCTCAGACGCTTTCCGCCGGAATCACCCGCGATCGTGCGTTCGAACTGCTCAACGAGCACAACAAAGATCCGTTCCACATCACCCATGGCGAGACGGTCGAGGGCACCATGCGCTACTTTGCGCGCGAGTTCGACCCCGAGAACGAGGAGTTTTGGGGTATCGTCGGCCTGCTACACGACTTAGATTGGGAGGAGCATGAGGACGACCCCGTGAACCACACCATCTATGCTGCCGAGATTCTGGAGGGCGAGGGCGCATCGCCCGAGCTCATCCGCGCCATCCAGACGCATACCTCGGACTTCAACACCTCGTTGCCCAAGCCCGAGTCGCAGATGGAGAAGATCCTATTTGCGTGCGACGAACTTACCGGCCTGATCGGGGCCGCCGTCATCATGCGTCCGAGCAAAAGCGTCATGGACTTTACGACCAAGTCGCTCAAGAAAAAGTTCAAGGACAAGCGCTTTGCCGCCGGCTGCTCGCGCGACGTGATTTCGCAGGGCGCCGAGATGCTGGGCTGGGAGCTCCCCGAGCTTTTCGACCGCACCATCGCGGCCATGCAGTCCTTCGCGCCCGACCGCGACACCTTCCAGGTCTAACCTGCCAAATAGAGACAGGTTTATTTTGGTAGGTTTTATCTGGGAAAACGCTTCCGTTGGACGTTATTCAGCGGAAGCGTTTTCTGTTTGACATGGTGACGTTGACGAATGGCGACGCCTCGCGGCAGGCAGCTGTGCTTCGCCGTACCCGTAACTCGGCAAAGGCGACGCTAGGACGCGTTCTTGATAATCCATGTTCCCAGTCCGGTCAGCAGCTGAACTTGCTTAACCGTTAGCCCTTCTTTTCGAAGCGCGAGAATCGCCTCATTGCGAAGTGACTTAGAGGCGGATTTGAGTTCCGTCGGAGCACATCCTGCGACACTCTGCACGATTGTCGTGCCAAATTCGCATAGATCTTCCTCGCGAACCTTGGCTGTTGCGCTGGGGCGATAGGGAAGCGACGGCGAACTTTCCATGAGCTGAAGGTATGAGCGAGGTGTTGGGAATAAAACACCGACAACGCTGCCGGTGACATGCGGCCGTGACCTGGCACTCATTAGATACTCGCGATGGCTGCTCCAGGGATATTCGTCGTATGCCGCCAGTCCTGCTTTTTGTGGATTCAGATGAATGTATCGAATCGCCTCGAGTAAATACACTTCCGACTTAATGGGCGAATCCCAAAACCGCTCCTGAAACATGTGGCCGATATGCCCCGTCCGCGCATTGTACCTGCCCGCATAGGATACGGCTACCGCGTGCATCGCGTCGCTCTTGCGGTCGTCAGGGTCGTCGATGAGCAGATGAATATGGTTTCCCATAAGGCACCAAGCGATAAGCTCGATATTGTGTTTGGGGAGGATTGCATCGAGGATCTGAAGCATGGCGATTCGGTCCTCGGCATCGTCAAACAGCAATTGCCCTCCGTTTCCACGCAACGTGACGTGGAAATAACCGGTTGGTGACTTTGAACGAGGTTTTCTCGGCATGGCCCCTCCTTTAGCTTGGATGGGCTGAAGATACCTCATTCGGAGGCTTCGGTTGTCGAGATTCAGTTTACCGACTATAGCTGCTACCTGCCGAAATGTTATTGCGTTTTCAAATTGATGCTTTTTAATGGTAATTGAGCAAGACGGGCGCGCTTGTTGCGGATACGGGCGTTGGTTGCGTCGATCTGGACGGCCCTCGCGTGATGTCATCGCAAATGGGCTTCACGCATTTCCGCCGCGATAGAAAAATGGGTGGGCGCTCACAAACAAAACGGAGCACCCGCCCATTTACTGATTGTTTGTTGACGTTTGGCCAGATAAAACCTGCCAAAATAAACCTGTCCCTTTT
>URKV01000184.1 GCA_900548565.1 uncultured Collinsella sp.
ATCTACACGCGTAAGATCGTCGGCAGCGTCAGATGTGTATAAGAGACAGCGCGCAGCTCGCGCAGGACCTGGGGCGTGTTCTTGCCGGCCGCGATGTTGAGGATCTTGGCTCCGGCGCGCACTTTGGCGTGAGCATCGTCGTCGCAACGTACGACCGTGGCGATGACGGGGATGTCGGCGATGTTGGTGATGTGCTCGATCATTTCGGCAGTGGCAGGGGAGTTGACCACACAGCCCGCCGCGCCCTGCATCTCGGAGACGGCTGCCATCTGTACGGAGCGCTTACCGGTCGTAGTTCCGCCGCCCACGCCTACAAAGACCGGGCACTCGGCAACGGTCAACAACGCCTGCGTAATGGCCGGCTGTGGCGTGAAGGGGTAAACGGCAAAGACGGCATCGGCGTTGGAGTTGCGGATGACCGCGACGTCGGTGGTGTAGATAAGCGACTTGATGCGACGACCGAAGAGCGTAAAGCCGCTGGCCTCCTCGATCTCATCGGGCATGCGGAGAGCCGCCTTGCGCAGACGCCCGTCGATGGGCAGCGGCTCCATGGGCAAAAGGCCGTTGGGAGTTACGGCCACCTGGGGCTCGGTAAATTCGTCTGCAAGTTCTACCTCGGAGAAGTCGACCGAGGCGACAATGTCCTCGTGAACCTCGGCGGGAACATCGATGGGGGCTTGGTCGTTTGCCGCCGCAGGCGTGTCGAAGGAGCTGGTGCCGACGAAGGCGTCGACGCGCTCATTTAGATCGTTGAGGGTATCCATGGAGGCTCGATTCTATGTGATGATGGCCGGCGCGATGCAGCCGGAATTGCGAATGCTAAATCGTTTGACGAGTTGATTTTTCCCCGCCGCGCCATCCGTTAGACCGAAGGGCCGGCGAACGTGAAGGAGCTGTGGTGGCGGGTATCGAGGTGCTATCTTGAAAGTCCCGTTTAAAAGAGAGGTGACGCGGTATGGAATTTTCGGCAATGTTGGGCTCGATTGGCCTATGCGTGGGCGCAATCGTAGCCGCCGCGGTCATCTACTTTGTGGTCACGGCCATTAAGGGCAAAGGGGCCGAACGCAAGGAGCGCGCGATGCTTAAACAGCATCGCGACCAGCAGGGCAAACGCGCACAGAGATAGCTTGTTGAGTTTTGGATCCGTGCGCTAGCTGCGTTTTCGAATCAGGGCAATGTAGAAGCCCTCAAAGTCGCGGCTAGGCGGAATGGTCAGCGTGCCGGGCAGGCCGTTGGTGATGGCCGATACCTGACTCGCAGCAATGGCCTCGGTCAGGGCGTTGGACTCGATGTGCGGCTCCTCACCAGCTTCCTGGGCGCGGCGTGCTTCACTTTCGCTTGGCGTGCCGTCGAGGGGGATGAGCTCGCAGTCCATATGCTTGTCGAGGGCCTCTTGCAGGGTGTCCTCGTTTTCCTGCGGCAAGATCGAACAGGTGGAATAGACGAGCGTGCCGCCCGGTTTGAGGGCTCCCATGGCACGGTCCAGAAGCGCGCGCTGTGAGCGGGCGCACTTGCTCAGCAGCTGCTCGGTCAGGCCGCGCAGGCTTTTCTCGTTGCCGCTGATGACGGTGCCCGTGCCGGTGCAGGGGGCGTCGAGCAGGATGCGGTCGAAGCGGAAGAACTCGTCGAGCTCGCGTGCGTCGATGCGCATGACGGGCACGTTTTTGGCACCCTGGCGATGGAGGTTTGACTCGAGCTTTTCGGCGCGGGGAATGCTCATCTCGCAGGCTGTGAGGTGCGCCTGGCCCTGGGTGAGGGCGGCAATCTGCGTCGTCTTGCCGCCAGGGGCTGCGCACATGTCCAGGATGTCCTCGCCTGTCTGGGCGCCCAACACCAAAGGCGGCATCATGGACGACAGGCTCTGTAGGTAGATCTTGCCGTCGCGGTAGATGTCGAGATCCCACAGATCGGAAACCTGGGCCTCGGGCAGGATAAAGGCGTCTGGGTACCAGGCGACGGGGTAGTGGGCGATGCCGGCGGCATCGAGCGCCGCAGCGATGTCCTCGGCGCTCGCCTTGAGCGTGTTGGCGCGCAGCGTGACCGGGCGTGCGGCTGCGGCACCGAAGCCCTCGATCATGAGGTGAGCATCGGCGGGCGCATAGGCGCCGGCGACCGTGTCGACCATAAAGCGCGGCAGGTCGGCGGCGGAGTGTTGGGCGGCAAGCTGGTCGGAAAGCTCGGTAGCAGCAAACTGCCTAAGCTTGAGCTCGGGCTTAACCTGCTTTTTTTGCTTACGACGACGCGGCTTGGACATCCGTCTTTCCTTCCCATTCCATTACATGTCGAGTGTTGTTTTAGTACTGGCTCTCGTGCTTGCTGAAGAAGTCGAAGCGCGGGGGCAGCGGCTTCACGCGGTGCTCGCCGGGCTTCTCGCCCAGGCTTTCCACGAACTCGTCCGTGGAGGCAAAGATGTTATCCCAGCTAAAGAAGGCGACCGGATCGACGTCGAAGTACTCGCAGATGAGCTCGCAGCCGGCCGGCACAATACCGTGCATCAGGACGGTCGCCACGCGCAGCTCGGTAAAGGCGTCGACGAGGGCCTGCGTCATGGCGGCGTTTGCCTCGTTACCCTCGAGCTTGTTGGCGGCCTTGGAGGCGTCGCTCCAGCGCTTGTTGGCGGCGCGCAGGTAGTCGTCGCACACGGCAAGCGCGCGGTGCGTCTCGAACTTGTACATGGCCTGCTCAAAGGCAAGGGTTGCCTGCTGGGCGGCTTCGACCACGGTGTCAGAAGCGGCACCAGCGGGGATGCAGCCGTTGCGGTAGGGGCTCTCGTCGCCCTCCTTGACGGCGACGCCGTAGAAGCAGCTGCGGGCCAAGCGGTTGAACACGCCGGTCAACAGCGCGCTCTCCTTAAGGGCCGGATCGATGACGCGCTTGTCGTCGCAGGCACGCACCTCGTTGCCGTCCTTGTCCTTGCCGGTCACACGTGTGTCATATGCCTTGGGGCTAAAGCTTACCGGCTTCTCGGACAGGCCGAGCGACAGCCAATGCGCGCGCATCTGCTCGCAGGTGTAGTGGTTGAGCAGGTCGTCTGCCGGCGGGGGAGGCGTCTGCGAGGACGAGCTGGCCTTTTTGCCCATGTAGAGCAGGTGGTAGCAGGCGCTGACGGTGCTCTGCGTGAGGTTCCAGCCCAGGGCCTCCCACATGGCGGTCTGCGCGATGCAGTAGAAGTAGATGTTGTCCTGACCGATAAACTGGTAAATCTGAGCGTCGTCAGAGCACCACCTGTCTCTTATACACATCTGACGCTGCCGACGAT
>URKV01000185.1 GCA_900548565.1 uncultured Collinsella sp.
CGTCGGCAGCGTCAGATGTGTATAAGAGACAGCCCCATGAGCGTTGCCAGAAAGCGGCGGGCGATGAGGTCGTAGAGCTTACGCTGGCCGCCGTCGAGCGTGGACGGATCGCCCTCGCCCGTGGGGTAGATAGGCGGGTGGTCGGTGGTCTCGACCTTGCCACGCGTGGGCTTCATGGGACCGGCGAGTACCTTTTTGCACACGGGTGCCAGCGCCGGGTTAATCTTTGCCAGGTCGCTCACCACGGCGCCCAGATCGAGCGTCGCGGGGTACACGGTATTGTCGACACGTGGGTAGCTGATGAGGCCCGCCATGTAGAGGGACTCGGCGATGCGCATGGTACGCGCAGGCGAGATACCCTCGGCTGCAGCGGCAGCCTGCAGCGAGGTGGTCGCAAACGGCGTGGGCGGCGGCTGCTTGCGCGAGCGCTTGGTCACCGCGGCGACGGTTGCCGTCTTGACACCGTCGACGTTGCCATACGCCGTCTCGGCAGCATCCTTGTCGGTAAAACGCGTCGTCTTGTGCGCAATCTTAAAGCGGTCATCCTCGGCAGCGCCCTGCGCGGCACCCATGCCGCGAATCTGCCAATAATCCTCGGGCACAAACGCCATGCGTTCGCGTTCGCGCTCGACCACCAGGGCAAGCGTCGGCGTCTGCACGCGGCCGGCGGAACGCACGTTGCCAAAGCCGCCAAACTTGGCGAGCGTCAGGTAGCGCGTGAGCACCGCGCCCCAAATGAGGTCGATGTGCTGGCGGCTCTCGCCGGCGTCGGCCAGGTTCTGGTCGAGCGAGACAAGGTTATCGAAGGCCTGCGTGATCTCGGCCTTGGTAAACGAAGAATACTGGGCGCGGGCGACCGGCAAGTCCGGCGCAACCTCGCGCACCTTGTTGAGAGCGTCCGAACCGATCAGCTCGCCCTCGCGATCGAAGTCCGTGGCGATGATGACACTGTCGGACTTCTTGGCAAGGTTCTTGAGCGAGCGAATGAGCTCTTTCTCGGCCGGCAGCTTAATGACGGGCGCCCAGGTGAGATAAGGCAGGCTCTCGAGCTTCCAGCCCTTGATGGAGATACCATCGGCAAGAAACGGCTTGCGCTTGGTGTCGTAGGGCGGACGAGCCAGGCCATCGGGCATGTCGGCCGGCAGCATCTCGCCGTCCTCAGTAACCGAATACCAGCCCAGCTTTTTATCGAACAGCACGCTGTCGCAAAAATCGGGCGCAAGGATGTGACCGGCAAGACCGATCGTCACGCACTCCTCGCCCTTCCACTCAAAACGGTAGATGGCGGTGTTGTACACCTTGTCCTTTTTGGGTTTACCCGTGGACAGACGCTCGGCAATCTGCCGCGCGGCGTCGTTTTTCTCGGCGATGATGAGCTTCAAAAGAGGCTCCTATCTCGTGTCTCTGCGGCTACGCCCGCCCGTATGGCGGCCGACTTACGCCCTTGCTTGCTCAATCTGCCCGATGAGCCAATCGCACCAGGCATCCATGCCCTCGCCCTTGCGCGCGCTCACGGCAAACCGCGGCGCCTGCGGATTGAGGTCATCGAGTGTCTTAGTATACCTATCCATGTCAAAATCGAAAGCCGGAGCCACGTCGACCTTGTTGAGCAGCTGCGCGCCGGCGTGTTGGAAGATGCCCGGGTACTTGATGGGCTTGTCGTCGCCCTCGGGCACCGAGAGAATCATGATGGACAGGTTCTCGCCCAGGTCAAAGTCGACCGGGCAGACCAGGTTGCCCACATTTTCGATAAAGATGACGTCGATGTTTTCCAGACCCACAGCCTGGTCGAACGCGTCGACGGCCTCCATGATCATGTTGCCCTCGAGGTGGCACAGGCCGCCCGTGTTGATCTGGATGGCGGGCATGCCGGCTTCCTTCATGGTGATGGCGTCGACATCCGAGGCGATATCGCCCTCGATGACGGCACAGCGCAGGCCAGCCTTGTCGCGCAGGCGCTCGTTGGTGCCCAGGATCGTGGTGGTCTTGCCCGAACCGGGGCTCGACAAGACGTTAATCACATAGGTGTTTGTCTCTTTAAATCGTTGACGCAGCTGATCTGCCAGGCGCTCATTGCGCGACAGAATCGGCGACGCGATATCAATCGTTTTCTCGGCCATACTCGGCACTCCTTACTTTGGCCCCTTTATACCCCATCACCAGATGGCTAGCGGGCTAATCGTCGGGGGTTTCGATTTCGATACTTGCGATGTCGAGCTCGCGGCCGTGCAGCAGACGCACGTTGGCGCCGCCACATTGGGGACAGCGGCAATGGAAGCGGTCGTGCTCGAAGACCTCGCCGCAGTCCAGACACTCGCTTTGTGGATGGACCTCCTCCACGGCAAGCTCGCAGCCGCGCGTGAGCGGGTCCTCGTCGCGAAATGTCTCCCACGCAAAGTCGAGTGCTTCGCGCACGACCTCGGTCATATCCCCGATACGCAGCGTTACCAAAACGGCGCGCGAGGCCCCCGCCCCACGCGCCGCGCGAATCACTGTATCGAGTATGCCGTTGACAATGCCAACCTCGTGCATACCGATTTACTCCTCGTCGTCCTCATCGTCCGAGAACAGGTCCAGACGGCTCACAAACAAGCCCTCCTTGCCCTCGCGCGCGGTAATGACCACACGGGCGATGGCGAGCGAAATCTCGTAGAGCGAGAGCAGGGCGCCATACATGAGACCCAGCGTAACGGGCGAGCCGTCGGGCGTGATCACAGCCGAACCCACGAGCAGGCCAACGTATACATAACGCCAGGCACCGCGGAAAGCAGCGTAGGACACGATGTGGAAGACGGACAGATAGAAGATGATGAGCGGCAGCTCAAACGCCACGCCAAAGCCGATCATAAAGAGCAGTTCCATGTTGACGTAGTTCTCCAGATCGGGCAGTGCCGTAGCGACGGCCGAGGTCTCGCCGATGAGCCACTCAAAGCCCGCAGGAATGATGATGAAGTAGCAGAAGATGGCACCCAGGAAGAACAGCACCGTCGAGGCGAGCACCGTGGGCACGACCCACTTGCGCTCGTTGGGGCGAAGCGCCGGTAGGAAAAACGCCAGAATCTGCCAGATGATCATGGGCGTGCACATGACCACGGCCATCTTGATGGCCAGCGAGAAGCGCAAGCCAAAGCCGCCGAGCGTGGTGGTGATGTAGAACTTACCGTCCGGCACAAAGGAGCGGATGGGGTCTTCCAGGCTGTCTCTTATACACATCTGACGCTGCCGACGATCTTACGCGTGTAGAT
>URKV01000186.1 GCA_900548565.1 uncultured Collinsella sp.
ACCATGCCGCAGCCCAGAATCTCAATCCAGCCGCTGTGCTTGCAGAAGTTGCAGCCCTTGCCGCCGCAGACGTGGCAGCTCACGTCCACCTCGCAGGAAGGCTCGGTGAAGGGGAAGAAGTGCGGACGGTAGCGCGTCTTGCGGTCCTCGCCAAACATGCACTTAACAAAGTAGTCGAGCGTACCCTTAAGATCGCCAAAGGTGATACCCTCGTCGACGACCAGGCCCTCAATCTGGTTGAACTGCGGCAGGTGGCAGGCGTCGGCCGTGTCGGGACGGTAGACGGTGCCCGGGCAGATCATGTAGATGGGCGGCTTCTGCGACTCCATGGTGTGAATCTGCACGCCCGAGGTCTGGGTGCGCAGCAGCACGTCGGACTCACCGTGAGCGTGAGCCTCGGGATGCGCGACGCTGCCGGGGTTGTTGTCGATCACATAGAACGTGTCGCGAGCCGAGCGGCTCGGGTGATCCATGGGGGCGTTGAGCGCGGTAAAATTGTAGTAGGAGGTATCGACCATGGGGCCGGACTCGACGGTGTAGCCGATGCCGCAGAAGATGTCCTCGGCCTCCTCGATGATCTGCTTGATCAGGTGCTGGTGACCGATCTGCGGACGGATGCCCGGCAGCGTGATGTCGACGGCCTCGTGCTCGAGCGCGTGCTTGAGGGCGGCAGCCTTCATCTCGGTGGTGCGCTCGTCGAGCATGCCCTCGATCAGCCGGCGCATCTCGTTGGCGCGTTTGCCCATCATGGGACGATCCTCGGGAGCGAGCTTGCCCATCATGCGCATCAGGCCGGTGATACGGCCCTTGCGGCCGAGCAGCTCAACGCGCGCGGCCTCGAGCTTGGCGGCGTCGTCAGCGCTAGTGACGAGCTCCTTGGCCTCTTCCTCGAGTTTGACCAGATCATCAATCAGACTCATGTCTTCCCTTTCGTCTCTCGCACATCCGCGCTCCGGGACGGCTGACGCCGCCCGATGTTGCGGATGCGCGGCCCGGTTCGGTAACAAAAAAACCGCCCTCGGGCATGTACATTGCCCAAGGACGGTTGAATTCCGCGGTACCACCTTGTTTGACCCGGCGGATGTCTGGCCCGCCGCGCCCACTCTGTGCCTCTTGTCGCGAGGCTCACGGCTTCCCTACTGGGACTTTGCTGCCACTGGCCGCGTGCCCGTTGAGGTCGCTGCTCGGGAGTGAACGCTTGGCCCTTGCCACCGCAGGAAGGCTTGCAGCCCATGACCTTCCCTCTCTTGCCGGCGACGCGGCGGGCAAAACCCTCTCCGTCAACGCATTGGGCTATAGGATAACACATTCTGCGAGCATATCGCCGCGTTCAGTTTTGTTCGCGCTGGGTACAAGGCAGGTAGCTGTGCAAACTGGCCGTGCACCCGCCTGCGGCGCTCGGCCTGCGAGATTAAGGATACGGCATGGGAAAGAAACTCGATAAGAAGGCCAAGGCCGCCGTGGCAAAGGCTGCCAAGGGCGTCAAGGCCGCTAAAGTCGACAAGGCCGTCAAAAAGTTCCGCAAACTCGAGGGCAAGCTGTGGACTCGCGAGTACCTGCTCAAGATTGCCGAGTTCGATGGAGCGACGATTGCTCCTGCCAACGGCGCTGCCGCCCGTGCCGACGCCATGGGCACGCTTGCCGGCGAACATCACAAGCTACTGACCAGCGAGAAGTCCGTTGAGCTCGTACGCTCGTTAGCGCGCGAGACGGTTGCAGGCGGCAAAATCGACGACCCGCAGCTGCTCGACGAGATCCGCGTGCTCGGCCGCGACCAGCGCGAGGCAAGCGTCATCCCCACCGAGGAGGCCGAAGCCTGGACCAGGCTCACCTGCGAGGCCGACGCCGTGTGGCACAAGGCCAAGACGGCCAACGACTGGGCGAGCTTTGAGCCCTATGTGGATAGAATCGTCGCCCAACTTAAGCATCAGGCCGAACTCATGGACCCCAAGCGCGACCCATACGACGTTTGGCTCGACCAGTACGAGCGCGGCCTTTCTGCCGAGAGCTTCGATGCGTTTTGCGATGAGGTCAAGGCGACGGTCGTGCCGCTCGTGCACGCCATCGGCGAGCGCGGCCAGCAGCCCGCTGCCGACTTTTTGCACGCCCGCGTGCCCGAGGCCGCCCAGCGCGCCATGAGCTTCGACCTGATGAAGCTCGTCGGCCTGAACCTGGACGACACCACGCTTGCCTTTACCGAGCACCCGTTTAGCGAGGGCTTTGCCGTGGGTGACGCGCGCATCGCGACACACATCTACGAGAACGATTGCATCTCCAACGTCTACAGCATCATCCACGAGGCGGGACACGCCATGTACGAGCTGGGCGTCAATCCCGCCTATGCGCGCACCTGTCTGGAGGGCGGCACCTCCATGGGCATCCACGAAAGCCAGAGCCGTTTCTTTGAGAACACCGTGGGCCGCAGCCGTGCCTTTATGGGACCGCTGCTCGAGGTGCTGCGCCGCCACGCACCCGAGGTCTACGGCGACGTCGACGAGGACACGCTCTACCACGCCGTGAACATCGCGCAGCCTTCGCTGATCCGCACCGAGGCCGACGAGCTCACCTATCCGCTGCACGTTATGGTGCGCTACGAGATCGAGCGCATGCTGTTTGCCGGCGAGGCCACGGCCAAGGACATCCCCGCGCTTTGGAACCGCTTCATGGATGAGTACCTGGGCATTCCCGTTCCCGACGACACGCACGGCTGCCTACAGGATACGCACTGGAGCGGCGGCTCGTTTGGCTACTTCCCCACCTATGCGCTGGGCAGCGCCTACGACGCCATGTTTGTGCCGGCCATGTGCCGCGACGGTGTCGACCTCAACGGCGCCTGTGCGAGCGGCGACCTGACACCCGTCCGCGCCTGGCTGGGCGAGCACATTTGGCAGTGGGGCCGCGCCAAGGACGCGCCGGAGCTCATCAAGTGCGCGTGCGGCATGGCGTTCGATGCCCGCTACTACTGCAGCTACCTGCAGGACAAGTTCACCACGCTGTACCAGCTGTAAAGCTTAGGCGACACGCCAACGCAAAGGGGCGCCGCAGGATCTATCCCGCGGCGCCCCTTTACACCCAGTCACCAACCCGGCAGTTAGGGACCTGTCTCTTATACACATCTGACGCTGCCGACGATCTTACGCGTGTAGA
>URKV01000187.1 GCA_900548565.1 uncultured Collinsella sp.
CTGCGCCTCGGTCTCGTCCAGGCTGCGACCGTCCTCGCGCATGGCCAGCGCGTACTCCACCAGCAAGCCCTCGGCGCCCGAGCCGGTGCGCGAATCGATGCAGCGCACGTCGAGCTCGTGGGTCTCGGCCGTCAGGCATGCGTTGGAATAGCAGGCAGACCACTCGCTGCACAGCGAGATAAAGATCGCGCTATCGTGGCCATCGGCGCGCACACGGTCAAAGAGCGCCTTGAATTCGCCGGCGCTCGGCTGCGAGGTGTGCGGCAACTGCTCGGAGCCAGCCATGCGGGCGACGTATTCCTGGGCGGTAATCTGTACCTGGTCGAGCAGGTCCTCACCCTCGATAATCACATGCAGCGGAATCACGTAAATGCCGAGCTCTTGGGCACGGGCGGGGGAGATGTCCGACGTGGAGTCGGTTATGATGGCAAAAGACATAATTGCACCTTTCGTTGGGGCGCTTGCGCGCCGCCTTCTGAGAGCAAAGTGCGACAAGTATAGTAGAGTCGTTCCACATTACTAGGTTCAATTGTTGAATAGTCAACAATTTGAAGTGTCGGTGTGGAAATCGTCAACTGGGGAAGAGGAATGCCGATGGAGGCGTTGGAGATAGGCAAACGGCCGGTTGTGCTGTTCGATTTTGATGGCACGGTGGCCGATACGGGTCGGGCGGTGATGACCTCGACGCGTAAGACGCTGGCTGCGCGCGGGTTTTCGGAGGCGCAGATGGGTGACTTGCGCCGTATGATCGGGCCCCCGCTATGGAAGAGCTTCCATGACTTTTACGGCTTCTCGCGCGAGGAATCGCTGGTAGTGGCAGACGAATACCGCGCCTATTTTGATGAGCTGGGACCGAAAGAGTACCCCGTGTTCGATGGGATCCCCGAGCTGCTCGACGGGCTGGCCGCCCAGGGCAAGCGTGTGGCCGTGGCGACGTCGCGCATGGAGGCAAAGTGCATCGACATGGTGCATGAGCTGGGGCTTTCTCAGTTTGAGGCCGTGGTCGGCATGAATCCGCCTCAGGGACGCGAGACCAAGGCGGATTCGGTCCGCGATGCGCTGGCGGCGCTCGGCGCGACTGCTGACGAGGCCGTGATGATCGGCGACCGCTTTAATGACGTGGAGGGCGCGCACGCGATGGGCGTGCCGTGTATTGGCATCTATTCGGGCGCGGCGGCGCCGGGCGAGCACGAGGCAGCGGGCGCCGATGCGGTGGTGCATTCGGTGGCCGAGCTTGCTAAACTTTTCGCTATATAAGTACTTGATGTGAGGGGCGGCACACTTGCCCCTCATTGGTAAGGAGGTCGTCCATGAATCAGGTGGAGCAGAGCGTTACCGAGTATGTCGACGAGGTCTGGGAGGATGTCGTCGCCGATATCGAGCAGCTGGTGAGCTATCCGTCCGTGGCGGTTTCTGCCAATGCGGAGCCCGGCGCGCCGTTTGGCCGTCCGGTCCGTGACGCGCTCGATTGCGCGCTCGGCATCGCGCAGAAGCTTGGCTACCAGACAAGCGACGACGAGGGTTACGTGGGTATTGCCGATATCCCGGGTCGCGGCGATAAGCAGCTCGCGACCATCTGCCACGTGGACGTGGTGCACGCAGGCCCCGGCTGGAATACCGATCCGTTTGCGATGGAGCGTCGCGAGGGCTGGCTGCTCGGCCGTGGCGTGATCGACGACAAGGGTCCGGCGGTGCTGTCGCTCTACGCCGGCGCGTACCTGCTCAAGCACGGCATTGTGCCGCGCTACACCTTCCGCGCGCTGCTGGGCTGCGATGAGGAAGTGGGCATGTCCGACGTTCACCATTATCTGGAGAACTATGCAAACCCCGACTTTCTGTTTACGCCCGATGCCGAGTTCCCGGTCTGCAATGCCGAGAAGGGCCAGTTCGGGGCGACGTTTGTGAGCTCCAAGATCGACGGCGGGCGCATCGTGTCGTGGAGCGGTGCCGAGGCGAGCAACGCCATTCCGTCGCAGTCTATCTGCGAGCTTGCGATTGCCGCCGATGAACTGCCGGCGCCCGTTGAGAACGCTGACCGCCTGGAGATTACAGCACTCGATAACGGGCATGCGCAGATTTTCGCCCACGGTATTGGCGGTCATGCCTCGATGCCCGAGGGAACGATCAATGCCGTCGGTCTGATCGTGGCGTATCTGCGCGAGGCCGAGGACGCGTTTGGTGCCCGCGGCGAGCGCCTGCTGACGCCTGCCGAGCACGAGTTTGTCAAGTTCCTGGCCTTTGTACATGCGGACGCCTATGGCCGCGGCCTGGGCATCGACGCGACGAGCCCCGCGTTTGGCCCGCTTACCTGCAATCCCGGCGTCATCCGCGTGGTGGACGGCCACATCGAGCAGGTCATCGACGTGCGTTTCCCCGATAGCACGAGCGCCGACACCATCCGCGAGCAGCTCGAGCCACTCGTGGGGCGCTTTGACGTGACGTGTCGCGTGGGTCATGCAAAGGTGCCGTTCTCGGTGTCTGCCGACGATCCGGCCGTGAAGGCGCTTATCGATACCTATAACGAGTTTACGGGCAAGCATGCCGAGCCCTTTGCCATGGGCGGCGGCACCTACGCGCGCAACTTTGCCCGCGCCGTGTCGTTTGGCCCCGAGGAGACCGGCCTGGAGCTGCCCGCATGGGGCGGCCAGATGCACGGCCCCAACGAGTGCGCCAACGAGGAACAGCTCAAGCAAGCGCTCAAGATCTATATCGTGGCAATCCTCCGTTTGAATGAGCTGGAGCTTTAAGGTTACGCGGTTTCCCAATCTAAGTTGCGGTGGAATAGTTCCTAGAATGGGCCATTTGATGGCCAACCAGGAACTATTTCACCGCAACTCTGTTTTTATTGGTGTAAAAAGCGTGCCATGCTTGGGTGGGGATTGTTATCCGTTTGTAAAGGCTGGGCAGAGCTAGCGGTAAGGGTCTATCAAATGCCCGTAAGAAACCGCAGTTGGCGCGGGCGCTGCCCGATCGAGGCCGTATCTTTCCAAACAGCAAAGCGGGCAGGGTGCCCGCGTTTCGCATGTATGAAAGGAAGATCATGCTCGATCAGGCTTATTCTCGTCGTCAGTTCCTCCTGTCTCTTATACACATCTCCGAGCCCACGAGACTCCTGAGCATCTCGT
>URKV01000188.1 GCA_900548565.1 uncultured Collinsella sp.
TGGTCATGCCCGACGATTGAACGTCAGATTGCCGCTTAGGGGCGTTTGCAGCGTCAATTGGTTATGCGAAGACGATTAAATTATCCCTGTGTATCGCCGGCTTCTCGGCCAGGTTAGCGAGCAGGCGGTTGCTGGCGATCTGGTCCTGGCGGCGGCCGGCTGCAAGCTCCAGCACGTCCGAATCGGCCTCGGCGATACCGCGGGCGACGACCATACCGCTCGGATCGCACACATCGAGCACATCGCCCTCGGCAAACTGGCCATCGACCTCGCGAATACCCACCGCAAGCAAGGAAGAGCCACGGCTGACCAGCGCCTTCGCGGCACCGTCATCAACCGTCACCGAGCCGTGGGCCTTGTCACCCAGCGCGATCCACAGCTTGCGGGGCGCGATGTCCAGACGCTCCGCCGGCGGATCGAACAGCGTGCCCACGCTCTCGCCGCGGGCGAGGCGCACGAGCGCATCGGGCTCCTCGCCCGAGCAAATCACGCTCTGAATGCCCGCCGTCATCAGGATGCGGCTCGCGCGGATCTTGGTAATCATGCCGCCCGTGCCCACCGATGTGGAAGAATCGCCCGCCGAGGCAATAATCTTGGCATCGATCTTATGCACGACAGGAACAAACTCGGCCGTGGGGTCCTCATGCGGATTGGCAGTATAGAGACCATCGATGTCCGAGAGCGTCACGCACAGATCGGCAGATACCAGGCAGCTCACGAGCGCCGCCAGTGTGTCGTTGTCGCCAAACTTGATCTCGTCGACGGTAACGGTGTCGTTCTCGTTGACGACCGGCACCACGCCCAGCTCCACCAGACGCAGCAGGGCGTCGCGCGCGTGCAGGTAGGACGTGCGACGCGCCGTGTCGTGACGCGTGAGCAGCACGAGCGAGGTGAGCAGGTCGCGCGCATGGAACTCCTCGTCGTAGGCCGACGAGATGATGCACTGACCAGCCGAGGCGCAGGCCTGCAGGCTCGGAAGGTCGCCGACCGGCTTGCGGTCGAAGCCCAACACGGGATAGCCACAGGCAATAGCGCCCGAGCTCACCACGACCAGACGCCAGCCGAGCTTGCGCAGCGCTGCGGCTTGATCGGCAAGTCCGCCGATAAAGGCGCGGTTGACCTTGCCATCGGCGCCCACCACCGTGGACGAACCGATCTTTACCACCATCGTTTTATAAGAAGTCGTCATACGTCAAACCAATCAACTGTTCAGCGAACGGCCGAGCTGGCGGCCAAGGGAGCGTGACTCGCCCCTACCGCCCAAGGAATTAGTGAGCCCAAGGAAAGGCAGAAGCCGCGGCCATATTCTTGCGCACGAGCTCGTCGCGCACCTGGGCCAGGCCCTGTTCCATACCCACCACGTAGGTCTGCGGATACAGGAAGCGCTTGAAAGCCGCATCCAGATGATCGAGCGCCCAAGCACAGCGCTCGCGCGCGTCCTTGATGCTCTCACGCGGAGCCACCGCACTGCCATCGCGCACGATCGGCACCAGCAGCTCGCGATACTCAAGCTCCGACACATCGGTCACCAGGGCGGCATCGTTCACGGCCACGAGGGTATTGCCGCGCGCGGCGCCCTCCCCCGTCAGATGGTCCTCGTCATAGATCATGTCGCAGACCGGTCCACCAAAGCCGTCGTAATAGCGGCGCACACGCTGCACGCCCGGGATCGTGCGCTTGTAGGGCTGCTCGGAGAGCTTGACCACCGGCGTCCACGGGTCGGCCTCGCTCGCACGGCGGGCGGAAAGCTTGTACACGCCGCCCAGCGCCGGCTGGTCGTAGCAGGTCGCGAGCTTGGTGCCCACGCCAAAGCTATCGATGGGCGCGCCCTGGTCGAGCAGCGACTGAATCGTGTACTCGTCAAGATCGTTGGAAACCGAGATCCCCACATAGGGCAGGCCCTCGGCATCGAAACGACCACGGACATACTTGGAGAGCTTGGCGAGGTCGCCCGAGTCAATGCGAATAGCCGACAGGCGCTCGCCCGCTGCCTCCATCTCCTTGGCGACCGTAATGGCATGCTCGCAGCCCTCGCGCACATCGTAGGTGTCGATGAGCAGCGTACAGTTCTTGGGGCTCGATTTGGCAAAGGCACGGAAGGCCTCGAGCTCGGAATCGAAGCTCATCACCCAGCTGTGCGCATGCGTGCCAAAGACGGGAATACCGTAGCGGCGACCGGCGAGCACATTGGACGTAGAGGAGCAGCCGGCAACGTAGCTCGCGCGCGCAACGGCCAGGCCGCCATCGGGACCCTGGGCTCGGCGCAGGCCAAACTCCGCCACGGGGCGACCGTCGGCGGCGAGCACCACGCGCGCCGTCTTGGTGGCGACAAGCGTCTGAAAGCCGACGATGTTGAGCAGCGCCGTCTCAAGCAGCTGGCACTCGAGCGCAGGACCGGTGACGCGCACCATGGGCTCGCGCGGAAAGACGAGCTCGCCCTCGGGGACGGCGTCGATATTTACATGCGCACGAAAATCGCGCAGGTAGTCGAGGAATGCGGACTTGAACATCGCGCCGCCGGCCGGGGCCTCAAGCGATGCGAGGTAGTCGATATCCTCGGGCGTAAAGCGCAGATTCTCGACTAGCTCGGGCAGCTCGGCGGTGCCGCACATGACGGCATAGGCGCTGCCAAAGGGATGGTCGCGGTAAAACGCGGTAAAACAACCCTGCTCATTGGCCTTGCCGCTCTCCCACAGGCCCTGGGCCATAGTGAGTTCGTACAGATCGGTGAGCATTGCGATGTCGGTGGGATGAGAGATATCGGTCAAAGCCATGGGGCGACCTTTCGGATGTGTGGTACAGAATTTGAGGGTTAGACGAGAGCAGAGGATGCGGACATGACGCCCGATGCAAATCGGTTAGAGCAGGCCCATGCTGGTCAGGATCGTGTAGCCCATAAAGATGACAAACGCGATGAGGGCAAGGACAATGATGATTTTTTGAGCCGGCGCCATGCCAGGGATCTCGTTCTCGCCTGTAGATTCCTTGGAGGTAACCATGCGCTGGGCAAAGGTCATCTCGTCACGGCTCGGCTTGGGCTCGACCTGTCTCTTATACACATCTGACGCTGCCGACGATCTTACGCGTGTAGA
>URKV01000189.1 GCA_900548565.1 uncultured Collinsella sp.
GTTCATTGACGAGCTGCCGCTTCTAAAGCGCGAAAATGTGCGCGTTGTCTTTTTGGGTGATATTTCCGCGCTGCCCAAGAAGACCCGCGACGTTTTTGAACGCGGTCTTGCCGAGTGCGCCGATCACACCGGTATGACGCTGGCGCTTGCCGTCAACTACGGCGCGCGTGCCGAGATTACCCGCGCTGTCCGTCAGATCGCACTCGACGCTGCCGCCGGTAAGATCGATCCTGGCGCAATTGATGACGACATGGTGGCTTCCCACCTCTATACCGCTGGCCTTCCCGATCCTGAGCTTTTGATTCGCACTTCTGGTGAGCTGCGCCTTTCGAACTATCTGCTGTGGCAGGTGGCTTATTCCGAATTCTACGTCACCGATACCTATTGGCCCGACTTTGATCGCTGGGGCCTTGTCGACGCCATTTTGGCCTATCAGGGCCGTGACCGTAGGTTTGGTGGTCTGAGCAAGACCGAGGAGGCTTAATCGTGTCCGATCGTCCCAAGGCAATTGCTCCCAAGACATCTGAGCGCAAGGCTGTCGCTGCGGGAGCGCCCGCAGCGAAGAATGGCACCGGTTCGTGGCTTGCCGGCTTTATCACCCGTGCCGCCGCCGGTATCGTCTATGCCGTTGTCTTTATCCTGTGCCTGGTTTTGGGTATTGTGCCCACGGCCATCTTTGTTTCTGTCATGAGCGGTCTGTGCTGCTATGAGTTTTTCCGTATGACGAGGCTCGATGGCAAGATGGCTAACGAGCGCATGGGTATCGCTGCCGCCGTACTCTTTCCGCTGTCGGCGTTGGGCGATTCGATGTTGCTGAATGCCCTGCTTTTTGCCCTGATGCTCGCTGTGGGCATTTGGTATGTTTGGTCGCCGCGTACCCGCATCTCTGATGTGGCCGTGACGCTCATGGGTCCCATCTACACTGGCTTTATGCTGTCGGCTATCGTGCTGCTGCGCGATGCCGTGCCCGGTTTTGCCGGCGCCCTGCTTTCGGTGGGCGTTTGCGCGTCCCTTTGGGTCTCCGATTCGTTTGCCTACATCGTGGGTAGCCGTATCGGCAAGCACAAGATGGTTCCCAAGATCTCTCCCAAAAAGAGCTGGGAGGGGTTTGTCGGCGGCATCCTGGGCTCGGTTTTGATTTGGCTCATCCTGTGGGCGACGCACTTCTACAAGCTCAGCCTGCCCTATGCGCTGCTGTGCGGCGTGGTCGTGTCCGTCCTGGGCGTTATCGGAGACCTCATCGAGTCGCGCATCAAGCGCGGTGTGGGCGTTAAGGATTCCGGTAACCTTATCCCGGGCCACGGCGGCATGCTCGATCGTAGCGATTCGCTTATCTTTGGCTGCATTACCGCGCAGCTGCTTTTGATGATCGGAGGCGTGCTGTAATGTCATTCCAGACGACGTATGGCCCCGATGGACGCCTTCGTGTTGCCATCCTGGGTTGTACGGGCTCTATCGGCACCCAGGCGCTCGATGTGTGCCGCCAGCACGCCGATCGCTTGCAGGTGACGGCGCTGTCCGTTAACTCCAGTACCTCCGAGCTCGTTGCCGCTGCCCGCGAGTTCTCGGTTCCGGCGGTTGCCGTGGCCGATGTCGCTCATGGCGATGACGCCGTGCTGCAGGAGCTGCCCGAGGGAACGAAGCTCGGCGTTGGCGCGCAGGCGGTTTGCGAGCTCGCGCGTCGCGACGATGTCGACTGCGTGCTCGTCGCTATTGTGGGCGCCGCCGGTCTCGAGGCGAGCCATGCGGCCTTGACCTCAAATAAGCGCCTTGCCCTTGCCAACAAGGAGTCCCTTGTCATCGGTGGCGACTTGCTTATGTCGTTGGCGCAACCGGGCCAGCTTATTCCAGTCGACTCTGAGCACTCCGCCATCTACCAGTGCTATCTGGGGGAGAACCCACGCGAGGCTCATTGTATTTGGCTCACCTGCTCGGGCGGTCCGTTCTTTGGTCGCACACGCGACGAGCTCGATCGCGTGACGCGTGCCGATGCCCTCGCACATCCCACGTGGGCCATGGGTGCCAAGATCACCATCGACTCCGCTACCCTCATGAACAAGGGCCTGGAGCGTATTGAGGCCATGCATCTGTTTAACTGCGACCTCGATTTCATTAACGTGGTCGTGCAGCGTCAGTCCAAGATTCACTCTATGGTCGAGTTCGCCGACGGCTCCGTGATGGCGCATCTCGGTGCTTCCGACATGCGTATTCCCATCCAGTTCGCGTTCTCGTATCCCGAGCGTTGGGATACTCCGGCGCCTCGTATCGATTTTCGCGAGTTGGGGCAGCTCACGTTTGACGCGGCCGACATGGATACCTTCCGCTGTCTGGCACTGGCCGAGCGTGCCGGCAAGACGGGTGGCACCATGCCGTGCGTGCTCAATGCCGCCAACGAGGTCGCCGTCGATGCCTTCCTGCACGATGGCTGCAGCTTTACTGATATCGATCGCATTGTGGAATCCTGCATGGATTCTCACGATATGCAGGCGGTCGATTCGTTTGAGCAGCTTCGCGACATCGATGCATGGGCGCGTGAAAAGGCTGCGCAGGTGCTCGCCGCAACCCGTTCCTAACCCATAAGGATTGCTTTTTCGTTTTATGGATACTGTTCTGAGCGTTCTCTCATCGGTCTTTTGGGGCCTGCTGATGCTTTCCGTCCTTGTGTTTTTGCACGAGGGCGGCCACTTTTTGGCGGCGCGTGCCTGCGGCGTCCGTGTGACCGAGTTCTTTTTGGGCCTGCCGTGTCGCTTTGACATCCATTACACGTCACGTCGCATTGGAACCAAGTTTGGCGTGACCCCGCTGCTGCTGGGTGGCTACGCTGCCATCTGCGGTATGGATCCGACCGACGTCTCGTGCGCCGATCGCGTGCTCGCGGCTATCTATCGTCATGGTCGCGTGACCGTGGCCGACCTTGCCGCCGAGCTCGAGCTATCCGAGGAGGTTGTGCTCGAGGCATGCGCCTTGCTCTTGGGTTGGGGCTCTATCGCGCCTTGGTATGAGGACTGTCTCTTATACACATCTCCGAGCCCAC
>URKV01000190.1 GCA_900548565.1 uncultured Collinsella sp.
CTCAGGAGTCTCGTGGGCTCGGAGATGTGTATAAGAGACAGGCATGGGATGGTTCATGGCCGTGCGCTCGCCAAAGCCGCGGAGTTGCGGGTTTTTGGCCTTGAGCTCCGGAATATGGCGTCTGCGGCCATACATGGTCTCGGCGTAGCCCGTCTGCTTGGCGCGCGCCACCACGTTGTCGAGGAACGTACGCACGCCCGGGTAGGCCTCGTAGTAGCGGTCGATCATGTCGCGCGCCTCGGCCATCGAGATATGCAGCGACTGCGACAGACCGTAGGCCTGCTGGCCGTACACGATGCCAAAGTTCACGGCCTTGGCGCGGCTGCGCAGGTCGGGCGTCACCTCGGACACCGGCACACCAAACACGCGCGCCGCCGTCTCGGCATGGAAGTCCTCGCCCTCGTTAAAGGCGCGCACCAGGTGCTCGTCACCCGAAAGATGCGCCAGCAGACGCAGCTCGATCTGCGAGTAGTCCACCGCCAAAAAGACGCTTCCCTCGCCTGCCGAAAACGCCGTTTTGACGGTGCGGCCCAGCTCCGAGCGCGTCGGGATGTTCTGCAGGTTCGGGTCGCTCGAGGACAGACGCCCCGTTGCCGTGATGGTCTGGTTGTACGTGGTGTGCACACGACCGTCACCACGGCGCAGCGGGCCCAGCGTGTCCAGATAGGTTGACTTGATCTTGGACTTCTCACGCCAGTCCAAAATCAGGCGCACGATCTCGTGGTCGCGGGCAAGATCGCTCAACACCTTGGCATTGGTCGAATAATAGCCGCGCTTAGTCTTCTTGAGGCCCTTGGTCGGAAGCCCCATCACATCAAAGAGCACGTGCGACAGCTGCATGGGACTACCGATGTTAAACGTCTCATCACCCGCCAGGTCGCGAATGCTGCGCTCGACCTCGGCAATCTGGGTCGCCAGACCCTCGGACAGACTGTGCAGGCGCTCGGGGTCCACGAGCATGCCCGCGCGCTCCATCTTGGCAAGTACCGGAACGAGCGGCATCTCGATGCCATCGAACACGTTGGCGGCGTTCTCGCGGGCCATGCACTCGCGCAACGGCGCCACGAGCGCCAGCGTCAGAGCCGCAGTACGGGCGGCAGGTGCCGGAGCGTCCTCGCCGGCACCCTCTGCGCCGCGCGCCGCAGGCAGCGCCATCTGCAGATACGTATCGGCAAGATATGCCTCATCGAACTCGGAGCGGTCGGAATCCAGCAGGTAGGCGGCAACCACGGTATCGAAGATACGCGTGGAATCGGCAGCGAGCGGATCCATGAGCTCGGGCTCAGAAGAATCGATGGGCGAAAGCTCGTGCAACAGCACCTTCATATCCGGGCTCGCCACGCGACCCTCCATAAACAGACGCGCGAGCACGCCAGCAATCACGCCGTGGACGAAGTTGAAGCCCTCAACCTCAGCCGCCGCGCAGCTGTCGCCCTCCTCGAGCGCGAAGAGGCCCTTGGACGTCGCCAACCACAGCGTGCGCGTCAGTCCAAAGAGCGCGCCCTCTTCCTTGTCATCGTCCACCACGGTGGCGACCCACTCGCCCGCCTCGATCGCACGCGAAACCTCGGACGCCACGTCAGCAAGCGCCTCGGCATCGCCGGCAGCGGTGCGCTCAATCGTGGGCATCTCAAACGTTCTAGCAGCGGCAGCAGCGCCACCCTCGTCACCGATCAGCGCCAAGAAACGGTTCTGCATGGCGGTGATACCAAGCGTGCCCAGCGCAGCGGAAACCTCATCGGCAGAATACGCCGGGAAGGACGTCGCCTCAAAATCGAGCTCGACAGGCGCATCGGTGCGAATGGTTGCGACCTTGCGGCTCAGCAGTGCGTCGTCGATATGCGCACGTAGGTTCTCGCCCATCTTGCCCTTGACCTCGTCGGCATGCGCGATGACCTCGTCCAAGCTGCCGTACTGCGCGATGAGCGCGCTCGCCTTTTTGGGGCCGATGCCCGGTACACCCGGAATGTTGTCCGACGTATCGCCCTTTAGACCGTAAAAATCGGGCACGAGCGCCGGCGTAATGCCGTGATACAGGTCATCCACGCTCTCGGGCGTCATAATCGCCACGTCGGACAGGCCCTTGCGGGTCGAGACCACGTTGACGTGCTCGGTCACAAGCTGATACATGTCGCGGTCGCCAGTCACCAGCAGCATGTCGCAGCCGGCCTCCTCACCCAGGCGCGCCATGGTTCCCAGGATATCGTCGCCTTCCCAGCCCTCGGACTGCAGAATCGGCACGTTGAGCGCGGTGAGCAGCTCCTTAATCATAGGGAACTGCGCGTGCAGATCGGGGTCCATGGGCGGGCGCTGCGCTTTATACTGCGGTAGCATCTCCATGCGCACGCGCGGCTTGCCCTTATCAAACGCCACGACCACACCGTCGGGGTTAAAGGCGTCGATCATCTTGAGAAACATGTTCAGAAAGCCAAAGATCGCGTTGGTTGGGCGACCATCCGGCGCGTTCATGGTCGGCGGCACGGCGTGGAAGGCGCGGTGCATGAGCGAGTTGCCGTCGATAACGGCAAAGGTGCGGCGCTTGTCAGACATATTGAATACCTCGCTTTGGGCTGGGCACGGTTTGCTCACTCCAGTTTACACGCTCCCCGCCCCGCGGCCACAGTACATCAAGCTCCCCCGCCACCTTGAGCCCGCGCGTGATACGATGGCTCACGGTACATCAACCAGCACGATCGATCCGAAAGGAGCCTGCGTCATGGAGCGTCCCTGCGCATGGAAAAAGTACACGCCACAGCAAGTCGAGGAGCTCGAGGAGCTTTGCCGCGGCTATAAGCAGTTTTTGAGCGAGAACAAGACCGAGCGCCTGTGCGTCAAGACCGGCATCAAGATGGCCGAGGAGGCGGGATACGTCGACCTGGAGACCGTGATCGCCGAAGGCCGCGAGCTCAAGGCAGGCGACAAGGTGTACGCCTGTCTCTTATACACATCTGACGCTGCCGACGATCTTACGCGTGTAGA
>URKV01000191.1 GCA_900548565.1 uncultured Collinsella sp.
AACCCTGGACCTTGGGATTAAGAGTCCCCTGCTCTACCAACTGAGCTAACGACCCGATATCAACACGAAGCAAGAACTGGGGTGGGTAAAGGGACTCGAACCCTCGACCTACGGGACCACAACCCGTCGCTCTAGCCAACTGAGCTACACCCACCGTGTCCTGTGCGCTTCGCGCTCGACTATTATTGCAAGGAACGCCACGCGATGCAAGCCCCAATTTTCAAGAATTTTGAAAAGAGTTTTTCGAGCGCGTTTCGAGCAATTCCCACCGGTTCCATAGGAGTAAACTTGCCCCACTGCAAATCCTCGAAAGGACCGGCATGAAAGAACTCTCCAACCGCACGGCAACATTTACCGATTCGGTCATCCGCCGCATGACACGCATCTCCAATAAGTACGATGCCGTCAATCTCTCGCAGGGCTTCCCCGACTTCGATCCTCCGGCGCAGCTGCTCAACAGCCTGAGCACCATCGCCGCCGACCCCAAGCCGCTCTACCACCAGTACTCCATTACCTGGGGCTCCCAGGCCATGCGCGAGGCGCTCGCCGCCAAACAGGAGCACTTTATGGGCATGCCGATCGACCCCAACCAGAATATCGTGGTCACCTGCGGCTCCACCGAGGCCATGATGGCCGCCATGATGACGGTTACGAACCCCGGAGACAAGGTCGTCATCTTCTCGCCGTTCTACGAGAACTACGGCGCTGACACCATTCTCTCGGGTGCCGAGCCCATCTATGCGCCGCTCAACCCGCCCACATTCGACTTTGACCGCGAGACGCTCGAGGCAGCCTTCCGCGACAACGACCCCAAGGCCATCGTCCTGTGCAACCCTTCCAACCCCTGCGGCAAGGTCTTTACGCGCGAGGAACTCACCTTTATCGCCGACCTCTGCAAAAAGTACGACGCCTACTGCATCACCGACGAAGTATACGAGCACATCGTCTACGCACCCCATGAGCACGTCTACATGGCCACGCTGCCTGGCATGTTCGAGCGCACCATCAGCTGCAGCTCGCTGTCTAAGACCTACTCCATTACTGGCTGGCGCCTGGGCTACACCATTGCCCCGGCCCAGATCACCGAGCGCATCAAGAAGGTCCACGACTTTCTCACCGTAGGTGCCGCCGCTCCCCTGCAGGAAGCCGTTGTCACCGCCCTCAACTTCGACGACAGCTATTACGATGAGGTCCTCGACCTCTACACCGCCAAACGCGACCTGTTCTGCCAGGGGCTCGATAGCATCGGTCTTGAGCATAACGTGCCGCAGGGCGCCTACTACGTCATGATGGACATCTCTGAGTTTGGCTATGACAGCGACCTCGAATTCTGCGAGGACCTCGCATCCAAGGTGGGCGTGGGCGCCGTGCCCGGCTCGAGCTTCTTCCGCGAGCCCGTCAACCATCTGATTCGTTTCCACTTTGCCAAGCGGGACGAGACGCTTAACGCGGCACTGGAGAACCTCAAGTCGCTACGTGATAAAATCAAGCCGCGCGGGTAAGGACGGCCCGGCAACTAAAGCAACCAAAGAAGCCCCGCACCGCCCGCCACGTTGCGAGGCTTCTTTTTATAGCGCTTTCTTAAATGGTTTAGAGCCCTATACTTTAGTCACGGAGCAACTCGTCCCAGAGAGAGGAATACTATGGCAGAACAGCAGCTTATCGGAGCGCTCGAGGCCGGCGGCACCAAGATGGTCTGCGCCACGGGCTATGCAGACGGTACGGTCCTGGAGCGTGAGCAGATCGCGACCACGACCCCGCAGGAGACCGTTGAGGCCGTCAACGCGTGGTTTGCCGACAAGGGCATCGCCGCGCTGGGCATCGGCGCCTTTGGCCCTACTGCAGTCAACCCTGCCTCGCCCCAATACGGCAAGATCCTGGAGACGCCCAAAACGGCATGGCGCTACTTTGACCTGCTGGGTACTATCCAAAACGAGCTCAATATCCCCTGCGGCTACGACACCGACGTCAACGTCGCCTGCCTGGGCGAGGTCACCTTTGGTTGCGCCAAGGGCCTCACCGATGTGGTCTACCTGACCATCGGTACCGGCGTGGGCGCCGGCGTGCTCTCGGGCGGTAAGCTCGTGCACGGCATGATGCATCCCGAGGCTGGCCACATCCTGGTCATGCGTGACCCGCGCGACACCATTGGCGAGCACAGCGCCTGCCCCTTCCACGACAACTGTCTCGAGGGCCTCATCGCCGGCCCCGGCGTTAAAAAGCGCTGGGATGGCAAGAGCGCCGGAGACATGGCCGATGACCCGGAGGCCATGGACCTGCTCGCAGGCTATCTGGCACAGGCGCTCATGACCTACACGCTGTGCTACGCGCCGCAAAAGATCATCATCGGCGGCGGCGTGGCCGACCACACCCCCATCGTGCCGCTCGCGCGCAAAAAGTGCGCCGAGATGCTCAACGGCTATATCGTCACGCCCGAGGTCAACGACATCGATAACTACATCGTCAACAACAGCCTCAAGGGCAAGCAGGGCATCATGGGCTGCCTGGCCCTGGGCGCACAGGCGCTTCAGTAGCAGACGCACCCACAGGGCGTGGCGCGCTCGGCAAATCCGACCTACGGAACGACGCCACCACGCCCCATATAAGCCCTCAAATAAAAAAGGCCGCCTAGGACCAAACAATACGTCCTAGGCGGCTTTTTTGGCGTACATCAGCGACCGTAAGAGATATCGGAGCACAACGCCCGTTGCAGCTCCACAGCAGTCGATCATCACATCGGTGATCATGCCGGCGCGTCCCGGCACAAAGAGCTGAATCGTTTCGTCGATCGAGGGAATCAGCAGCAGGAACACCGCCGTGGGCAGCAGCACGTCAAAGGTGCGCCGGCCCTCAAAATCAAAGGCGTGCGTTGCCAAGATGCCGAGCACCATATACTCGGTAAAATCTGTCTCTTATACACATCTCCGAGCCCACGAGAC
>URKV01000192.1 GCA_900548565.1 uncultured Collinsella sp.
CCGCAACCGATGGCGCCGCGCCCGCCGAGGCCGAAGACGGCGCTCGCCCCAACCGTCGCCAGCACAAGCGCAACGACGAGCGCAATGAGCGCAAGGACGAGCGCAACAACGACCGTCGCAACCGCCAGCGCGATCGCAAACAGCGCAACAAGGAGCGCAACGCCGCCCCCACCGAGCCCACGCTTTCGCGTGAGGAGCTCGCTGCCATGAAGGTCGCCGAACTGCGCGAGAAGGCCAAAGAGTTCGAGATCGAGACGACCGGCAAGAAGAAAGCCGAGCTCGTCGAGGAAATCTACGTCACCGCCGCGAAGGCCGAGGGCTTCCGCGACATCAAGGGCATCCTGCAGATTCGTCCGGACAGCTCCGGTATCATCCATGCCCACGGTTACATGAAGTCCAACGACGACGCCTTCGTCCCCGCCTACCTCATCCGCTCCGCGCGTCTGCGCACGGGCGACGTCATCGAGGGCTCGCTTCGTCCTTCGCGCGGCGGCGACAAGCGCGCCGGCCTCGCCAAAATCACGACCGTCAACGGTCTAGACCCCGAGCAGATTCGCAACCGCCCCAAGTTCGGTGACCTCACCCCGGTCTATCCCAACGAGCCGCTGCGCATGGAGCATGGCAAGGACTCCATTACCGGTCGCGCCATCGACATCGTGTCGCCGATCGGCAAGGGTCAGCGTGGCCTGATCGTGTCCCCGCCCAAGGCCGGCAAGACCACAATCCTCAAGAAGATCTGCCAGTCTATCTCGATTAACAACCCCGAGGTGCACCTCATCTGCCTGCTCGTCGACGAGCGCCCCGAAGAGGTTACCGATATGCAGCGTTCCATCAAGGGCGAGGTTGTGGCGTCGACCTTCGATATGCCCGCCGACAACCACACTCGTGTGGCAGAGCTCGTCATCGAGCGCGCCAAGCGCATCGTGGAGCTGGGCGGCGATGTCGTGGTGGTGCTCGACTCCATCACGCGTCTTGCCCGCGCCTACAACTTGGCGGCGCCCGCCTCAGGCCGCATCCTTTCGGGCGGCGTCGATTCGGCGGCCCTGTATCCGCCCAAGCGCTTCCTGGGCGCAGCCCGTAATATCGAGAACGGTGGCTCGCTCACCATCCTGGCCTCTGCCCTCATCGACACCGGTTCCAAGATGGACGAGGTCATCTTTGAGGAGTTCAAGGGCACCGGCAACATGGAGCTTAAGCTCGACCGCGACCTAGCCGATCGCCGCATCTTCCCGGCTATCGACCCCGTTGCCTCCGGTACGCGTAACGAGGACCTGTTGGTCGACGAGCAGATGCGTCCGTTTGTCTTTGGTCTACGTCGCATTCTTGCCGGCATGAACAACACCGAGCGCGCGGCCGCATCGTTTATCAAGGGTCTCAAGGGCACCAACACCAACCAGGAGTTCCTGGTGCGTTCGGCCAAAAAGCACAGCGACTACGAGCAGACGTTCTAGGTTGTAATCCACACGCAGCGTTAATCATCAATGCGATAAAGGGTCGGGGCTTTGAGCCTCGGCCCTTTTCTATATCGCCGCTTCGCACTTATTTTTGACCATAAGACTTGCAAGCAGCAGGTTTCCCGTTTCAATCCGACATCGTCGCTTGCAATCGACAGGGCGGTTTCGCATAATAGCTTTTAAGCTTCGCGACGGAAAACGCAGATGAAACGAACCATATACCGTTGCTTTGGGGCATAGCCCCGCTTCATCTTCTCTCGCGCAGCCAACTGAATGATGCGATTTGGGTGCTGGAAGATGGGGAGAGCTCATGGCTTCTTCTGATGCAACACAACGAGCAGTCCTTGCCGGACTTTCGTGCGGGATCGGCCTTGCCGCTCCCGTGGTTATGTATGCCGCGACGCTGCCGTTTTCGTCGGTGAACGAGACGGTCGTGGCGGGTGCGGTTCCCTTCGCCGTGGGCGCAGTGGCGGGCGTGGGTATCTATGCCGCCTCGCTGGGTATCTCCGAGTATCGTGCGCAGCGTGAAGAGCGTCTGTTCCAGCCCGATGCCATGGGCGGTGCCGCCAATCTCAATCAGCATCAAAGCGAGTTCAAGACCGCCTCGATTCCAGCTCAGCAGCAGGATGCGACTCCTTACGCTGCGGCTTCTGCTTCTCAGGCTCAGGCGGAGCAGTCTACCTCGGCATTCCTTTCCGGCCTGACTGGTGCGTTCCAGCGCCGTCATGCCGATGATGGTGTCCCTACCATCGCTCGAGCTGCAGATGCTATGGACGAGGACGAGGCTTGGTCCATGATCGACAGTATGCTCGACGACGATTCGCCGGTGAGCTGCGACCCTGCACACTCGCGCGACGTCTATCAAGTCGCCATCGACGAGCTCACCAACGGCGGGCAGACCGACTCCTTCAATCGCGACGACATCGCCGCCGCGGCACGCGCCGTGTCTGGCTCCCAGGCCGCCCCTGCGGGCAGCACGGCGGCTTTCGTGGCGCTCGTCGCCAACGCGGCAGCCAATAACGCCTACAGCGCTACCTCGGCGGACGCGAACGCTTCTGCCGACAATTCGTACGTTGATGAAGCCATGGCCGCGGACGAGGAGGCCGTTGCCGCCCGCCGTGCCGCCGAAAGCTCGCTTTGGGGCGCTCCTGCCCAGCAGCAGGCGGCTGAGGCTGCGCCGTACAACGCAAACCTCGCCAGCATGCCTATCATCTCCGGTGCCGCGGACATCGATCTCGATGACCTCGATGAGCCTGCAGCCATCACCGCATCGATTGATGCCCAAGATCGCATCGACACCGGCGACCTTCCGGACGCCTCGCTCGAGGTTGATGTCCCCATGGCCGATTACTCGGGCCACGAGGACATGTGGGCCGCCGCCACCGCGATTCTGGATGAGATTGACGAGCCTGCTCCTGTTGCAGTCCCCGCTCCCGTCGCTGCCCCTGTCTCTTATACACATCTGACGCTGCCGACGATC
>URKV01000193.1 GCA_900548565.1 uncultured Collinsella sp.
AGCACGCGGCTGTTAACCGCGCTGTTGTAGGTTCGAGTCCTACCCGGGGAGCCAGGTTGTAAAACCCGTCGCTTTTGCGGCGGGTTTTTTCATGCCGCGATCGCCGTTCGTGAACGTTACCATATCAACATTTCGTGTCGAGGATGTAATCCCGAGGCCCGCCACCTCAACATGCCGCGGTCGTTGTAGAATATTGCAATGATTGCTCCCACGACATGGTGCCGTGAGCACCAGATAAGGAGATTCTTGTGTCTGAGACCATCAACGGCAGCCTGAGCGTCTCGAACGACGTTATTGCCGATATTGCCGGTTATGCCGCGATGACGTGCTATGGCGTCGTCGGTATGGCTGAGCAGCTCCAGGGCGCCGAGAGCGTGCGCCTGCTTGCCGGTCAGCGCCTCCGCAAGGGCGTGCTTGTCTCCGCCGACGAGAACGGCCTTACGGTCGATCTTCACGTCGTGCTCGAGAACGGCGTCAACATGAAGTCCGTCTGCCACAATCTTTCGAGCTCCGTTGCCTTCACCCTGCAGGAGATCGCCCAGATCGATCCCGCCAGCCTTAAGATCGGCATTCACATCGACGCGCTCAAGAGCCGTCTGAACTAGCATCCGAAAACGGAGATTCAAATACCCATGATTGCAAAGACCATTCGCACCTGTTTTCCGATCGCTGCGGCTGCTGTTTCCGACAAGGCCGAGGAGATCAACAAGCTCAATGTCTTCCCCGTACCCGACGGCGACACCGGTACCAACATGTCGCTCACGCTCGCCTCGGTGACCAAGGAGCTTTCCGCCCTTCCCGCCGATGCCGATATGGAGGCCATCGCCGGCGCCATCACCCACGGCTCCCTGATGGGTGCCCGCGGCAACTCCGGTGTCATCACCTCTCAGATCCTGCGCGGCGTGGCCGAGGGTCTTGTCTCTGCCGACGAGCCCATCACGTCCGCCAACATCGCCTATGCGTTCCGCCGCGCCGTCAAGGTAGCCTTCCAGGCCGTCCGTAAGCCCATCGAGGGCACGATTCTCACGGTGCTGCGCGATGTCTCGACCAAGGCCGACGAGTGCGAAAAGAAGAAGTTCTCGGCCGAGGACGCGCTCGATGCCATCGTCGTCGAGGCCTACCAGTCCGTCGCTCGCACGCCCGACCTGCTGCCCGTTCTGAAGGAGAACGGCGTGGTCGACTCCGGCGCCTTTGGCTTTGCCATCTTCCTTGAGAACTTTGTGGCTGCAGCACTTGGTCGCAGCACCGTTGTCGAGGATTTCTCCGCCACGTTTGATTCCGCTGGCTCTGCCCGCGACGCGGCCCTCAATCGCGTTGAGATCGAGGCCAACGACGACTGGGAGGGCTCGGAGTTCCGCTACTGCAACGAGTTCCTCTTTAAGGCCGACGCTCCCTTTGACGAGGATGAGTGCCTTAAGTTCCTGGGCTCTATGGGCGACTGCGAGTTGCTCGTGGGTGCCTACCCCGATTACAAGATCCACGTGCACTCCAACACGCCCAACCTGGTGCTCGAGCACATGCTGCAGCTTGGTCAGATCTATGAGGTCTTTATCCATAATATGGAGATGGAGGCCCACGACCGTACCGCCAAGATCCACGAGGACCAGGAGAAGGCCGCCGAGCCCGCGAAGGCCCTGGGCTTTGTCGCCGTTGCCGCCGGTTCCGGCGAGGCCGACATCCTCAAGTCCCTCGGCGTTGACGTGATCGTCTCGGGCGGCCAGACCATGAACCCCTCGACCGCCGACCTGCTGGGCGCCGTCGACCAGGTCAACGCGACCTCGGTTATCATCCTGCCCAACAACGGTAACATCCGCATGGCTGCCGAGGCTGCCGCTTCTGCCTGCACGGACAAGAAGGTTGCCGTCGTTCCCACCAAGACCGTTCCGCAGGCCTTCTCGGCGCTGTTCGCGGTCCTGCCCGATTCCGAGCTCGAGGACGCCGTCGCCGCCATGGTCGACGCCATCAGCGAGGTCCGCGATGGCGAGGTCACCCGCGCCGTGCGCGACTCCAGCGCCTCCGACGGCTCGCCGATTCACTCCGGTGACGTCATGGGCATCATTGCCGGCTCCATCGATGTGGTCGGCTCTGACGTGAAGCAGGTCACGCTCGATTGCATCAACCGCATGCAGGAGGAAGAGGAGGGTGACGCGCTGACGATTCTGGCCGGCGAGGAACTGTCCGATGAGGCCTTCCAGGAGATTGTTGACGCTATCGAGGAGGCTCAGCCCGATTTGGAGATCGACGCCCATCGTGGCGAGCAGCCGCTCTATCCCGTGATCTTCTCGATCGAGTAGGCAACTGCCCATGTCCGAGCTGTGCTCCGTGCCGCGCGTTTCGGAGCGCTTTGCCCAGAGCAATGCGCTCGACGAGGATATCGCGCGACTCAAATATGTTTCGGGTAAACGTGAGGAGGCCCTTCGCCGTCTGGGAATTCGGACGGTGGGGGACCTCCTTCTCCATATCCCTCATCGATACCTCGACTTTACCCGCTCGTGGTCCATCGAGATGGCGCCCATCGGCACCGTTTGCACGATTGTCGCCACGGTCGACCGTATCGTCCAAAAGCAGCCGCGTCCGCGCATGCAGGTTACCGAAGTCTCACTCGTTGACGAGACGGGTGTGCTTCAGGTCGCCTTTTTCCGCCAGCCCTGGATTGCCCAGCAGCTTAAGCAGGGCGACCGCCTGGCCGTGATGGGCAAGGTCGAGTTTGCCTACGGCTTTAAGCAGATGGCCTCGCCGCATTTTGAAAAGCTTGAGGACGGTCGTGCCGCGGGTACCATTTTGCCGGTCCACTACGTAAGTGACGGCGTGAGCCAGGCATGGATGCTGTCTCTTATACACATCTGACGCTGCCGACGATCTTACGCGTGTAGAT
>URKV01000194.1 GCA_900548565.1 uncultured Collinsella sp.
GGGCTCGGAGATGTGTATAAGAGACAGTCCAGTTTCCAGCATAATGAATGACGTACGTGCATCGCGGCTGGGTTGGGACGACCTTCTGTGCCGTGCGCATCTTGTCTAAAGAGGATGAAAGGAAGGCACAATGAGCGACGAAGAGCTCAAAAAGGTTGCCAACGAGGTAAGGAAGGGCATCGTCACCGGCGTGCACGCTGCCAAGTCCGGCCATCCGGGCGGTTCGCTCGGCGCTGCCGACATCATGACCTATCTGTACTTTGAGGAAATGAACGTCGACCCGGCCGACCCCCGCAAGGCCGACCGCGATCGCTTCGTGCTTTCCAAGGGCCACTGCGCGCCTGGCCTGTACGCCGTGCTCGCCGAGCGCGGGTTCTTCCCCAAGGAGGATCTCGAGACGCTGCGCCACATCGGCAGCCACCTGCAGGGTCACCCCAACATGAACGATACCCCGGGCGTCGACATGTCCACCGGTTCGCTCGGCCAGGGCATCTCCGCCGCCGTGGGCATGGCCGTTGCCGCCAAGCACTGGGGCGATGACTATCGCACCTACGCCCTGCTGGGCGACGGCGAGAGCGAGGAGGGCCAGGTCTGGGAGGCCGCCATGTTTGCCGGCAACCAGCAGCTCGATAACCTCTGCGTGATCGTCGACCACAACGGCCTGCAGATCGACGGCCCCGTCGAGGAGGTCAACGACCCCATGCCGCTCGCCGACAAGTTCCGCGCCTTCAAGTTCCATGTGGTGGAGCTCGCCGACGGCAACGATTTCGATCAGATCCGCGCCGCCTTTGCCGAGGCCCGCGCCACCAAGGGTCAGCCGACCGCCATTATCGCCGAGACCATGAAGGGCAAGGGCGTTTCCTTTATGGAGAACCAGGTGGGCTGGCACGGTAAGGCCCCCAACGATGAACAGTTTGAGCAGGCCATGGCAGAGCTCACGGCCGCCGGAGAGGAGCTCTAGGATGGCAGACGTCAAGAAAATCGCCACGCGCGTAAGCTACGGCGAGGCCCTCGTCGAGCTCGCCAACGAGCACGATGACTTTGTGGTCCTCGACGCCGACCTGGCCGCCGCCACGCAGACCGGCAAGTTCAAGGCCGCCTGCCCCGACCGCTTTTTCGATGTAGGCATTGCCGAGAGCAACCTGATGGGTGTTGCCGCCGGTATCGCAACCACCGGTCGCGTTGCCTTTGCGAGCACCTTTGCCATGTTCGCCGCCGGCCGCGCCTTTGAGCAGGTCCGCAACTCCATCGGCTACCCGCACCTTAACGTTAAGATCGGTGCCACGCACGCTGGCATCTCGGTGGGCGAGGACGGCGCCACGCACCAGTGCTGCGAGGATATCGCCCTCATGCGCGTTATCCCTGGCATGACCGTGATCGTTCCCGCCGACGACGTCGAGGCCCGCGCCGTGACGCGCGCCGCCTACGAGTGCGACGGCCCCGTGTACATGCGCTTTGCCCGTCTGGCCTCGCCGGTTATCAATGATCCCGAGACCTACAAGTTCGAGTTGGGCAAGGGCATCGTCATGCGCGAGGGTGCTGACGTCACCATCATCGCCTGCGGCCTGATGGTCGGCGAGGCTCTCGAGGCCGCCGAGCAGCTCGCTGCCGAGGGCATCGATGCCGAGGTCATCAACATGCACACCATCAAGCCCATCGATGCCGACCTGATCGTCAAGAGCGCCACCAAGACCGGTCACGTCGTGACCGTCGAGGAGCACTCCGTGATCGGTGGCCTGGGCAGCGCCGTTGCCGATGTCCTGTGCGAGCAGTGCCCGACGCCGCTTAAGAAGATCGGTGTCAACGATACCTTCGGCGAGTCCGGCCCGGGTGCCGAGCTCCTGCACAAGTACGGCCTGGACGCCGCCAATATCGTGGCGACCACCAAGGAGTTCTTGGCATAAGGCAAGGCGGATCTCAAGGACTGCTTCGCCAGAACTATAAAACTGTTTCGCCAGTACTATGGAAACCCGGCAGGGGCGCTCTCTTGGAGAGCGCCCCTGTTTCAGTTGCGGTGAAATAAGGACTGTTTTGCCAGCTTAAAGGCTCAACAGTTCCTATTTCACCGCAACTTATGAAGACGCCCCTCAAGCACGGTCCCATCAGGGAAAAGGGCACATATCGGCAAAGTGCAATTCAGACCCTTCCAACTTTGTATATGCAGCACTTCAAGATAAACGCAGCGACCCCTTAGTTACCGCAGGCCGGGCACAGGGTTACTCTCCAAATCTTTCCGCAGGACGGAGGAGCCCCCACAGCGCGAAGCGCGCAGCGGGGGCTCCGACATGTCCGAGGACGATTTGGAGAGTAACCCTGTGCCCGGCCGACGGGATCCCTAAGCCCGCCATGCTTCTTATGTGCAGCAAAGCTAATGCTGCTAAAATACAAAGCGCTCATGTAGTTTAAACGCACGACGATAAGGAGCACCAGTGGGTAACCACTTCCGTACCTCCGGTGCGGGCGATGATGCCCCCAAGACGCAGGCAGGCGTCCAGGGCAGTCGTTTCGCCACTCCGGATTCAGAGGGCCAGCCTGTTGCTCAGGCCCCCGCTCAGCCGGCAGATCAGGCACAGCCGGCATCCGATCCCTTTGCCTACAATCCCACCAGCGATGTCGCGCTTTCCGGCACGGCGGGTTTTGAGCCCGTTCAGGCCGTGACCGCTCGCGTGGAGCAGCCTCAGGCTGGCGCCGCCACGCCGCAGCCTACCATGGCCGGCATTCCCGACCCCATGGCCCCTGCGACGCCGGCTCCTCAGTCTGCGCAGTCCGGTCTCTTTGCCGCTATTCCCGACCCCACGCAGCCTGCTGCCCCGGTGGTCGAGAGCGATCAGGCCGCCGAGGTCGCAAGCCTCGATAACGCGCTCAACAAC
>URKV01000195.1 GCA_900548565.1 uncultured Collinsella sp.
GTCTCGACCTTGGTGAGCGTACCGTCGCCAGGACCCTCGGTCACAACGACCTTGGTGCTTGCGGCCTCATCGTCGGCAGCGAAGCCGCAATCGTCGCAGTAGACGAGCGAAGCCTCGCCGGCGTCGGCCAGAGCCATGTACTCGACGGAGGTGTCGCCGCCGATCTCGCCGGAGTCGGCGACAACGGGCAGAGCCTTGATGTAGCAGCGCTCGCAGATGTTGGCGTAGGCCTGCTTCATCTTGTCGTACTCCTCCTGCAGACTCTCCTGCGTGGCAGAGAAGCTGTAGGCGTCCTTCATGATGAACTCGCGACCGCGCATCAGGCCAAAGCGGGGGCGGAACTCGTCGCGGAACTTATCCTGGATGTGGTAGAGGTTAACGGGCAGCTGCTTGTAGGAACGCAGCTCGTTGCGCACCAGGGCAGTCACGGTCTCCTCGTGCGTGGGGCCGAGTACGAACTCACGGCCGTGGCGGTCATCAAAGCGCACGAGTTCCTTACCGTAGGCATCGATACGGCCGGACTCACGCCACAGCTCGGCGTCGACCATGATGGGCATCATGAGCTCCTGGGCGCCGGCGGCATCCATCTCGTCGCGCACGATGTTCTCGATCTTGCGAATCGAGCGCCACGCGAGCGGCAGATAGGAATAGAGACCGGCGGCCTCCTTGCGGATCATGCCGGCACGAAGCAGCAGACGATGGCTCGCAAGCTCGGCGTCGGCCGGATCCTCTTTAAGCGTCGGAGCATACAGCTTAGACATATACATTGCTCGAGTCATTTATTTCTCCTCAATAAGCTTGTCGACCTCGGCCATAAGCGCGTCGACAATTTGATCCTCAGCTACTTTACCAATGATCTGGCCATGCGAAAAGAGCAGGCCCTGACCTCGTCCGCAGGCAACGCCCAAGTCGGCGTCAGAGGCCTCGCCGGGGCCATTGACCGCGCATCCCATCACGGCAATGGAAAGCGGCGCAGAATAGTTCTTCAGTCGCTCGGTAACCTCCTCGGCGATGGGAATGAGGTTGACCTGGCAACGAGCGCACGTGGGACACGAGACGATCTCGGGACCACGGCGGCGCAGGCCAAGGGACTGCAGGATACCCCAGGCGACCGGCGGCTCCTCGACCGGATCGGCCGTGAGCGAGACGCGCATGGTGTCACCAATACCCTCAGACAGCAGAATACCAAGGCCCACCGAGCTCTTAATGGTGCCCTGAAGCTTGGTACCCGCCTCGGTTACGCCCAGGTGAAGCGGAACGTGAGGAATCTCACGCGACAAGGCTCGATAGGTATCGAGCGTCGTTTGCACGCTATGGGCCTTGGCCGAAAGCACAATGTTCGTAAAGCCGCGGTCTTCAAAATGCTTGACGAAACGCTCGCTCGACATCACGAGCTTTTCGGGCTGCGTGAGGTCGTCGCGCTCGGCGATATCCTGCTCAAGCGAACCGGCATTGACGCCGATACGAATCGCACAGCCCGCTGCACCCGCAGCATCGATCACCGCGTCAACCTTGGCCCAATCGCCGATATTGCCGGGATTGATGCGCAGCTTGGCAGCACCGGCCTCAACGGCACCAATGGCAAGCTTATGGTTAAAGTGGATATCGGCGACGATCGGCACCGGAGACTCGGCACAGATGGTGCGGAAACCCTCAAGCGCGGCCTCAGTGGGCACGCTCACACGCACGATATCGCAGCCAGCCTGCGCCAACGCGCACACTTGCGCAAGCGTTGCCTGGGCATCAGCGGTATCGGTGCAGGTCATCGATTGAACCACCACCGGCGCGCCGCCACCGATCTGTACGCCGCCCACATGCACGGGGCGCGTCAGTTCGCGCGGCAAAGGATGGGATAAAGACAATCTAAACACTCCCCTACAGAATAAATCGAAGGATGTCGGAACGAAGCATATAGACAAACAGCAGCGCAAAGAGCGCGATGCCCACATAGCTCACAATCGCCTGGACCTTGAGCGGAAGCTCGCGTCCCGCAATCTTTTGAATGATCTCGATGACCAGCTTACCGCCATCGAGTGGCGGGATGGGCAGCAGGTTCATAAAGCCAAGCGAGAACGAGATGAGGGCAGCAAACGAAAGGAACGTTACGGGGCCGGCAGCAGCCGCCTGAGAGGACATGACGCTGATGCCCACGATCGACGAGGACTGGTCGAGAATCTCCATCGTATGCTGCGGCTGGAGTAGGCGAATAACGCCATCCGCGGTCTGCACAACATAGGAGAATGACAGACGCGCCGAGGTGATGGGGTCCAAACGGACTACCTCCGTAGAAGCATACACACCTAACCGCTCGTCCTCTTTGAGCGCAACCGAGGTCGAATGCTGCTTGCCGTCGCGCTCATACTCAATGGCGATATCGTCCTTACCGGCGGCCTTGCCGATAGCATCGTAGACGTCCATCCAAGTGGAACATGAGACACCGTCGACCGAAAGGATCGCATCACCGCCCTCGATACCCGCCTTGGCGGCAATAGACCCCTCGTCAACCTGACCGATCACGTTGGTATCCATCGGCACGGTGACACCCGCAATAGAGTAGATGCTCATAAGCAGCAAAAAGCCCGTCAGGATATTGACGAGAATGCCCGCGAGCAGCATAAAGGCGCGCTTGAGAAAACCCTGGCCCAGATAGGTATGCGAACGCTCTTGCGCAAGGAACTCGGCTTCGCCGCACGGCAGCTCCCACACATCGCCCTCGGCAGTCGCATGCTCTCGATCGAACCGGCGGCCGTCAAAGGTGGTGTAACCCGCAGCGTCTCGAGGCAGTGTCTGATACTTGGTGGGATAGTAGCTCGGTGAGGGCCTGTCTCTTATACACATCTCCGAGCCCACGAGACTCCTGAGCATCTCG
>URKV01000196.1 GCA_900548565.1 uncultured Collinsella sp.
GAGATGCTCAGGAGTCTCGTGGGCTCGGAGATGTGTATAAGAGACAGATACTGCGTCAGAACGCCCACCGTGTCGATGCCCGAGTTGGAGCAGTTGGAGAGCGAAAAGTCGATAATGCGGAACTTGCCACCAAAGCTAACCGCCGGCTTAGCGATCTTTTGGGTGAGTGCCCCCAATCGGCTGCCCTGTCCTCCTGCGAGGAGCATCGCGATGCATTCTTTCTTACTCATCGATTTCTCCTTCTGTCATCGATGTTCCTAAACCCATTAGCGACGGGCGCGGCGCAACGTCACGCCCGTCGAGTAATGCCGTGCTGGCATAGGGGAGCTCGCGGCCTTTACGCGTGCCAGATCTCGTCGCGGTACTCGCGAATGGTGCGGTCGCTCGAGAACCAGCCGCTCGAGGCGGTGTTGAGCAGAGCCTTGCGGTTCCAGGTCTCCTGGTCGCCATAGCTGCCGGTGAGCTTCTCCCACGCATCCACGTAGCTGCGGAAGTCTGCCATGACCAGGTCGGGGTCGTTGTTGTTCATGAGCTCGTTGTAGATGCTCTCGAAGTTGCCAGAAAGACCCGCAAACGTGTTGTCCTTGAGCTCGTCCATCACGCGGCCCAGACGCTCGCGATCGTTGTTGAGCGTATCCCACGCAAAGTAGCTGTTGGATGCCCAGAGCTGCTCGACCTCGGGGGCGGTCAGGCCAAAGATGGCCTCGTTCTCGCGGCCGGCCAGGTCGGCGATCTCGATGTTGGCGCCGTCGAGGGTGCCCAGCGTAATGGCGCCGTTCATCATGAGCTTCATGTTGGACGTGCCCGAGGCCTCCTTGCCGGCCGTGGAGATCTGCTCCGAGATCTCGGCGGCGGGGTAGATGAGCTGGGCGTTGCTCACGCGGAAGTTGGGGATAAAGCAGACCTTCATGACCTCGTTGACGCGGGCATCGTTGTTGATGACATCGGCCACCGAGTTGATCAGGCGGATGGTCTCCTTGGCAAAGGTGTAGCTCGAGGCAGCCTTGCCGCTAAAGATGAAGGTCGTCGGCGTCACGTGGAAGTTGGGGTCGGCGATGCGACGATTGTAGATGTCCATCACCTTCATGATGTTCATGAGCTGGCGCTTGTAGGCGTGGAAGCGCTTTACCTGAACATCGAAGACGGTGTTGGGGTCAATAACCAGACCAGTCTCGGCCTTAACGTAGGCGGCAAGGCGCTCCTTGTTGGCGCGCTTGGAGGCACCCACGGCCTTCAGGAACTCGGTATCGTTCTGGAACTCTTTGAGTTTCTCCAGCTCAAAGGCGTCCTTAAGCCAGCCGTCGCCAATGGCCTCGGTCACGAGCTTGGCGTAGGTGGGGTTGGCCTCGGCAAAGAAGCGACGGTGCGAGATGCCGTTGGTCTTGTTGTTGAACTTCTCGGGCGTCAGGGCATAGAAGTCCTTGAGCACGATGTTCTTGATGATGTCGGAGTGGATCTTGGCCACGCCGTTGACGCTGTGGCTGCAGATCACGGACAGGTTGGCCATGCGAATCTCGCCGTCCCACAGGATGGCGGTCTGACGCAGACGCTCCTGCCAGCCCTCCTGCGTGGTGTCGAACGACTCGTGCCAACGACGGCTGATCTCGTCGATGATCTGGTACACGCGGGGGAGGAGCTTGGAGAACATGCCGATGGGCCACTTCTCCAGGGCCTCGGGCAGGATGGTGTGGTTGGTGTAGCTCACGACCTGCGTCACGATGTTCCAGGCGTCGTCCCACTCGAGCTTCTTCTCGTCGATGAGGATGCGCATGAGCTCGGGTCCGCACATGGCGGGGTGCGTGTCGTTGGTGTGGATGGCCACAAACTGCGGCAGCAGCTCCCAGTTCTCGCCGTGCTCCTTCTCAAAGGTGTCGAGCAGGCTGTAGATGCCGGCCGAGACAAACAGGTACTCCTGCTTCAGGCGCAGCAGGCGGCCGTGCTCGCCGGCGTCGTTGGGGTAGAGGATGGCGCTGATGGCCTCGGCCTCGGCGCGTTCGGCGTCGGCCAGGGCATAGTCGCCGCGGTTGAAGGCCTCGAGGTCAAAGTGCTCCTCGACCGGCTCGGCAGCCCAGACGCGCAGCTTGTTGACAGTCTCGCCGGCATAGCCCACGACGGGGATGTCATAAGGGACGGCCAGGATGTCCTGCGTGTCCACCGTGCGGTAGAACGTGCGACCGTTCTCCTCAAAGCCCTCAACGTGACCACCAAACTTGATGGTTACGGCCTTGTCCTGACGGCGGACCTCCCAGGGATAGCCGTGGGTAAGCCACTCGTCGGTGGCCTCGACCTGGCTGCCGTTGACGATCTCCTGCTTAAACAGGCCGTAGCGGTAGCGCATACCGTTGCCGTAGCCGGCAATGCCCTCGGCTGCCATCGAATCCAAAAAGCATGCGGCAAGACGGCCCAGGCCACCGTTGCCCAGAGCCGGATCGGGCTCCTGGTTCTCGATGACGGACAGGTCGAAGCCCATGTCGTCGAGCGCCTCGGCGACCATGTCGCGCACGCCAAAGTTGAGCAGGTAGTTGTCGAGCAGGCGGCCGATCAAAAACTCGATCGAGAAGTAGTACACGCGCTTCTTGCCTTCGGCGGTGGCACGGGCGTCGCTCTTGGTGGCAACGGTGCGTGCCTTCTCGGCCACGAGCTTGGCCAGGGCGTTAAAGCGGTCGAGGTCGCTGGCGGCCTCGACGCTCTTGCCGCTGATGCTCATGACGGCATCGCGATAGAGCTCGGTAAACTCTGTCTCTTATACACATCTCCGAGCCCACGAGACTCCTGAGCATCTCG
>URKV01000197.1 GCA_900548565.1 uncultured Collinsella sp.
AGATAGAGAACCTGCTGCTCAGGGCGGTGTTGGCCGACCTAAAAGCGGAAGGGTGGGACCCGGCTTCGATCTCGAACAGGAGCAAGTGCGAGCTCGGCGAGAGATTGAGGCGGGCGACCGCCCTGCCCCTCCGCTCGATCACAGGTTTCTTGAGGATATCGAAGAGCTCCTATGAGTACTGGAGGCCCCGCGTCGCCGCGCCGCGCGACCGCGACGCCGACATACGCGGCCGCGTGGTGCGCATCTTCCGCGAGGGCTCGGGGTGCTGGGGGTACCGCACCGTCTGGGCGCGCCTGCGCCGCGAGGGGGTCCGCGCCAGTGAGAAGCGCGTGGCCCGCGTGATGCGCGAGGAGGGCCTCGAGGTCGTCTACAACAAGAGGCGCGCCCGGGGCTACAGCTCCTACGCCGGCGAGGTCTCCAAGGCGCCGGAGAACCTCGTGAACAGGAATTTCCACGCCGACGAGCCCAACCGGCTGTGGCTCACCGACATCACCGAGTTCAGGCTCCCGGGCGGCGAGAAGGTCTACCTGAGCCCGATAGTCGACTGCTTCGACGGGATGCCCGTCGCCTGGTCGATCGGGCTGCACCCCGACAAGCGCCTCGCGAACTCGAGCCTGCTCAAGGCCTGCGCGGCCAGGCCGGCGGGCGCCCGCACGACGATCCACTCGGACCGCGGCGGCCACTACCGCTGGCCGGAGTGGATCGGGATCTGCGAGGAGAACGGGCTGGTCAGGAGCATGTCCGCGAAGGGCTGCAGCCCGGACAACTCGGCCTGCGAGGGCTTCTTCGGCCGCCTCAAGAACGAGTTCTTCCGCTACAGGGACTGGGAGGGCGTGACGGCCGGGGAGTTCATGGGCAGGCTCGAGGCCTACCTCGTGTACTATCGTGAGGAGCGGATCAAGAAGTCCCTCGGGTGGCTCAGCCCGATGGAGTACCGCAGGAAGCTTGGATACGCCTAGACGCGGTCCAAGAAATCGTCCGCACCCCCAACAGTCCGTATTTCACCGCAACTGATGAGGGAATGGGTTAGCGTAGCAGGCCGGCTACTTCGCCGGCTAGGGTGATGGTGCCGGCTGCTACGAAGGGCTCGCCCGCGGCCTTGAAAGCTGCGAGGGCCTCAGAAACGCTGGGGTACACGCCTGCGAGCTTATCGGCGTCCACAAGGGCGGCGAGCTCCTCTGCCGGCAGGGCGCGATCGGAATCGGTCTGGGTCACGACCACGCGCGGGAAAGCCGGGATCAGCACGTCGACAATGCCCGCCACGTCCTTGTCGGCCAGCGCAGCGCACAGCAGCGTGGGGCGATTCTCCACGCACGGATCGATCTCGTCCAGGGCGCTCACAAAGTTCTCGCAGCTCTGAGGGTTATGGCAGGCGTCGATCAGCTTGAGCGGATCAGTTCCCAGCACATCAAAGCGGCCCGGCGTGGGGCAGCCCATAAGCGAAGCATCCAGCGCCTCGTGGTCGAGCTCGCGACCCAGATAGCCCTCGCAAAGCATAATCGCGCACGCGGCATTCTGCGGCTGATAGGCCGGCTTGACCATGCTCGACGTATAGATCGCACGCGGCGTGGTGCAGCTAAACTCAACCGTGTCGCCCACGCGCGCCGGAACCTTGGTTGTGGCATGGTTCACCACGAGCGGCACCACGCCGCACTCGCGACAACGGGCATCCAGCACGCGCTGAACGCTCGCCTCATGCGTACCCTCGCCCAAAACAACCAAGCGTCCGGGTTTAATAACCGCCGCCTTCTCGCCCGCAATGGCCTCGAGCGTGTCGCCTAAAATGCGTGTGTGATCGAGCCCAATGCCCGTAATGGCGACGGCGACGGGATCGGTCGCACTCGTGGCGTCCCAACGACCGCCCATGCCAACCTCGAGTACGGCAACATCCACCGCGGCCTCGGCAAACACTACAAGTGCGGCAGCCGTCAGCAGGTCAAACGGCGTGATGGTATAAGCGCGCTCCCCCGCCGCCACACGGTGCGCATTCACGCGGCGCCCCGCCTCAACAGCTGCCGAAACGCCACGGGCAAACGCCTCGTCGCTCACGACGCGTCCATCGACCTCCATGCGCTCGGGATAGCAAACAAGCTGCGGCGACGTATACAGCGCGGTCTTGAGCCCCTCACCACGAAGAATGGCAGACGAAAAACGCGTAGTCGAAGTCTTGCCATTGGTGCCGGCAACCTGAATGCAATCAAAGTACTCGTCCGGACGCCCCAGCTCATCGAGCATATCGACAACCGTCTCGAGCAGAGGCCCAGCATCCCCAGAAATCCGCCCCGTATCAGCAGCAAGCCCAACAGCCTCATCAAACGAAAGCAACTCAAACGAGAAAGGAACGCTATACAAGCCAGAACGCTTAGGCATAACCAAAGTCTCCAATAACATAAAAAGAGGCCCATCAAAACAACGAGCCCCTCCCATTCAAAATATCAGCCACTACCCGCTTGCAGCGGAGTCAAGGCATCAGCAATGTGGCCATCACAGGCAGCGGACGCCCCCGTAACCGCTATGGGAGCGGTTTGGGGCTTTGCTCGATACAAGTTCCGCACGAGCCGAAGGCCACTTAATGTGGCCTTCGTGCGAGCAGGACTGTTCGCAGTAGCGAGCAATGCCCCAAACCGCGCCCCACAGTCCACCTTACGAGAAGTCAGCAACCTGAGCAGTCAGTGCCGCCAGGATCTCCTTGAGCTCTGCTGCACCTGTCTCTTATACACATCTGACGCTGCCGACGATCTTACGCGTGTA
>URKV01000198.1 GCA_900548565.1 uncultured Collinsella sp.
CAGCGTCAGATGTGTATAAGAGACAGGGGTAAAGGGGCCGGCACCGCAGTACAGGTCCACGGCAAGCTCGTCTTCCTGCGGGTCGAGCGCTTCCATGACAAGCTCGATCAAAATCTCGGCACCCTTGGTGTTGACCTGGAAAAAAGACGGGGCAGACAAGCGCATCTGACCCTCGGCGATATTCTCGGTCCATGAGCCCTCTCCGGCGAGCATTTCGACCCTGGAGACACGGCGGGCCTTCTTTTCGCCCTTGCTCATCACGCGCACGATGCTCGTGGGATGAGCGGCGTCCGCCAACACGCGGGAGACCTGCGAGCGCGGAAAAGAGCCTGTGGGCGTCCAGAGTGCGACCTCGAGTGCCTTGGTGCGGCGCGATGCGCGAATGCCCACGCGTTCGAGCCCCAAGTCATGGCTGCCGCTTAGATAGTTGAGTGCGCCGACGACCGATTTGAGCGCCTTGGGGAAGCGTTTGTCGAACAACGGGCACGAATCGACGGTCACGATCTTGCGAGGATCGACACCGTGCATGCCAAGACGCACGCGGCCGTTTACAACGGTCGGCTCGAGTTCGATTTTATTGCGGTAGCCCCAATCATCCTTGGTGTGGCGGATGGGTTGCACCAGTTCATCGACTTGATCGGGGCTGAACTTGCCGATACGCTCGAGCGTGGAGCGCAGATTTTGCTCCTTGGCGGCGAGCTGTGCCGTGCGTGAGAGATTGCCCCACGAGCAGCCGCCGCAGATGCCCACGAAGGGGCAGGGAGACTGAATGCGATCGGGGCTTGGCTCCAGAATCTCGGTGGTGCGGGCACGCATGAACGACTTGCCGTCCTGTACGACCTCGGCCTCGACGGTGTCGCCTGCCACGGCGCCCTGCACAAAGACGGCCTTGCCGTTGTCGGCGTGCGCCAGCCCGTCGGCGCCGTAGGTCATCGATTCTATAGTGAGCTTCATATTCCTGCCTGTCATTCGCGTTGTTGTTCGCACCATGGTAACAGGGAAAAGCGCCCCGCATCCGAGGCTTTCCTCAAATGCGGGGCGCTTCTACAAACTGCTTCTACAAACGACTATTTCGTCTTGCCGGTAATGAGCGTCTTAAGACCCAGGCCGATCAGACCCAGGCCCATGCGCACGCGGCCGGGGCGATGGCGCTCGATGGCCTTGGTCTTGCCGGCGGGCTTATCGCGACGGGCGCTCGTCTCGGGTGCGGGCTTGATGACCTGCGGATCGGGCTGAGGTGCAGGTGCAGGCTCGGGCTCAATGACGGTCGCCTGGACCTCTTGGACCTTGGGTGTGGCCGGCTGCGGCTCAGAAGCAGGGGCGGGCTTTGCCTCGGCGGCGGGCTCCGGAGTCGCAGTAGCGGGCTCGGGCGCTTTCTCCACGGCGGGCTCTGCGGCAGCCTCGGGCTCATTCACCGGGGGAGCTGCAACCGCTTCCGGTTTGGCAGCTGCCCCGTGTTCAACCTCGGCCTGAATGGCCTCCTCGGCCACACGTTCCTTCTCCTGTGCGTGCTGCTGCGCGGCGGCCTCGGCGTTGCAATAGGCACGCTCCAGCAGGGCTTCCTGCGAGTTGAAGGGTTTCTCACCCTCTGCACGCTCCACGGGGACCCAGGTGCCGTCGCTCGTGAGGCTGCGGGCCTTCACGTTGTCGCGCAGCTGCATGCCCATGTACTCGTGCACTAGGGCGCGGCAGGTGGGGTCGAGCACGGGGAAGGCAATCTCCACGCGGTGCTCGGTGTTGCGCGTCATCATGTCTGCCGAGCTCAGGTAAATCATGTCCGAGTCCACGCCGAAAGCATAGACGCGCGCGTGCTCCAAAAAGCGTCCGACGATGGAGCGGACATGCACGTTCTCGGTCTTGCCCGGAACACCGGGCTTGAGGCACGAGATGCCGCGGATGATCATGTCTACGCGCACGCCGGCACACGATGCCTCGGCGATCTTGTCGATAACCTCGCGGTCGGTGAGCGAGTTGAGCTTAAAGAACACACGGGCGGGCTCGCCAGCGAGAGCGCGCTGAATCTCGCGATCCAGACCGCGCATGATGAGCGGTTTCAGTCCGACGGGCGCCACACCCAGGAAGCGGTAGTCGCCGCGCAGGTTGCCCAGCGACAGATTGCGGAAGAACAGGTTGGCGTCCTCGCCGATGCCGGGATGGGCGGTCATGAGCATAAAGTCGCTGTAGAGTTTGGCCGTCTTCTCGTTAAAGTTGCCGGTGCCCAAAAGCGTGAGGCGGGTGAGCGCCATGCCCTCGCGATAGGTGAGCTGGCAGATCTTTGAGTGGCATTTAAAGCCCTCGGAACCATAGATGACGGTGCAGCCTGCCTCTTCCAGACGCTCGGCCCACTCGATGTTGTTCTGCTCGTCAAAGCGGGCGCGAAGTTCCATGAGCACCGTGACCTCTTTGCCGTTCTCGGCAGCATCGATCAGCGACTCGCACAGGCGGCTCTGCTTGGCCACGCGGTAGAGCGTGATGCGCAGCGAGATGCACTCGGGGTCGTAGGCGGCCTCGTGCACCAGATCCAGGAAGGGGTTCATGGCCTCGTAGGGATAAAAGAGCAGCTTGTCGCCCTGCAGCACCTGTTCGCGGATGGAGCGGGTCATATCGATGGTGGGGTTGGGCTGCGGCCTAAACGGCGTAAAGAGCAGCTCGTTGCGCAGGTGCTCGGGAATCTTGCCCTCAATGCCAAAGACGTAGCCCAGGTCGAGCGGGATATCGC
>URKV01000199.1 GCA_900548565.1 uncultured Collinsella sp.
TCAGGAGTCTCGTGGGCTCGGAGATGTGTATAAGAGACAGGAGCTGCCCAACTGCGGCGACGTGCCGCTGGTCGCCGATGTCTCGAGCTGCTTTCTGTCGCAGCCGCTCGACGTTGAGCGCTACGGGCTCATTTACGCCGGCGCGCAGAAAAACGCCGGTGCCGCGGGCGTGACCGTGGTCATCGTGCGCGACGATCTCATCGCCGACGGCCCCGCCTTTGCGCAGACGCCGCAGTACCTGGACCTTAAGACCCAGGCCGCCAAGGGTTCCATGCTCAACACGCCCAACACCTTTGGCATCTACGTGTGCGGCAAGGTGTTCCATTGGGTGGAGCAGACCGGCGGACTCGCCGCCATGGCCGAGCGCAACTGGGCCAAGGCCAACCTGCTCTACGACCTGCTCGAGCACAGCGAGCTTTTCCATGGCACCACGCAAGCCGACAGCCGCTCCATCGCCAACGTCACATTCCGCACCGGCGACACCGAACTCGACGCGGCCTTTGTCGCAGGCGCGGCCGAACACCAGATTCAAAACGTCAGGGGCCATCGCCTGGTGGGCGGCATGCGCGCCAGCGTCTACAACGCCGTAACCATGGAAGACGCGCAGGCACTGGCCTCGTACATGAAGGACTTCGAAGCGCAGCATAGTTTGAGTCCGCGATCTAACTAGCCCGCAACGCGCGGGCCGACCAGCCACTTCAAACCACTTGTTTTAGACAAACCTGCTAAGGAGTTTTTCATGCGCAAAATTAAAACCATCGACGACATTACCAAAGACGGCAAGGTCGAGTTTGGCGAGGGCTACGAGTTTGTGGGCACCGCCGAGGAGGCCGACGCCATCCTGATGCGCTCCACCGACCTGCACGGCTACGAGCTGCCCGAGGGCATCCGCGCCATCGCCCGCTGCGGCGCAGGCGTCAACAACATCCCCGTTGAGGAGTACGCCAAGAAGGGCGTCGTCGTCTTTAACTCCCCCGGTGCCAACAGCAACGCCGTCAAGGAGCTCGTCCTGGGCATGCTAGTGCTCTCGAGCCGCGGCGTGGTGCAGTCGATGAACTGGGTGCGCGACAACGCCGACGACCCCGACATTCAGGTCGATGCCGAGAAGGCCAAAAAGGCCTTTGTGGGCCGCGAGCTCAAGGGCAAGCGCATCGGCGTCATCGGTCTGGGCAACGTGGGCTCCAAGGTCGCTAACGCCTGCGTCGATTTGGGCATGGACGTCTACGGCTACGATCCGTTCATTTCCGTCGAGCACGCGTGGGTGCTGAGCCGCGAGGTGCAGCGCGTGGGCACGCTCGAGGACCTCTGCCGCGGCTGCGACTACCTCACCGTGCACGTGCCCAGCAAGGCCGACACCATCGGCATGATCAGCACCGAGCAGATCAACCTGCTGGCCCCGGGCGCCGTGCTCATCAACTACGCGCGTGAGACCATCATTGACGAGGACGCCGTCGACGCCGCCCTGCGCGAGGGCAAGCTTAGCTGGTTTAGCTGCGACTTTGCCACGCCCAAGACCGTCAAGATGCCCAATACGTTTATCACCACGCACTCGGGCGCCGGCACCGGCGAGGCCGAGGCCAACTGCGCCGACATGGCGATCAGCGAGCTCAAGGATTACCTGGAAAACGGCAATATCGCGCACAGCGTCAACTACCCCGCCTGCAGCATGGGCAAGGCGCGCGCCGCGAGCCGCATCGCCTGCCTGCACGCCAACGTGCCCAACATGATCGGCCAGATCACGGCCATCCTGGCCAAGGACAACGCCAACGTGCAGCGCATGACCAACGAGTCCGCTGGCGAGAACGCCTACACCATGTTCGACACCGACGAACACCTGGACAGCAGCACGATCGAGGCGCTCAAGCAGATTTCGTCGATGTATCGCGTGCGCGTGATCAAATAGCGCCGGCTGATCTGACGGGCAGTTCCCCATGTGGCCTGCCCGTCACTGACATTGAATGCCCGCGGGGGCGCCTTTCGCACGAGAGGCGCCCCCGTTTTTATGAGCGCTCCATTAAATGCACCGAGCCGCTTCTTGACATACAATTTGTATGTTGACCTAACTATATGTGAGGTGCCTATGGTTGATACAGATTTTGCTTGGCGGCTTACGCAAGGGCTCGTGCGGATCGACAGTTCCGACCCAGGTGCGTATGAGGGCGAGATTGAACGCTATATCAAAGCGTTGGTTGAGGAACGGTTGGCACAGCTGAGCCATCCGGTACTCGATGCCGTGCAGATTGCAGAGCTCGAAGTACTCCCCGGGCGCCGCAACCTTATGGTCACCGTGCCAGGCCAAAGCGACGAGCCGCGACTCGTCTATATCTGTCATATGGATACCGTTACGCTGGGCGATGGCTGGGACGCGGACATTCCGCCGCTCGGGACAGTTGTGCGTAACGACAAACTCTATGGCCGTGGCGCCTGCGACATGAAGGGTGGCCTGGCCTGCGCCATTGCCGCACTGGTCCATACGCTCGAGCACGTGTTGGCGGATGGCGCGCTGCCCCGCCGCGGCTTTTCGCTCATCTGCTCGGTCGACGAGGAAGATTTTATGCGTGGCTCAGAGGCCGCGATCGATGCTGGCTGGGTCGGCTCGCGCGAATGGGTGCTGGATACCGAGCCCACCGACGGACAGATTCAGGTGGCGCACAAGGGGCGTACGTGGTTCGAGATTGAAATGGC
>URKV01000200.1 GCA_900548565.1 uncultured Collinsella sp.
TCTACACGCGTAAGATCGTCGGCAGCGTCAGATGTGTATAAGAGACAGGGAGTGGGGTGTATCCGCCTACCAGACGATTCAGAATCTCGCGCAGATTGCGGCATTGCCCACCGCATCCATCGCATTGCCGCCGGCCACGATGTGACCTTCGATATCTTCGCGGATGGACAGTGCTTCCTCCCCCGCTCGCTATACGGGCGCCTGGATGAGTTCTGCGGCGGTGACCCCCACATCGCGGCTTCACTCAAGCGCACACGAACGCCGATCGACATGGATATCGACAGCAAGATCGACGAGGTCGAGACGCTCGAACGTATCGCCATGTACTGGCACAACCCGGCCGATCGCGACGCCATCGCGACGGCGCTCGACACGCTCGGAGGCATTGAGGTCACGCGTTCGTACGCCATGAATATCGAGGTCATGGGCGAGGGCGCCACCAAGGGGACGGCCCTCACGTGGCTATGCGAATACCTGGGCGAGCGTCTCGCCGACGCCTGGGCGTTCGGCGACAACATCAACGACATCCCCATGCTGCAGGCAGCGGGCCACGGCATGGCCATGATCAACGCCGAGTCCGAAGACCGCGAGGCCGCCGACGCCATCACCGAATACGACAACGACCACGACGGCGTCGCCCGCACCATCATGGCCGCCCTTGCCTAGTCATTGGTCAGTCATTGGGGACGTTCTTAAACGACTAGTCGTTGGGGACACTCTTCGCAAAAAGCTGCAAGGACTGTCCCCCACTGTCGGCAGAAAAGGAACGTCCCCATCTGCCGGATTAGGAGAGACTCTCCAGCACGCGACGGAGCTCCTGCTGGACGGCGTGGTCGCGGTTACAACCCACCACGCGATCGGCCACCGCTTTAAGCGCGGGGCGCGCGTTTTCCATCGCGCAGCCCGTGCCGACAAAGCGAATGATCTCGTAGTCGTTCATCGAGTCGCCAAACGCCATGACCTCGTCGCGGCCAATGCCGTAATGCTCCGCGAGCTGCGCGATACCCGAGGCCTTCGACACACCAGGCTGCATGGCATCGATCCACGCGTTGCCCGAAGGTGCAAAAGTAAAGAGCTGACCAAGTTCGCGCTGTAGCACGTACGCGCTGTCCATAACCGCACTGTCGTCGCAAAAGATACTCGCTTTGATGATATTTACGCTGGGATCGGGCAGCTCCCAAATGCGCTCGGCATTGGGAAGGTCCTTATCGACCTCACGCACGAACTTGCACTCGTCATCGAGCAGGAAGGACTTGGTTCGATCAAATAGCGCAAGATGCAGATTGGGAAACGTCCTGACGGCTTGGGCGAGCCTTCGAATCGCTAGGTGGGAATACACCTCACGGTCTACCATCTTACCGTCGGCGTAGACCTGGGCGCCGTTAGCGGCGACAAAGTCCATCTTGTCGCGAACGGGCGCAAAGAACTCGCACAGGCGATCGTAGCGACGACCTGACGATGCGGCGAAATGCACGCCATGCTCGTGTAGCGCCAGAATCAGTTCGTAGGTCTCGGGAGGCACCTGGCCGTTTTCGTCAAGCAGTGTGCCGTCCATATCGGATGCAATCAGTTTAAACATGGAAAAGCTCCCTTCGGGCTTGTTGGAATCGAACGTGTATCCGATTCCAACGTACCCAAAGGGAGCTCAAATAAGACTCCGCGGGCGTAAACGTTACAAGGACCTGGCAAATAGCTCACACATGCCAGAGGTCCTACGGTCGCGGCGTCAGGCAGCCCGCCAAAGAGCGTCCCCGATGACTAGTCGTTTAAGAACGTCCCCGATGACTAGTCGGCGTAGGTGAAGGTTGTGACGTCGAACATGCCCTCGGGGCGGATGCGGAGCGTCGGGATAACCGGCAGGGGCAGGAAGATGATGCCCATGATGGGGTCGAGCGGCGGCTCGATGCCCATGGCGCGCGCCTTGACCATAAAGTCGTCGTGCTGCGCGGCGACATCCTCGGCCGTGCCTTCGCTCATCAGACCGCCGAGCGCCAGCGGAATGCGCGCCACGACCTCGCCGTTGCGCACCAGCACGTGACCACCCTGGCCCACAGCCTCAACAGCAGCCATCATATCGGCGGCATTGTCGCCCACCACGCATACGTTGTGCGAGTCGTGTCCGATTGTGGAGGCAATGGCGCCACCGGTGATGGTGAAGCCGCGCACCCAGCCGCGACCGATGTGCTTGCCGACAAGACCCAGGCCCGCAGGGCCATCACCGTCGGCGCCCTCGGCCTGCAGCGACACACCGCGGCCGTGGCGCTCGATCAGCATAATGCGGCGCAGGTCCTCGGCGCTCTCGGGGCGAGCCATACCCGTGATGGCCTTACCCGGCACCACGTCGATCACGGCCTCGCCCGGCTTAAAGGCATAGTCGAACACGTCGAGCGATAGCTTCGGCAGCTTAACGGAAGCACGCAGCTCATCGGCAAGGGCCGCAACCTCGGCCATCTCGGGTGCAATCTCGCCCACAAAGGTGCCATCCTGCGCCACCAGGGCACCGGCGGCATAAACACGATGCGGAGCCTTGGCAAACGTCAGGTCATCGAGCAACAGCAGGTCGGCGCGCTTGCCCGGGGCGATTGCGCCGCGGAGCTCGTGCGGGTCGCGGCAGCCGTGGTCCAGGCCAAATGCCTCGGCCGTGGACAGGGACGCCATAGAGATGGCAACCACGGGGTCAATAC
>URKV01000201.1 GCA_900548565.1 uncultured Collinsella sp.
CGAGATGCTCAGGAGTCTCGTGGGCTCGGAGATGTGTATAAGAGACAGGCTTTGCTCCTGCGCGCGGCCCGCCGCGAGCTGTTCATCGCTGGGCTGCGCGCCGGGTGTGGCGCAAATACCATATACAGCGGCACCCATCTCGCGCGTGCGGCATTCGTATTCGGTCTCGGGGTGCTCGGGATGGTCGCGGCGGACGTCGTCACTTACCCAAAGCGTATCGTAGCCGGCTGCGGCAAACTGTCCCAGGGCGTAATCGCGCAATGGCTTGCTGTCGGTGCGCAGCGTGACGGTAGCGCTGGCTGCAAAGAGCGGGCGATAGAGCATCAGATGGTCGACATGGACGAGGCGCTTTTTGGCGTACTTGGCCTTGGGCTGCGGCGTGGGAAAGTTGATGGTGATGGCATCGAGCTCGCCTGTGGCAAATAGCTGCGGCAGCGATGCGGCGCCTCGAGGCAGAACGAGTGCGTTGGTCAGTTCATGCTCGCAGATTTTCTGTGCGGCATAGGCGATGCAGATGGGCTCCTGGTCCATGCCGATAAAGAGCGTGTCGGGCTCACGGCGAGCGCGCTCAACCAGATAGGTGCCTTTGCCGCAGCCAAGATCCAGGTGAAGGTGCTCGAAGGGCTTGCCGCCTGCGGGCGCACAGGCCTCGCGCCAATCTCCGGCATAGGCCTCGGGGTTCGTCTCGATCGCATCGGCGTAGCGCTCCAGGCGCTTTTCGAGCACAAAGTTCTTAGGCGTGCGAACGTGGACGGCTCCCATGAGGCTCCTTGGTCATAAGTGTGGAACGCATAGCTGCACGTTCCGTCAATGGGTTGAAAAGGGGTGGGCATAGTTTGCCCGAAAGATGTGGTGCGGCTCGGCGACGAGTTGTCGATGCCTACAGGCGCTTGAGGATCACATAACGGTTGAGCTCGCCGCTACGACCGTCGGCATGGAAGCGCTCAAGCTCGCGCACGGGGACCTCGCCGCTCTTGTAGAACGTACGGACGCCGCGCACCAGGTCGGTGATCTGCTGATCGTCAAAGTGATGGCAATAGCGGTAGGCGTGGCGGTCGTTTTGCCAGCCAATGAGGTGGTCGCCGGCTTCAAACTGCGCGGAATCGTAACCCTCAAACGGCGGAGTGAGCTCGGCGCGGGCTTCGGCTCGAACGGCCTTGCGCGCCATGCGCTCGTCGTTCATAAACTCCCAAAAGCTGATGGCGATGATGCCGCCCGGGCGCGTCTGGCGCACCAGAGCGTCGAGCACGCGTACACGGTACTCGCACGACGGCACATGGTGCATAAAGCCAAAGCAGACCGAAATGTCGGCGAGCGGGGCGTCGAAAAGCACGTCGGGTGTTTCGGCGGGGTTGAGCTTCATGAGGGCGTCGAGCACGTCGAGTTCCTGGAAGTGCAGGTTGGGAATGCGCAGGGCGTGACCGTGCGCATCGATAGCCAAATCTTGACACGAGTCGACACCATAGAACTCAAACGGGCAGCTGGCATCTGCCGAGGGGTTTGCGCCGTCGACGCCCTTGGCGGCAAGTGCGCCGCCGGCAGCAAAGTTCTCGAATCGCATATTGCCGCAGGCAAGATCGAAGACACGGACGGGATGCTCGATCGTGGCGACGTCGAGCTGCCCGAGCGCGATATCCATGGTGCGCACCCAGCCGGGCCAAGGGGCCTGGCGCGTATCGGAAAAGGAGGCGGAGTGCTCGCGATAGAACGTATTGTTGAGCTGGATGAGCGATGAGGCGAAATCGCGGTTCACGGCGCGGGACTCCCTCCGTTGGCGGTGCGGAATAAACAGTACGACCATACTACCGTTAACGCCGCAACGGGGACAACCAAGCTACGGGTCATTGCTTTGTTTGGACACATTTCCGCAGCTCATATGCACCCGCAACCGCCGGTTGTCAAAAATCTCACTAGAATAGGTGGCATGCTTTTGGCGGTGGCGGATAGATTTTTAACTGTGCAAGGCGCCTTAAGAACAAAAACGGTCCAGCGGCACGGCTGGCATTACATAGGAGGAACCATGAATGTAGAAACTGCGCAGCGGCTCGCCGACCTTCGTCGCAGCAAGGGTTTTAGTCAAGAGGGGCTGGCGCGAAAGCTGGGCCTGTCGCGTCAGGCGGTCAGTAAATGGGAGCGTGCGGAGAGCTCGCCCGATACCGAGAACCTGATTTCGCTCGCCAAGCTCTATGGCGTGAGTCTGGACGAGCTGCTCAATCCGAGCGACGAGATCGAGGACGATATCGAGTTTGAGAACGAGGACCGCGCTCGTCAGCGCGAGGCCGAGGCGGCAGAGCGCGCCCGTACCCATGAGGCGGCGGCACGCGCAACCGAGGCGGCAACACAGGCGAGTGACGCCGCCGCCAAGGCGGCGCAAGCGGCAAGCTGGAGTGCGCAGGCCGCCAATGCCGCTACGGCGCAGGCGACGAGTGGCGGCGCAGTTGGCTCGACTCCGGTGAAGGGACCGTTCCAGTCGTTCCCGTATTGGGCCGTGTGCTGGATGCTGTTCTTTTTGCTGATGTTCCTGTTTGGTGCCGGTCCCTTTGCCGCGCTGATCTTCTTTACGATTCCCATTTATCACTGGGTGGCGCGTGCGCTCGATGGCGATTGGGCGCGTGGGAATATCCAGGTTCTGTCTCTTATACACATCTGACGCTGCCGACGATCTTACGCGTGTAG
>URKV01000202.1 GCA_900548565.1 uncultured Collinsella sp.
CGAGATGCTCAGGAGTCTCGTGGGCTCGGAGATGTGTATAAGAGACAGGCTTAAGGTCGGCGGGATCGTCATAGAACGAGAAGGTGTTCTCCTCCTCGGGGGTGATGATCTTGATCTGACGACCCAGGTCGTCGGCGACGAGCTCGACGAGGTCGTCGGACATGGACTGCGTCATGGTGAGCGGCGTACCCAGCAGGAACAGGCGCTTGATGATATCGTTGGCCGGAACGTCGAGCGCCTCGGCAAGCTCCTGGACGGTAACGCCCTGGGAGACCTTGATGGCGTCGAGGTCCTCGGGGTTCACGCCCTGGGCCAGCGCCTCCTCTATCTTGCGCTCCTCCTGAGCCTTGGCAGCCTCGCGCTCGCGCTTCTCCTTGCGCTTCTTGCGGCGACCGGTGGACTCGCGAGAGGCCTCCTCGACGGCAGCACGAGCCTCCTCGAGCACCTTCTCGCGGCTGTACTCCTCGGCCTCGCGAGCCATGCGGCTGTAGTGGTCCTCTTCGTTGTTGTGACCGCCCTTGCGCTTCTTGCCCTTGCCCTGCTTATCGGGGTTGGGGAAGTCCATGCCGGCAGCGACGTTGTTGCTGGCGTTGGTGCGATGGCTGTGCGGACGGCTCTCGGAGGCGTTGCGCTCGGAGTTGTTGTCTGAGGCGTTGCGATCGTTTCGACGGCCACCGCGGCGGTCGTTGTTGCCGCCACGACGGTTACCGCGCTCGGCGGCGCGCTCGGCCTTGGCCTTGTCCTCGGCGTCCTTCTTCTCCTTGAGCACGGTCTCCTGTGCGGCGATCTGGTCGAGCAGCGAACGGAAGCGCGAACCGGAGTCGGAAGCGGGAACGGCGCGGCGCTGGGCCTCGCGGGCAGCCTCCTCCTTCTCGCGGGCAAGGCGCTCCTGCTCGGCCTTCTTCTTGGCCTCGGCCTCGGCGCGGGCAGCCTCCTCGGCAGCCTGGGCTGCGGCAAACTGGCGACGCTCCTCCTCGCGGGCCTTCTCGGCGGCGGTGCGCGCGCGCTCGGCCTCGGCAGCGCGTGCGGCCTCCTCGGCGGCAGCTGCCTGCTCCTCGGCCTGCTTGGCGGCCTCGACTTCCTGGGCGCGGGCCTCGATCACCGAGGCGAGCTGCTTGCGGACCATAGCGACATAAGCGTCCTCCAAGGTGGAGGAAGCGGACTTAGCGGGAATCTTCATATCGGCGAGATGACCCATCAGTTCCTTGGAGGTCATGCCGAACTCTTTGGCCAGGGTGGACACACGGACTTTTGCCATATGACTTCACCTACCCTTTCTGGCACCTTGGGTGCCTAGAGACTGAACGAGCGTGGGAGACGCGCCGAGACCCGCCCGGCGCGACCGCGCGCTAGATCAGGTCCTCCGCATCATCGAAGGCGTCGGTGTCGTGGACACCGCAGAAACGGGAGCCGGGACGAGCCTGGTTGCGGCACTGGATGCCGTCCTCGGACACATACTCGCAGCGGCGGACGTCCTCGTCCTCCTCGTCACCGATCAGGTCGGCGGCGGGCTCCTCGTGAACGGGAACATTCTTGAGGATATCGGCGGCAAGGGTCTCGGACTTGATGTCGATGTGCCAGCCGGTCAGGCGCGCGGCGAGGCGGGCGTTCTGGCCCTCCTTGCCGATGGCGAGGGACAGCTGGTCGTCGGGCACGATGACGCCGGCGTAGGCCTTCTCCTCGTCGATGAGGACGCGGGTGACCTTGGCGGGCGACAGGGCGTTGGCGACGTAGACGGCAGGATCGGCATCCCAAAGGATGACGTCGACGCGCTCGCCACGGAGCTCGCCCACGACAGCGCGAACACGGCTGCCCTTGGGGCCGACGCAGGCGCCCACGGGATCCAGACGATCGTCGAGCGAGTGGACGGCGACCTTGGAGCGCTGGCCGGGCTCGCGGGCGATCGACTTAATCTGGACGGTGCCCTCATAGATCTCGGGCACCTCCTGCTCAAACAGACGACGCATGAGCTCGGGGTGGGTACGGGAGATGACAATCGGCGGACGGCTGTGCTCGCCACGAACCGGCTGCAGGTTGGAGTTGGGGTCGCGAACGTCGATGATCACGGCCTTGATGTGCTGGTTGTGCAAGTAGCGCTCGCCCATCGGGCGCTCGTTGCGCTCGTTCTCGTAACGGCGCTGGTCGAAGTGCGGCAGCTCGGCCTCGACGCCCTCGCGAATCTTGACGATCGTGAAGTCGGGCGTGGACTGCAGCACGGTACCGCTGATGAGGTCACCGATGCGGCCGGAGAACTCCTCGTAGATCTGCTCGCGGGCAGAGTTGCGCACGATGGCGTTGATCTCGGCCTTGGCGTGCTGGGCAGCGATGCGGCTCGTGTTCTTGGGGGTGACGTCGATCTCCTCGAACTCGGTGAAGTTGCCCTCCTCGTCCATGGAATCGTCGATCGGCTCCAGGCGGTAGACGTAGATCTTGCCGGTGGTGCGGTCGATGGTCACCTTGGCGCCCCACTCAAGATGCAGAATCTCGGCATAGCTCTTGGCGAGCGACTGCTCCAGGCGGTCGATCAGGTAGAGCTGGTCGATGTGCTTCTCCTGGCAAAGCTCCATCAGGGCGGACATCATGTCCTGTCTCTTATACACATCTGACGCTGCCGACGATCTTACGCG
>URKV01000203.1 GCA_900548565.1 uncultured Collinsella sp.
TGTGTATAAGAGACAGGCCCTCGCTCGGCAGCACCTGGCAGGCAGCGTAGAAGCTGTGGAAGTCGCCGGCAAGTTCCTCAGCAAAGTGCGTCAGACGGAACGGGGCGCGGTCGCGAGCGCAGCTGGCGATGAGGTCGGTGAGCTCGTTGAGCTTGCGCGAAAGGGCGAGCTCGGTCGGGTCGGTCAGCAGCGAGTAATCGACGTTCTCACCGATGGCCTTGGCGGCGGCGGCCTTCATGCCTATCTCGTCAGCCTGCTCGGGCGTAACGTCAGCGGCACGGCGCAGGATGGAGCACACGCGGGCGTGAGCGTACTGCACGTAGTACACCGGGTTGGAGTTGTCGCGCTTCTTGACGGCCTCAATATCGAAGTCGACCATCTGGTTGGAGCTCTTGGAGATGAGGGTGTAACGGGCAGCGTCGGAGCCGACCTCGTCGACGAGCTCCTGCAGGGTCACCATGGTGCCCTTACGCTTGGACATACGGACGGGCTTGCCGTTGCGCAGCAGGTTGACGAGCTGGCCCAGCAGAACCTCAAACTTGCCGGGGTAACCCAAGGCATCGCAGACGCAGCGGACGCGCTCGATGTAGCCGTGGTGGTCGGCGCCCCAGATGTCGATGACGTGGTCGACGCGCTGGAACTTATCCCAGTGATAGGCAACGTCGGAGGCGAAGTAGGTGTACTCGCCGTCGGACTTGATCAGAACGCGGTCCTTGTCATCGCCCAGGTCGGTGGAGCGGAACCACAGGGCGCCGTCCTTGGTGTAGAGATAGCCCATCTTGTCGAGCTTCTCAAAAGCGCGGTCGACGGCGGAGGTGCCGGCGGTCTCGCCCTCGGTGTCCTTCACATACAACGAGCGCTCGGAGAACCAACGATCGAAGTCGCAGTTAACGGCATGGCAAAGGTCGCGCATGTTGTCGACCATCTTTACATAGCCGCGCTCGCGGAAGCTCTCCATGCGCTCCTGCGGATCGGCGTTGACCCACTTATCGCCGTCGGTGCGCCAGAACTCGGCGGCCTCGTCGATGATGTAGTCGCCGCCGTAGGAGTCCTTGCCCAGGGTCTCGGCAAAGTTGTCCTGATACGGATGGGTCTCGGGATGCTCGTCGTTCTCGTCGGCAACAAAGGCGTCGCGGTCGGCGATCAGCAGCTTGTGAGCCTCGTCGATATCCACGCCCTGCTTGGCGATGATGTCGGCAAGCTGCATATAGCGCGTGCTGATGGAGTTGCCGAAGGTGTTCATCTGAGAGCCGTGGTCGTTGATGTAGAACTCACGCTGGATGTCGTAACCGGCGTGATCCATAACGCGGCAGAGCGAGTCGCCCAGCGCGGCCCAGCGGCCGTGGCCGATGTGCATGGGGCCGACGGGGTTGGCGGAAACGAACTCGACCTGGGTCTTCAGGCCACCACCGACGTTGGACTTAGCGAAGTCCATACCCTTCTCGCGAGCCTCGCCAAAGATGGCATTCTTGACGGCAACGGAGAGGTAGAAATTGATGAAGCCGGGGCCTGCGATCTCGACCTTCTCGATCGCGGGGTCCTCGGGCATATGGGCAACGATGGCCTCGGCGATCTTGCGCGGGGCGCAGTGGGCCAGCTTGGCGGACTTCAGGGCCATGGTAGAGGTCCACTCGCCATGAGAAGTGTCAGCCGGTCGCTCGATAGCGCAATCGTCAAGTTCAAATGCGGAAAGGTCGCCGGCCTCCTGGGCCGCAGCAAGCGCAGCGCGTACCAGCTCTTCAATCTTCTCGGGCATAGATCCTCCTTGTGTTAAAGCCCCCGAGCTCTTGGTCACTCGTAGGGCAAAAGCCAGAGTTTGTAGCACTCTATCACAAGCGACGGGCACTGTCGCAGGGTAAAGCTAATAGATATTGCATATGCACAAAAATGACTACAGCTTGTATGGAGTCACTCAAAGATGCCGGTCTGCCTGCAGATTATGCAGGCGTTGAAAATGCATAAAGGTGTGAATGAGCTGCGTCTGTTATCGAATACTCTTACCTATCAGAGTTATGTGCTTTTCCTGCATAAAGTACGGGTTTGCGCACGTCAGCGTGTTATTCTAGACATACGTAAATACGTATAAGTTGGAGGTAGCATGTTCTCAATCGGTCAACACGTCATTCATCCGGGCCAGGGAGTCTGCACCGTCGTCGGTTTTAGGGACGACACACCGCAGCCCATGCTGCTGCTCGAGACCAAGCAGGGACATGCGCAGACGATCCTCATGTACCCCGTGGCGCAGGCCGACCGTCTGCACGCCGCCATCTCTCAGCAAGATGCCGAGCACCTGCTGAGCCACTATGACGAGCTGGAGTGCGACACCTTTACCGAGCGCAACAGCTCGCTTGAGGAGACACACTTTAAGCAGCAGCTCAAGCTGGGCGCGCCCGAGACGGTCCGCGTGGCAAAGACCATGATGCACCGCATTCGCCAGGCCGAGGAAGCTGATAAAAAACCCAGCTCCTACTACATGCGCGTACTCAAGGAGGCCAAACGCCGCTCCATCGAGGAGTTCGCCGTGGCCTTGGGCGTCACCGAGGAGGACGCCGAAGCTCGCCTAGCCCAAGCCGCCCTCAACTAACCTACCAAAAAGGGACAGGTTTATTTTGGCAGGTTTTATC
>URKV01000204.1 GCA_900548565.1 uncultured Collinsella sp.
AGGAGTCTCGTGGGCTCGGAGATGTGTATAAGAGACAGGGGGTTATGCGTCCTCGTGTTGGGCAGTGACGCACTGGGCTTCGACCTCAGCCTCTTCTCGAAGGCTTTCAGTGATTTCGCTTCCGCCGTCCTTTCGATGTTGGCCGGTACCGCTCAGTCTCAGAACTCGAGCGTGGTGGGGTTTGGGAACCGCTTTGATCTGTATGCGTGGGTCATTGATTACGTGGGCGATAACTGGCTTGCCGGCCTCGGCGTCAAGGCGGAGTTCAGCCATGTTCTCAATCAGTGGACGACGAAGACCTCCGTCGAGGTCAACTACCTGTACATCTACCTGCAATGTGGCGTCATCGGTCTTATCGCGCTCATTGTTTTCTATGTCGGCAACCTTCGCTACGCATGGCGGCATCGTGGGTGCCGCATTGAGGGGGAAGGCCGGTTCACGTTCGGCGGCATAGCCTTCATCGTCTTCGCGCTCTACTACATCGCGCAGTTCGGGGTGCAGGAGACCGATTTGGCGAGGCTCCACTTCGAGCTTATCGCCCTGTTGATTGCATACGTCATTATTTCCAAAAAAGAGCGGGGCCTTGCCCCGTTCGCAGAGAGGAGCACTGCTAGTGATGCGTAAAATGACCGTGGGATTGGTTTCCCACCTTGTAAGAGACTACAACCTTGGATGCTCGGCGCTCGCTGTCTCGAACATCCGTCTTATGGATTCGGTTTTCGCCGAGTACGATGTGCAACCCTGCTATAGGGTGATCTTGTCCGAGCCCAGATACCCCGTGGATCTCGCTTCGTATACCTCGCTTGTGGGCGTGACGTCCAATCCGTACGAGTACCGCACCTACCCGCGCCTAAAGGCGACCATCAAAAACCCCTCGCTCATCCGGAAGAGCGATGCCTTTGACGGCTGCGACCTCGTCGTCGACCTTTGCGGAGGGGATGGCTATACAGACAACTACGGCATCACGCGGCTTATCGCCGAGTCTCTGGCCATAGAGCACGCCAAAGCGCATGGTGCCCCCATCGTGTTTGCGCCCCAGACAATAGGCCCATTCAACACAAGGTTGGGAAGCGCCGTTGCCAAGAGGGAGCTTGGTAAGCTTGCCGCGATCTTCGTTCGCGACGACAAGTCGCTTGCGTGCTGCCGCGAGCTCGGCATCGACGTCCCGCTCCAGCAGGTAATTGACGTCGCATTCGCCCTGCCTTTCGAGAAACGCGAGCAGAGCAACGGCAAGCTCAACGTCGGCCTCAACGTCTCCGGCCTCCTGTATTCCGGCGGATACGACCACAAGAATTACTTCGGCCTCTCCTTCTCCTATCGCGACTTCGTCGACGAGCTCGTGCGGAGGCTGAGTGACGACGAAGGTATCGCCGTCCACCTCGTGCCCCATGTCGTCGCCTCAGACGGTGGAGAGGGCGGCGTGGATGACGACTACTCCGCCTGCGTGGACCTTCGCTCCCGTCACCCCGGAGTCATTCTTCCGGAGCCTTTCGAATCGGCGAGTGAGGCGAAGTCCTACATCTCTTCCCTGGACTTCTTCTCCGGGGCGCGCATGCACTCGACCATTGGGGCGATCTCGAGCGGCGTCCCGGTCGTTCCCGTCGCCTATAGCCGGAAGTTCAACGGGCTGTACGGCACTCTTGGCTATCCCTATCTCATTGACGCCAAGGCCGACCTTACCATCGACGGTGCCCTCGATCTGTTTTTCGACTACTTCGGGCGAAGGGACGAGCTCGCCAAGGCAGTCGAAAGAGCCAAGCCTGTTTACCTCGACGGTTTGTCACGCTACTGCGAGGGTTTCGCCAAGGCGGCGGGGCTGGCATGATGGCTTCGCGTGTAGAAAGATATTGCTGCGGGTGCGGCCTGTGCAGCGGAGTTTGCGATCACCATATCGATGCTCGCGGGTACTATCGTCCGACCTCCGACCCGGAGGAATCGGGCTTCGATACCTCCGTCTGCTATTGCAACAGCCTGACCGGGGCGGGGAACCCCTCCGCTCCCTGGGGCCCGCTCCTCACCGCGTGCTACAGCTGGTCTTCTAATCCTGATGTGCGTCACGCCGCCTCTTCCGGTGGTACGCTCACGGCGCTTTGCGCTCACCTCCTCCGGAACGGGATGGTTGACGGGGTCGTCCAAGTTTCCACCGACCCCGAAGACCCCATGAGGACCACGACAGTGGTCTCTGAGACGCCTGACGAGGTGCTGGCCTGCGCGGGGTCTCGCTACACCGCCTCGTCACCCTATGTCGGCCTTTTCAATAGAGTCGACCAAGGCAAGCGCTACGCGGTCGTCGCTAAGCCGTGTGACATCCGTGTTCTACGCTCATGGCTTGTCGGCAATGCCGACTGGAAAAATACCTTCCCCTACTTGCTCTCGTTCTTCTGTGGGGGAACCCCGACGGCACAGGCCAACGACCGGCTGCTGGCCTCGATGGGCGGCAGCCGCGATAACCTGTCGAGCTTTCGCTACAGGGGCTGTGGCTGGCCCGGCATGACTATCGCCGCCTTCGAGGCGGCACGGCGGCCGAGATGGAATACGAGAAGTCCTGGGGCTGTCTCTTATACACATCTCCGAGCC
>URKV01000205.1 GCA_900548565.1 uncultured Collinsella sp.
GTTCGACGACGACTTTGGCCTGCATGCCCAGCAGGTCGCGTTTCTGATGAAGTTCCGCGATCTGGTTGAGCGCGTGCGCGATGTGTCGGGCGTGTACCTGACGGGAAGGTTGCAGTAATGGGTCGCGTTGTGGATGGACGTGTGAACGGCGCCCCGTTTGCGGGTATCGTGCTCACGGCGGGAAGCGTGCTGCGTGCCGACGATGCCGCCGGCCCCGTGCTCTCTAAAAAGATGGAGGACGCGCCCATCGCCGGTTGGTACACCATCGACGGCGGGCAAACGCCCGAGGATGACATCATCGAGGTCAAGCGCGAGCGTCCGCCGCGTTTGGTTTTGGTCGATGCCGCCGACATGGCGCTGCCCGTTGGCGCCATCCGCTTGCTCGACAAACGTGACGTGGCCCGCAAGTCGATGTTCACCACGCATTCGCTTCCCTTGTCGATTCTGATCGAAGAGATTGAGCAATCGTGCGAAGATATCGTCTTTGTAGGGATTCAGCCGGGCGATACGGAGTTCTATAACCCCATGTCCCCGGAGGTCTTTGAGGCCGTCGACGCCGTGTACGACGCCGTGGCCGCCAACGACTTTTCCCACTTTGTCCGCTTGGGGCAGGAGCAATAGGAGCGCTTGTCCCTGCTGATTAGGAAAGAAGTGATTGACATGGCAGATTCCAAGGCGGAGTTCCCCGCTCCCGATTGCCTGGCGCCCGCCGCGATCGAGGCCAAGACCGAGGCCGCCGGCGTGACCAAGGCTAACCTGCCGGTCGCTAAGGCCTTTCTGTTGGCAATGTTCGCCGGCGCGTTTATCGCCTTCGGCGGCCTGTTCTTTACCGTGTTCTTGAGCGATAGCACGCTGGGCTGGGGCGCCCAGCGCGTCGTGGGCGGCCTGTGCTTTTGCCTGGGCCTGGTGCTGGTGCTGGTGTGTGGCGCCGAGCTGTTCACCGGCAATTCGCTTATGGTCTGCGCGCTCAAGAGCAAAAAGATCACCTTGGCCCAGATGCTCAAGGCTTGGGCCGTCGCGTGGATCGGTAACTTTGTCGGTGCCCTGTTCATTGTCTTTTTGGTGTACATGGCCGGCATTTACAAGCTCAACGGCGAGGCGGTCGCCAATTCCATGGTGAGCGTCGCCGCCGGCAAGGTGACGATCGACTGGGTGACGATCTTCTTCCGCGGCATCCTGTGCAACATCTTTGTGTGCCTGGCCGTGTGGATCGGCACCGCCGGCAAGACCGTGGTCGATAAGGTTGTGGGCATTCTGCTGCCCATCGCCGCCTTTGTGGCCTGCGGTTTTGAGCACTGTGTCGCCAACATGTACTTTTTGCCTATGGGTGCCGTGATGCATGCGTGCGGCTATGGTGCCAAGGTCGCCGGCGCCGATGCGCTCAACGCTGCGGGCATTGCGTTTAACCTGTCCGCCGCCACCCTGGGAAACATTGTGGGCGGCGCGGTTCTGGTCGCGCTCGGCTACTGGTTTATCTACGCTAAGAAGTCCGAGGCGTAAGGTACCGTCTGTTTGACGTTGGGCCTCCCGCGGGGCGTTGCCGTGCGGGAGGCTTTTTGGGTCTGAGGTTCGTTGCCGGGCTTTTGGCCTGTTGTGTTTGGCTGATGAAAGGGGTAATCGAGATGGCATCTGCTGTGAAGCGTGACGGTCGCGCCGTGGTGACCACATGCGGGGGATGCTATGCCGATTGCGCCTTTGCGGCCCATGTTGAGGATGGGCGTGTGGTGGCCGAGTTGCCGGTGCCGGGGCATCCGTGCGCGGCGCGTGCCCTATGCGCCCGCGGACGGCATCGCCTGGCAATGCCGTTTGACGAGCGCGATCGCATTGTGCACCCCATGCGCCGACGAACTGATGGCTCGGGGTTCGATGTGATTTCGTGGGACGAGGCGTTCGCGCAGATTGCAGCGCGCCTTGGGGGGATTGTCGACGGGCATGGTCCGCGTGCGCTGGGCATGACGCTCGGCGTTCCCTCGTTCGACCGCTACTGGGCGTATCGCTTTATGCATGCGCTGGGCTCGCCCAACGTGTACGGTGCCGACGGTGCCTGCGAGGTAAGCCGGCTTACCGGTTGGGAGCACAGCCTGGGCTACAGCCCCGCCTCCGACCTGGCGCATACCGATTGCATCATGTATTTGGGGCGTTCCATTGTCGATTCGTCGACGATGGGAGCCGTTGACGCACTCAACGACGCGCGCCGGCGTGGGGCGAAAATCATCGTGGTTGACCCCCGGCGCAGCGGTTCGGCCGCTATTGCCGATCGCTGGCTCCGCGTGCGTCCGGGCTGCGACTTGGCGCTGCTGTTGGGTATTGTCCACGTGTTGATTGCCGAGGGCCTGTACGACCACGAGTTCGTTGCCCGCTATAGCACGGGTTTTGACGAGTTGGCGCAGGCGGCCCGTGCTTGGACGCCCGAGTGGGCCGAGTCGATGTGCGACGTGCCGGCGGACGATATCCGTGCGACTGCGCGTGATTTGGCTGCCGCGGCGCCTGCTGCGGTGGTGGACGCTGGCTTTCATGGTGGCATCGGTATAGCGTCTGTCTCTTATACACATCTCCGAGC
>URKV01000206.1 GCA_900548565.1 uncultured Collinsella sp.
CTTGACGCCTATCTGGGCGCCAATGACGGCTGCCCCACGCGTTCTGCCTGCGCGCATCTGATCGAGGGAGGCGCCGTTGCCGTCAACGGTGAGACTTGTCTCTCTAAAAAGTACGCCGTACGCGCCGGCGATCGCATCTCGGTCGACTTGCCCGAGCCGCACGACCCGACCGACGTGATTCCCGAGGCCATTCCCCTCGATATCCGCTACGAGGACGACTACCTTATTGTGCTCTCCAAGCAGCGGGGCCTGGTGTGCCATCCCGCCCATGGCCACGAGAGCGGCACCCTTGCGAACGCTCTGGTCTACCACTGCGGCATCGATCATCTTGGTACTGTGCAGGGTGAGGACCGCCCCGGCATTGTGCATCGCCTGGATCGCGATACCTCGGGCCTTATGCTCGCGGCAAAAGACGACGACACCCAGCGCGCGCTTCAGAATCTCATCCGCACGCGCACGCTCGACCGTCGCTATATCACGCTTGTCCACGGGCACATCGCCATGGACGAGGGCACCATCAATACCGGTATCGCCCGTTCTACGCGCGACCGCGTCAAGATGGCGGTTTCGGACGACCCCTTTGCGCGCCAGGCCATCACGACCTTTAAAGTCCTCGAGCGCTTCGATTCCACGCGTTTTGACGACGGCTATACGCTCGTCGAGTGTCATCTGTTTACGGGCCGCACACATCAGATTCGCGTCCATATGCGCCATATCAACCACGCCTGCGTGGGCGATCCGCTCTACGGCAAGTGCGATGCACGCGCCGATCAGGGCCTGACCAGGCAGTTCCTTCATTCCTGGCGCGTGGCGTTCGACCATCCCGTGACGGGGGAGCGCATTGAGTGCCGCGACGAGTTGCCGTGGGATCTCGCTGCGGTTCTCGACGATCTGGCTCCGCGCTCGCTCGGTCGCACGGCCGTTGGAGATGAAATCGTTCCGCAGCTCAGTCTTCTCGAAGCCTAGCCAGTATTAGGTGGTTTCTTGAACTCGGTAAGCCTGCGGTAAGATATACGATTGTTTACGTTACGCGTTGCTGGGAGCCTGCATGCTCGCCTTTTTACAAACCAACACACCCATCGTGATCTTCAACCAGATTGTCGTCACGCTGCTCACGGTCTGCTTTCTGTACCAGGTGGTCTTCTTTGTCATTGGCGCTCTTCGTGGCGAGGTCGCGCCTCCCAAGGCCAAAAAACTCCATCGCTATGCCTTTTTTATCGCGGCGCATAATGAGGAGGCCGTGATCGCCAACCTCGTTCGCTCCATCAAGGACCAGGATTATCCGTCCGAGCTCATCGAGGTTTTCGTGGTCGCCGATGCCTGCACCGACAACACGGCGCAGCTCGCGCGCGAGGCCGGTGCCATTGTTTACGAGCGCAATGACCTGGCCCGCAAGGGCAAAAGCTGGGTCATGGACTTTGGCTTCGACCGCATTCTCAACGAGTATCCCGACACGTTTGAGGGCTACTTTATCTTCGATGCCGATAACGTTATCTCCCGCGATTACGTTTCCAAGATGAATGATGCCTTTGACCAGGGCTTCCATGTGGTCACGAGCTATCGCAATTCCAAGAACTTCGGCAGCTCGTGGATCTCGGCTGCTAATGCCACGTGGTATCTACGCGAGGCGCGCTTCCTCAACAACGCGCGTAATATCTGCAAGACGTCCTGCGCTGTTTCGGGTTCGGGTTACCTTATCTCGTCAAGCGTTATCGAGGGCATGCACGGTTGGCAGTTCCACACGCTGACCGAGGACATTCAGTTCACTACGTTCTGCGCTATTCACGGTATTCGCATTGGCTATGCGCCGGCGGAGTTCTTTGACGAGCAACCCGTGACGTTCAAGGCATCCTGGAAGCAGCGTATGCGCTGGACCAAGGGCTTTTACCAGGTGTTTTTTACCTACGGTAAGCATCTGGTCAAGTCGACGTTCCGCTATCATCGCTTTGCCGCCTACGACATGTTCATGACGATCGCCCCGGGTATGCTGCTATCGCTGATCTCGATGCTCGCTAATGCGACGTTCTTGATTGTGGGTGGCCTTTCGCATGGTTTCTTGGCTACCGAAGTCGAGATGCAGGCGTGCGCCGCTTCGCTCATTATGACCTTCGCCATGATGTATCAGACCTTCTTTATCCTGGCGCTGCTCACGACTATCTTTGAGTACAAGCACATTCACTGCGCGCAAAAGTGGCGTCTGGTGACTAACCTGTTTACCTTCCCGATCTTTATGTTCAGCTATATCCCCATCACGGTGGCCGCGCTGTTCCTGAAGGTCGACTGGGTGCCGACGCAGCACGCCGTCAACGTTACCCTTGACGAGGTCATGCAAGGCGCCAAATAACCACCACCAAAACCACCGCAAAGGGGACAGGCACCTTTGTGGTGGTTTTTGCTTTTGCGATGCAGCTCGAGGAGGAGTCCGATGGCTGTCTCTTATACACATCTCCGAGCCCACGAGACT
>URKV01000207.1 GCA_900548565.1 uncultured Collinsella sp.
GCGTAAGATCGTCGGCAGCGTCAGATGTGTATAAGAGACAGCACGTCGACTCCACCGCCCACACCATCGACGAGGTCGTCTCGATAATCGAGGACCTTATCAACCAAAGGAGGTAGCCCATGCGCCTGTTTAAGCAGACGCCCGAGGACTATTACAACGCTCCCTATGCCGAGTTCCCGGCGCTCATCCGCGGCACCGTTGTCGTGGTCATGGCCATCCTTTGGGCCTTCTCCAAGCTCATGTGGCGTTGGAAGGTCGAGGACGCCGACCTGCTGTTTGAGCGCCAGGAAGGCCGCGGCAGCGTAGTCATCTGCAACCACACCTCAATGGCCGAGCTCTTGGCCGTAGAGACGGCGCTGTTCTTTGGGGGCCGCCGCATTCGCCCCATCTTTAAGTCCGAGTTCGCCAAGAGCAAGATTGTTCGCTGGGCCTTTAGCCGCGTGGGCGGCATCCCCGTGGAGCGCGGTACCGCCGACATGAAGTGCCTGCGCGCTGCCCAGCATGCTTTGCAGCGCGGCGAGGACGTCCTGATCTTCCCCGAGGGCACGCGTATCCGTTCGCGCGAGATCAAGCCCGAGGTCCACGGCGGTTTTGCACTCATCGCTCAGATGGGCAAGGCACCTGTGAACCCGCTCGCCATCTGCGGTTGGTCCGACATCACGCCTGCAGGCAAAAAGATCATGCGTCCCAAGAAGTGCTGGATCCGCGCCGGCAAGGCCGTCTCGCTTTCCGACGCACCGGCCGGGCTTAAACGCACGGAGCGCCTGGAATGGTTTGAGTCCGAGGCCATGAACCGCGTCTACGCTATGCGAGACGAGCTGTGCGCCGAGCATCCGGGCAGGTTTTAGCAATGAGCGAGAATGTGACGAACACCGCCGCGACTGCGTCCGACCAGGCAACCGCGCCTACCATCGAGATCGCCGCCCACGCCGGCACTTGCTACGGCGTGCAGCGCGCGCTCGACATGGCTCTGGCTGCCGCGCCGCAGGCAGGGGAGAGCGATCAGGTCCACACCTTGGGGCCGCTCATCCATAACCCCATCGTGGTACGCGAGCTCGCTGAGGCAGGCGTTGGCTTGGCCGAAACCCTGGACGACGTCGCAACCGGCACCGTGATCATCCGCGCCCACGGCGTGGTGCCGCAGGTGATCGATGCCGCCCGCGAGCGCGGCCTTACCGTGGTCGACGCCACCTGCCCCTACGTGAAGAAGGTTCATGTGGCGGCCGAGCGCCTGGTGCGCGAAGGCTACCGCGTGGTGGTCGTAGGCGAGCCGGGGCACCCCGAGGTCGAGGGCATTCTAGGTCACGCCGGCGACGATGCGCAGGTCGTGAGCTGTGCCGCCGACGCCGATGCCCTGTCGCTCAAGGGCAAGGTGGGTCTGGTCGTGCAGACTACCCAGACCGCGCAGAACCTCGCCGAGGTCGTGGCCGCTATCACCCCGCGCGTGCAGGAGCTGCGTGTGATCAACACCATCTGCGCCGCCACGAGTGAGCGTCAACAGGCAGCAGCCACACTTGCCAACCGCTGCGACTGCATGGTCGTCGTGGGTGGCAAGAACTCGGGCAACACCCGCCGCCTGGCTCAGATTTGCGCAGACGCCTGCGAGCACACGCATCACATCGAGGAAGCTTCCGAGCTCCAGGCCGCGTGGTTTACCGACGCTCACTACATCGGCATCACCGCCGGAGCCTCCACCCCGCAAGAACACATCGAGCGCGCCGTCGAGCGCATCAAGGAGCTTTGCCGCTAACCATGGACCAGACCGTACCCGCATACGCCGCCGAGGTGGCCGATTACGGGCGCAGCCGCGACCCCGAGCCGGGTGAAGGCGCGCTCGTTAAGAACGTGCGTCCCGAGTCGCCCGCATGGGATGTGGGTATCGAGCCGGGCATGCGCGTGCTCACGGTCAACGGCGAGCAACTCACCGACATGATCGTATGGCTTTGGGAAGCAGACGACGACACCGTTGATTTGGAGGTATTCGACCCGCTCGACGGCACCGTCACCTCCGTCGAGCTCGACCGCTTCCCGGGAGAGGACTGGGGCCTGGAGTTCGACGGCCCCATCTTTGACGGCATGCGTACCTGTGTGAACGCCTGCGTGTTCTGCTTTATGACGATGCTCCCCAAAGGCGGCCGCTCCACGCTCTACATCCGCGACGATGACTATCGCCTGAGCTTTTTGCAGGGCAACTTCGTCACGTTAACGAACCTTACCGACGTGGACGTGCAAAACGTCATCCAACGCAACATGAGCCCCATGAACGTATCGGTCCATGCCGTGAGCCCCGACGTCCGCCGTCGTATGATGGGCCGCAACGCCCAGCGAGGCATGGACGTGCTCGAGGCCATCATGGCCGCCGGCATCGAGATTCACGCGCAGATCGTGTTGTGCCCCGGCATGAACGACCTGTCTCTTATACACATCTGACGCTGCCG
>URKV01000208.1 GCA_900548565.1 uncultured Collinsella sp.
GGCAGCGTCAGATGTGTATAAGAGACAGGCGCCAGCCGCATACTCACCGAGTGCACAGCACTTACCGTCGTTATTGACGGCAACCGGCACCCCCAGCGCCTCGCGCATGAGCTTCCCCAGTGGGCAGCCGTCCATAAACGTGAGCGCACCGCCGCGATGGATCGTTCCCGTGACATCTCCCTCGTAAATACCGCCGGGTGCGCTCACGCCTACGGCGTTCACGCGCTCGCGGTACGGCTCGACGAGCCCGATCAACGCCGAAACGGTCTCCTCAGCCGTGGTAAAGCCCGTCGGCAGGCTCCCGCGCTCGCGGATGGAAAAATCCTCGCCCAGCACAGCCCATTTAACGGCCGTACCGCCCACATCGATTCCAAAGAACTCCTGCATATTCGCCCCTCACGTGCCATAGCCCCGAACGCGCATCGCCGCGACCACCACAGGGGCTGCCCTTATGATGGTCGTGCAGCAAATCGCGCCCGGAGCCGATTATCTCTATTATTACGCCTCTACTTTAGTCAGACGAAGCAACATATACTGCTTACTAGGGAGGTCGATGCGGAACTTGCCCTCAAAGGTTCCGGGAAGCTCTTCCTCCGTCATGTCCCATGTGTCCACGACATTCACCTTGTAACGAGCGCCCGCCTCGCCCTCAAACTCACGATACGCCGGACGGTTGAACCCAAAGTACATAAGGACATCGGCAGTCCCGTGGCCATGATCGTTGGACATACAGGTGACATCCCAGGTAAACGTACCGTCAAGGATGCCGACCTCATCGGGCACCCAGTCAAAATCGGCCGGCAGCGCCTCCATGTAGCGACGGCAAAAGCCAATGCGATCGGGCGAATCGCCGTAGAGCTTGCCGCCGTGCGCCCACCACAGCTTGGGTCCGCGGTCGACGTAGGTCTCACCGTGGGTCACATAACCGCCACGCAAACTGCCCTCCCAAAAACGACGTACGAGTTCCTGAGCGGTCAGGTTACCCCAGCCCCAGTTGATGTTGCCCTCATAGCCGACCTCGTCGATCAAAACCGGCTTGCTATACTGCGCGCGCAGCATGGTGACGTCCTCGGCTGTGTTCTTGAGGTCGCACCTCTGGTAGCTCACGTGCGTAATCCACGGATGACTGTGGTCAAAGATCTCACGGCAATTGTGGATACTGCGCAGATGACCATACGGGTCGTTCGCCATGATGATACGGGCATAGCGGTCCCAGTCCTCGGCCGGCTTCCACGGCATAAGGTCCCACTCATTGGCAAGGCTCCACCAAATGTTCTTGTATGCCGAGAAGCGACGAGCGACATACGTCAGGTAGAAAATATCCTCCTCGCGCGTCATACGAGAGAAGCCCCAGTCCTCAGGCTTGTCATACGGATGCAAAACGATGAGATCCGCCTGGATGCCCAGCTCGTCAAGCTGCTCGATGCGGTGCTCGAGGTTTTCCCAAAACGGCTCATAGAAGCGAAAATGGTCGAAATCGCCCTTCTCGCCTTCATAGGCATACATCGCTGGGTCCTCAACGTTATAGTCGTAGAACTTGGGGAAGACGCACATGCGGATCTTGTTAAAAGGTGCCTCTGCGAGCGTCTCGAGCGTCTGCTCCTGCAGCTGAACATCCTGGTTGGTCCAGGCATAGCATGTGGTGCCAAAGGGCAGGTAGCGCGTTCCATCCTCGTAGGCAAAGTTGAAATCCTCGTCAGTAATGAACGGAGCTCCGTGGGCGAGCACATCCTTTGCCAGCAGCACGCGACCATGATTGGCGCCCGTGGCGGGCACGGCCTCAAAAGAGCCGGCGGCACCATCGAGCTCGGGGTCATTGGAGCTCACCGTGTAGTTCCAGACACCGGCACTCTCGGGCATAAAGTTGATTCCGTAGCAGCCATTGCCCTTGTAGAAGCCATGGACCTCAAAGCTGTCCTGGCCATCCGCGCGGTCAAATCGCGCCGACAGCTCGACTTCGACATAAGGATTGCCGGCCGCAGTGCCCGCGAGCTCGAGCTTAAACACCTTGTACTGCTCGACGATAGTCATGATAACGCCTCCAAGTTAAGCGATTGAATAGTCGGAGTCCGTCGGGCAACACGAACGCAGCCCGACGGAATGAAAGAGAGTGGCAAATTACTTGGCGCTCTTGATGAGCATGATGGACACATAGCCCACGGCGATGAGCACGATGGAGATTGGGAACGCCATGAAATAGGAGCCAGTGGCGACAACGATTGCCGAGGTCACGATGGGACCAAGGATCTGACCGATGGTGTTGGCGATATTGAGGATGCCCAGGTCCTTGCCGGCGTTCTCCTTATCGGGCAGAACATCGACATTGAGCGCCTGGTCCACGGAAGAGTAGATACCGTAACCAAGTCCGGCGAGCAGAGCAAATCCGTACCTGTCTCTTATACACATCTGACGCTGCCGACGATCTTACGCGTGTAGA
>URKV01000209.1 GCA_900548565.1 uncultured Collinsella sp.
GTTCATGGTCGAGGATCCCTCCAAGGTCTTCGTCGAGGATTCCGGCCGCGGCTGGCGTCGCGTCGTCGCCTCCCCCGATCCCAAGAAGATCGTCGAGGCCGACTCCATCCTCAACCTGCTCGACAACGAGTTCATCGTCATCGCCTGCGGCGGCGGCGGCATCCCCGTCGTCCGCGACTACGAGAACAAGGGCTGCTACAAGGGCGTTCCCGCCGTCATCGACAAGGACCTGGGCGGCGAGCTGCTGGCCGAGGACTGCGACGCCGACGTCCTGTTTCTGCTGACCGCCGTCGAGCACGTCGCCATCAACTTTGGCAAGCCCAACCAGGAGGAGCTCGAGGACCTCACCGCCGACGAGGCCGAGCGCCTGGCCGACGAGGGTCAGTTCGGCAAGGGTTCCATGGAGCCCAAGGTCCGCGCCGCCATCAAGTTCGCCCGCTCCCGCAAGGGCCGCACCTGCATCATCGGCGCCCTGGACAAGGCCGCCGAGACCATGGCCGGCCTCTCCGGTACCCGCATCCACGAGTAGCCCCTACTCCGTTGCCTCTCCCGTGGGCGCCAGGCAAAGCGCCCACAAACTAGCCTCTCTTCATGAGCCCCGCGGTCCGCTCCGACTGCGGGGCTTTTGCTATTCACCTAGTCATTGGGGACGTTCTTAAATGACTAGTCAAACAAGAGCGTCCCCAATGACCACTCATTTAAGTCTGTCCCCAATGACTAGTAGTAGGCCCACATGGCTTCGACTTCGTTGAGGACCTCTACGACGCCCCAGCGGCGGGCGCTGCGGCTGGCCGAGTTGGGGTCGTAGACGCCAATCTGGTTGGCGTCGTCGATGCCGTAGAGCACGATGTAGTGGCCTACGTTGGTAAACGTACCGGGGCGCACTGCGGCGATGACGGGCGCACCCGAGCGAAGTGCTTGGGTAATCGATTCGCGATCGTTATAGAGCTGTGTTCCGTTGAGCCCCAGCTGCCACGCACCGCCTGTCATAAACGACCACTCGGTGGCACCGGTGGGGGCGTAGTTGCCGGCTTCGGCCAGTGCGCATATATCGACCGGCGTCTTATCGGTGTGGCCGGTCTTAAAGATATAGACCATGGTGAGGCAAGTGGGACCGCAAGCGTTTTCGCGAATAGTGCCGCCGGCATAGGGCAGCTCCGACCATGCGGGGTCAATTTGGTAGATGTGGGGCATGGTGCCGGCCTGCCATTGCGAGCGTGGGGTCGAGAACGCAAAGGAGTAACCGGGCGCGACGGGAGCTTTAAGCAGCTTGTCCTCGGCAGTGGGCTCAAGACCGGCTGATCCGTGGGAGATACAGGATCCCAAAAACACAAAGACGAGGCAGGCGGCGATGGAGCAAAGCGCAAGGCGTAGACGGCGGGCCGGAAGCGCGTGGCTTGTGGTGTGCGACGCGGGGTGAGGGGAGGAATTGCCGCGATCGCGTTGAGGTCGCGAAAAGGAACGCTTGACGTAGTAGTCGGTCTTACGGCGATCGTAGCGGCGTGGCTGCGATGTGTCGGTCTGACGTTGGCGTGTGCTCGTACTCACGCGGTCTGACTGCTGCACGGTACGGCTTTGCTGCCGCGAAGAAGCCCCGGGCTGCTCTTGGGGGCGCTGCGGGTTGTCGTTGTCGGAGGTGCTTCTGGGCGTTGGCGTGGTGCGGCCGGCAAGGCGCACGCTTTGTGGCCGTTGGTCGCCGTCATTGTATCCGTATGCCATTCGAATCACCTTGCCTCATGTGTAACTTGTCTATCCTACATAAAAAGATGCACGACACATGGGTATGTGCGCCAAAAGCCTGACAAATGGTATGAACGTTGCCGCGCCGCGCGCCAAGCGTCACGGCAACAGGTCTTCAAAAGCAGACAAGATGAAAGCGTCCAAGACGAATGACGTCTTCCGCCGTTCGTCCCAAAAACGGTGCCGCTCGTTTTGCAGTTCTGCCTTCGGTCGAGCTACAAGCGGCGCTGATGCGCCAAGGCCGTATCTTAAAGCCATGGAATAAAAGCGCGCGGCAAAACGGACCGCGCAAGGGGTGACGCCAAGGGCGTCAAATAGGAAAGGAGGGGAACAATGGCGGACAAGAACGCAGAAGTTGCAGTCGAGGATAACGGCGGCATGAAGAAAACGCTTTCGCTCTGGAACTTCTTCACCATCGGTTTCGGTGCCATCATCGGTACCGGTTGGGTTCTGCAGGTCGGCGACTGGATGGTCGTGGGCGGCGGTCCCGTTCCCGCTATGATCGCATTCCTCTTGGGTGCAATCTTCCTCGTGCCCGTCGGAGCTGTTTTCGGTGAGCTCACGGCTGCTATCCCCATCTCGGGCGGCATCGTCGAGTATGTCG
>URKV01000210.1 GCA_900548565.1 uncultured Collinsella sp.
CGCCCATGGCAAAGTATATCTCGGAGCACGGACCGCAGGGGCCGGTGGGGCCAGCGGCCCAGAAGTTGTCGTCCTCGCCCAGACGCGAGATGTGGTCCTCGGCAACGCCCAGGGAGCGCCACACGTCATGGGTCTCGTCGTCCTCGGTAAAGACAGTGAAGTACAGGCAGTCGAGCGGCAGCTTGAACTCCTTGGTGATGAGCTCAAAGGCCCAAGCGCAGGCCTGCTGCTTGGAGACGCCGCCAAAGGAGAAGTCGCCGAGCATCTCAAAGAAGGACAGGTGACGGCCGTCCTCGCCGATGCAGTCGATGTCGTTGGTGCGGACGCACTTCTGGCAGGAGATCGCGCCGATCTCCTTCATGGTCTTCTTGCCCTGGTAGTACTCCTTAAACTGGTTCATGCCGGCGTTGGCAAGCAGCAGCGAAGGGTCGTCGGGGACGAGGGACGAAGAAGGATAGAGCTTAAGACCGCGCTCCTCAAAGAAGTTGAGGAACTTGGAGCGAATCTCGGCCGTAGTCATTGACGGGTAGTCAGCACTCATAGAGGGAATCTCCTCGGTTTCACATCGAAACAGTTCAAACGTAACGATATTACCATCCCGCCGCGCCTGTGCAAAAAAGAGGGTCGCCAAACAGCGACCCTCCAGCGAAAGTGCACGTTATTTAGTACTGCGCGATCCTTTGAAAAAGGACTGCTGTATAATTGCATATAAGATTCACCCGGAAGGAGCGATCGATGAAAAGCAAACGATTTGTCCTGAATGCACTTCTGGTTGTAGCACTTTTAGCGCTCTTAGCCTTCTCATGCTGGTACGCAAACCAACCATCATTTGGATACGTATTGTATACAGTAATGTCCGGCGATAAGGCTTATTACACTCTACGCGCAATTGACGTTCTCTTTTTCTATGTAGCCGGCCCCTTATCAATCGCTTTGGTCGCGTTTCTTGTCATTTACAACTTCAAGAAACGTTAATAGAACCTATTTAGAATCCGAATCGTCCATGGAGCCGTCGATGCCGGTATTGGTATCGTCGTCCGAGTTGGAATCATCGTCTTTGGCGAAGGGGTTCTTGAAGAAGCCCGTGGCATCGGGTTGCAGGCCCGAGAGCTTAATCCAGGGATTATCGAGTTCGGGCTTGGGCATGGCCTTGGCCTCGGGCGCAGTCTCGTTACCGATGAGCTCGGACTCATAGATGAAGGTGTCGTCGCCGAGCGCGTCGTAGGCGGCGACCGGGTTGCCATCGGCATCGCGGTACGGCGTGCCCTTAAACACGGCTCCGTCATAGGCCACAAGCTGACGGCCGGTCTCATTCTCGAAGTAGTACACGAAGATGCCCTTGAGGGCCGCACAAAGCGGGATGGCAATAATCATGCCGATGGGCCCCATGAGTGCCGAACCAATAACGAGAGCCGTAAGGCTCATAATGGGATGCACCTGCACTGAGCTCTGCATGACCTTAGGCGAAATCACATTGTCGGTGACGTTTTGCGCGACCATCGTCACGATGAGCGTCCATAACGCCAACATGGGGCTGAACATAAAGCCGAGTACCGTGGCGATTGCCGCGCTCACCCAGGGACCGACGACCGGAACCAAGTGCATGATGCCAGTGAAGATAGCCATGAGCGCCGCATACGGATGGCCGATAATCAGGAAGCCGATAAAGGCGAGGAAACCACCGCAGATGGACGTCACGACCATACCGCGCATGTAGCCGCCGACAGAGCGAGAAAGGATGGCGACCATAAAGCGGTACGAGGTCTCCTTCTCCTGACCGATGATGGTGCAAATCTCGTGATGCATGCGAGGGTAGTCGCAGGCCATCCAGTAGGCAAGCACCAGACCAAGGAAGATCACGAACAACTGCGAGGCCGTATTGGTGATAAGCGGGAACACACCGCGGCCAAGCTCGGCAGCAATCTGAGACACATACTTCGATGCCACGGTAACCAGCGACGAAAGATTATCGTCCAAATACTCCTTGAGCGGCGTGTTATTGAGCGTCTTGGCATGCGAGATCATCTCATTGAGATCGCCACCCGCAACACGAAGCTGCTCGGGCAGGCGGCTCAGGACTTCCATGATCTGACCAAAGAGAATCGGCGACAAGATGCAAACGACACCGACGAGCACGGCAACAACAACAATAAGCGCGATAAGCGAACCGATGCCGCGATTCACGCCATGGTGCTCGAGCCAGTTGGTGATCGGGGACATCACAAAGGCAATGATGGAACCAACAGCGAGAAACTCGATAACCGGCGCCAGGATGCCCATAAGGTTAAAGATGACAGCTGTCTCTTATACACATCTCCGAGCCCACGAGACTCCTGAGCATCT
>URKV01000211.1 GCA_900548565.1 uncultured Collinsella sp.
TCTACACGCGTAAGATCGTCGGCAGCGTCAGATGTGTATAAGAGACAGGGTTGTGGGCGCCCGCTCGGCGCTCTTTTGTCCGCTCTGCGACTTAGGCCTTATCATCATCGACGAGGAGCACGAGACCAGCTACAAGCAGGGTTCCAGCCCGCGCTATCATGCTCGCGAGGTCGCTGCCGAGATGGCGCGCCGCTATCGCTGTCCACTCGTGTTGGGTTCGGCCACGCCTTCTGCAGAGGCCCTCGACCGCTGCCGCCGCGGCACGTACAACGGTGCCACCTGGACACGCGTCGAGATGCCCGAGCGCCCGGGACACGCCGTGTTGCCCACGGTCCGCATTGCCGACCTGCGCCGCGAGTTTTCGCACGGCAGCCGCTCCATGTTCTCAAAACCACTGATGGAAGGCTTGGAACGCGTGGTCGAGCGCCGCGAGAAGGCCGTGCTGCTGCACAACCGTCGCGGTTTTGCGCCGTTTTTGATGTGCCGCGAGTGCGGCTGCGTCCCTACCTGCAATCATTGTTCCACCGCGCTCACGTATCACGAGCGCACGCACACGCTGCAATGCCACACCTGCGGTTCGTCCTGGCGCGTGCAGCCCTATCCGGCACCCACGAGTCGTTGCCCCAAATGCGGCAGCCGCTATCTGGCAAAAATGGGCCTGGGCACGCAGCAGATTGAGGACGCGCTGCACCAGATGCTGCCCGAGGACGTCGCCATCATTCGCATGGACGCCGATTCCACGCGCGGAAAGGACGCGCATAAAAAGTTGCTCGAGCGGTTCGATGCCGCCGATTGCGCGGTGCTGCTAGGTACCCAGATGATCGCCAAGGGTCTCGACTTTCCCGAGGTTACGCTCGTGGGCGTGGTCAATGCCGACTTTGCGTTAAAGCTCCCCGATTTTAGAGCGGGGGAGCGCGCCTACGATCTGCTGGAGCAAGTCGCCGGCCGTGCCGGTCGTGGTGATCGCCCCGGCGAGGTGATCATCCAGACCTACCTGCCCGAGGATCCGGTCATTCGCGCCGTCGCTGAACATGACCGTTCGATCTTTACCGACCACGATCTTGATCAGCGACGCGACGCGCTGTACCCGCCGTTTGTTCGCCTGGTCAACATCTTGGTGTGGTCGGCGATCCGAGACGACGCGCAAGACTACATCGGTCGCATCGCGAAGCTCCTCAAGCGTCGCTGGCATGCCGCCGCGCCCGACTTTTTGCGGGCGGGGAGCGCCGTGCCCCAGGTGCTTGGTCCGGCTTCGTGTGTAATCGAGAGAGCCAAGGACCGTTACCGCTTCCATCTGCTTGTGAAGTCGCCCGTGGGGTACCATGTCTCTGATGATATCGACGCCTGCCTCAAAGAGGTGGGCTCTGTGCGCGGCGTGAGCGTGAGCGTTGACGTCGACGCCTATGATTTGATGTAACAACCCGAAAGGATGGCCATGGAAGCCAACGGAATCGTACTGTCGCCTGACCCTCGTCTGCGCCAGGAGTGCGCCGTCATCGAGGAGATCACCCCGGCGATCGAGGCGCTTGCCGAGAAGATGAAGAAGATGATGTTCGAGAACGGCGGTTGCGGACTAGCTGCCCCGCAGATCGGCGAGCTCATTCAGCTCGTCACCATCGACTGCGACTACAGCGACAAAAACGACTACGACCCGTACGTGCTCATCAATCCCGTCATTGTTGAGCAGAGCGACCATCTGGTGCCCTTTAGCGAGGGCTGCCTTTCCATTCCTGGCATTAGCTGCGAAATCGAGCGTCCCGACCATGTCGTCGTCGAGGCGTACGACTTGGACGCCAACCTGATTCGCTATGAGGCCACGGGCGACCTGTTCTGCGTGTGCCTGCAGCACGAGATCGATCACCTGCACGGCAATACCATGTTCGAGCGACTCAAGCCCATGCAGAGGATCAAGGCAGTCAAGGAGTACCAGGACGCCCTGGCCCGCGGCGCTCGACCGGGCGAGACGGAGTAGGTCCCACCGTCCCCGGTGCTGAGCGCCCACATATCATCCCGTGCTCAAACATTCTCGCTTTGCTGCGAAACTGCGCGCGGGACGATATGTGGGCGCTCAGCACCGGGGACTGCGTTGTTCTGGCTCGGTTCGCCCGGGTGCCGTCGGGCCAGGGAGGGGCGTCTTCGCTGATAGTCTTTGTTGAGAGAGGGCTGCTTTTATGCGGCTCTTTCTTTGGCTTTGGGTATATTTGTTCTTGTTGAATTTTTCTTGCGGATAGGCTTGGTACTTGGCTTTCCGCTGTTCTTTGTAGCCGTCTCGGCTTTGGTTGAGAGGAGACGATCTTTATGCGTATTGTGTTTATGGGCTGTCTATTATACACAT
>URKV01000212.1 GCA_900548565.1 uncultured Collinsella sp.
AGCGTCAGATGTGTATAAGAGACAGCGCCTATGTCGAGCGCACGGGCGCGGCATTGGTCTCAGGCACCACAGGCTACACCCCCGAGCAGATGGACCGCCTGCGTGAGCTGGGCCAGAACACCCGCGTTATGCACTCGGGCAATTACTCCATCGGTATCGCAGCCCTGCGCCATCTGGTAGCGCAGGCTACACGCGAGCTGCCCGGCTTTGACTGCGAAATCGTCGAGACGCACCACAACCAAAAGGTCGATGCCCCCAGCGGCACTGCCAAGCTACTGCTCGATGCCGTAGTCGAGGCCGAGCCCGAGACAGGCTACCACCCCGTCTACGGACGCGAGGGCATGTGCGGCGCGCGCGACCCCAAGGAAATCGGTATGCACTCGCTGCGCGGCGGCACCGTCGCCGGCGTGCACGAGGTGAGCTTCTTTGGCCAAGACGAGGAGATCACGCTCACGCACCGTGCCACGAGCCGCCAGATCTTCGTCAACGGTGCCCTGGCCGCCGCCCAGAAGCTCGTCGCCCGCGAACCCGGCTTCTATACGTTCAACCAGGTCATGTTTGCCTAACCAGGTATCAACCGAATCCACCCAAAGGAGAGATAGCAAATGAGCAACGCAGCCGAGATGGATGCACAGGAGATTATCAACTACATCGCCACCGCGCCCAAAAAGACGCCTGTCAAGCTGTACGTGCGCGAGAAGCCCGGCATGAAGGTTGCCTGGGGCGACGCACATGTCTACGGCGGCCGTCGCGGCAAGACCGTCTTTGGCGACTGGGATGAGCTTAAGGCCATCCTGGACGCCAACGCCGATTCCATCGATTACTACGACGTTGAAAACGATTGCCGCAACTCCGCCGTGCCCATGCTCGACCTTAAGGGCATCAACGCCCGCATCGAGCCGGGCGCGATCATCCGTGACCGCGTCGAGATCGGCGATCGCGCCGTCATCATGATGGGTGCCATCATCAACATCGGCTCCGTCATTGGCGAAGGCTCCATGATTGATATGGGCGCCGTGCTGGGCGGCCGCGCCACCGTGGGCAAGAACTGCCACATCGGCGCCGGCACCGTGCTGGCAGGCGTTGTGGAGCCCGCCAGCGCCACGCCCGTCATCATCGAGGACGATGTCATGATCGGCGCCAACGCCGTGGTCCTGGAGGGCGTGCACGTAGGCAAGGGCGCTGTCGTTGCCGCCGGCGCTGTGTGCGTCGAGGATGTCCCCGCCGGCGCCGTCGTGGCCGGTGTCCCCGCCCGCGTCATCAAGATGCGCGACGAGAAGACCAACAGCAAGACCGGACTGGAAGAGGGCTTACGTCAACTTTAATAGTTACGCGGTTTTGACAAACCGCGTTTTCGCTGACGTATGCTCAACCTGCGGGATAATTCATCCCTAAACAAAATGGCCGAAGTCCCGAAGGGCTCCGGCCTTTGCTTTCCCGCTGTAGGCGTAACACAACTTATCGATTCTCGATGCTGCCGATGTTTTTGAGCTCGATGGAGATGAGGCCGTTGGGCTCGTTGACGAACTCAATGTACTCGGAGTTGGAACCCATCTCGGCCGGGAAGCTGATCTCGATGCCCGTGTCGGTACGGATCTTATGATTGCGCACCGCCGCGCGTTCGACCTGCTTGCGCTCCACGGGCACACGCTCAGGCACCTTCTCCTCGGTCAGTGCCGCGCGCACGCTCTCCTTGATAACCGGTTCGTCCTCAAAGACCTCATCGACGATATCCCAAGGCGGCAGCTCCTCGTCATCCTCAACCTTCTCGGCAACGGCAGCCTTAACCTTAGCGAGCGCTACAGCCGTGTTGGCACCGTGCTCCTCGGCGACTTCCTCGACCACACGCGTCACGGTGTCGATGACCTCCTTGCCCGATACGCCCGTGTCGCACTGCAGCAGGCCATCGGGGATAAGCATACGGTCCTCGCCGGCAATCTTGCGCTTCTTGTCCACGTAGCCGATCTCCATGGTACTCGCGCGCACGATGGCATAGCTCGGCACCTTTTGCGAGGGGTTCGGCAGGATGGCGTAGTGGCGCGCGATGTCGTTGCGCACCTCCCCCTCCTCGCGGCCCACTTCGTGCATAAAAGCCTGCTTGGAGCCCAGCAGCATCACGGCAAACCAGCGGGCATCCTCATCGTCGTCAAAATCGGCCACGAGCACATCGGTGGACTCGGCTTTCTCGGCTTTGGTGAGCTCGGAGGAAATAAACTCCGCAATCTGCTGCGACAGGTCCACGAACTCGCGCTCGCCAAAGAAATAGCCCTGTCTCTTATACACATCTGACGCTGCCGACGATCTTACGCGTGTAGA
>URKV01000213.1 GCA_900548565.1 uncultured Collinsella sp.
CAAGGTGACGTGAAATGAAAGGGCGCTGACCTTCTGGTCGCGCCCTTGAAATTGAGCGTCAGATTGCCGCTTGGGGTCGTTTGCAGCGTCGAGCAGTTACGCGGTTTGGTAAAACCGCGTAACTAAAGAGCCTCGAGCGCGTTGGCGATGCGCTTCATGGCGACATCGGCGGATGCTTGGTCGGGCGCCTCGGCCAGCACGCGGATAACCGACTCGGTTCCGCTCTTGCGCACGAGCACGCGGCCCTCGCCCGCCAGCGACGCCTCGGCCTCGGCGATGGCGTTCTGCACGCCCATGTTCTCGAGCGCGGTGTCCTTGTCCGCCACGTGCACGGCCACCTGCGCCTGCGGCAGCAGCTTGCACGGAGCCGTGAGCTGCGAGAGCGTCTCGCGCTCGGCACGAATCACCTCCATCACGCGCAGCGAGGTCATAATGCCGTCGCCCGTGCGCTCGATATCGCCAAAGATCGTATGGCCCGTCTGCTCGCCACCCAGGCTGTAGCCGCCCTCGCGCATCTTGGCATACACTTGACGGTCGCCCACACCGCTGGTCACGGCGCTCAGACCGGCAAGCTCCAGCGACTTGACCAGGCCAAAGTTGCTGGCGATCGTCGGTACCACGGTACCGCCCGAGAGACGCCCGTGCTTGTTCAGGTACACACCGCACACGTACAGGATCTGGTCGCCGTCGACCACGCGGCCGCGCTCGTCCACGGCCAGGCAGCGGTCGGCATCGCCATCGTAGGCAAAGCCCACATCCAGGCCCTGCTCCACCACGTGGCGCTGCAGGCGCTCAATATGCGTAGAGCCGCAGTCGACATTGATGTTAAAGCCGTCGGGCGCGGCATTGATCACGCGCACGTCGGCACCGAGCGCGTCAAACACCGGCTTGGCCACCGAGGAAGCCGAGCCGTTGGCGCAGTCGATACCGATCTTGACACCCTGCAGCGAAAAGTTCGCACTTGCAATGAGCGAAGCAATGTAGCGGTTGCGGCCCTGCATGTAGTCCACCGTGGCACCGATGTGGTTGCCCGTGGCCAGCGGAACTTCGCTCTTGCCATCGATGTATTCCTCGATGAGCTCCAGTACATCCTCGTCCATCTTAAAACCGTCGCTATTGACGAGCTTAATGCCGTTATCGCAAAACGGGTTGTGGCTTGCGCTGATCATGATGCCGCAATCGAAGCAGCCTTCCACGGTCTGATGCGCTACGCCCGGCGTGGGGATCACGTGCAGCATATAGGCGTCCGCACCGCTCGCGACCAGGCCGCTCACCAGCGCCGCCTCGAACATATAGCTCGAGCGACGCGTGTCCTTGCCCACGATCACGCGCGCCTTGGCCCCGCGGTTGGCGCCGTAATACCAGCCCACAAAACGGCCAATCTTATAAGCGTGCTCTACCGTCAGCCCAACGTTGGCCTCACCGCGAAAGCCGTCGGTGCCAAAGTACTTCATGCGCTCTCCTTACAAAATAGGGGCGGACAGATTGCCTGTCCGCCCCAAAATGGTACTCGATTATCTGCACTACCAGAAAAACCCTACGCCGACACGCTGTCGCGAGCCGCCTGGCATGTAGGAGTCTGACGCAGCGTAAGCGGCTTGTTCCCCGCCTCGGCCGACGTGGTCAGCGTATACGTGATCGTCGTCGTCTCGCCAGCATGCAGGTCAACGGTTCCTGAATAGCAGGGAACTCCGTGCCAAGTGGCAGCGAACAGTCCAAACTGAGTCCCCTCGACGGTTAGATCGGTAATGCTGCCGCCTGTCGGCGCAAACAGTGATACATACAAGCGCTCATCGTCACGCGAGGTCCCAGGCGCACTGGCCGCTACGTAGTCGGGCAGCTTACCTGCCTCCTCCTGCGTCATGATGTTCGTCAGGGTAACGGTGATGCGATACGAGCAAGCGCCGTCGCCGTTCTTCACGCCCTGACCAATCTGCGTATCGGCGTTCAGATACCAGTCGAGCTTGGAGAAGCTCAGGTTGTTAAAGTAGACACCAGCAACGGGATCTTCACTCGGGTCATCCGGATCGGGCAGTGAGGCGTCGATGTTCATCTCCTTGATAGCGTTCTGCTCGTCATCGTTTTTCATCCACGCGATCAGGCGGCCCTCTTCGGCACCGCGCTCAACGGCGCTGACAAGGTTCGCGACATCGACGTCGCCGATACCGCCAAGGATCTTGTCAAAGGCAGCGCTGGCGACGGATGCAAAGATGCCGTCCGACTCCTCGACCGGATAGTTCCAGTACACATCATGCACTGTCTCTTATACACATCTGACGCTGCCGACGATCTTACGCGTGTAGAT
>URKV01000214.1 GCA_900548565.1 uncultured Collinsella sp.
CTACACGCGTAAGATCGTCGGCAGCGTCAGATGTGTATAAGAGACAGGGATAAAGTACGTATCGATCATATAGCTGTCACGAAGCGGATAGATGAGCGTCAGCGCGTCCTCCAGCGCCTTGGCGCGACCGCCCGGCGTGGTGATGTCGCTCGACTCCTGCAGCGAACGGTAGACAAAGTCCATAAGCGGCTCGGCAGCGTCGATGCGCGTCTGCAGTGCCTCGCCACCATGTGCGGTGATGAACTCCATGGGGTCGTTGCCGTCGGGGAGCACCACGCAGCGCAGGTCCATGGAATCCTGCTCGATAAACTGAATCGCGCGACGGGCGGCCTTTTGTCCGGCGGCATCGCCGTCGAACATATACACGATGCGCTTGGCAAAGCGAGTGAGCGTCTTGACGTGATGCTCCGTGAGCGCGGTGCCCAGCGTGGCGACAACGTTTTTAATCCCCGCTTCCCAACAGGCGATGCAGTCGGTATAGCCCTCTACCACGATGGCGGTATCCTGCGCGACGATAAACTCCTTGGCCCAATTAAAGCCGTAGAGGTTTCGCTTTTTATGAAACACGCTCGTCTCGGCGGTGTTGAGATACTTAGGCTGGCCGTCGCCCATAATGCGACCGCCAAAGGCAATGTTGTGACCCTGCTCGTCAAAGATGGGGAACATCACGCGGTCGTAAAAGCGGTCGGCAAGCTGCCCGCGCCCGCGGCTCACAGCAACGTTGGCGTCGATCATCTCCTGCGGGGTAAAACCCGCCTGGGACAGGTGCGACACCAGCGCGTTGCGTCCCGGTGCAAAGCCCAGGCAGTAGCGGCGGCAGACGTCGCCACCCATGCCGCGGCTGGCAAAGTACTCGCGCGGACGGCCGTCCTTACCGCGCATGAGCATGGTGTGGTAGAACTGGGCGGTCTCGGCGCACAGATCGTAGATTCGAGCACGCTTGGTACCGCGCTCGCGGCGATCTCCGGTGTCATGCAGCTCAATACCCGCGCGATCGGCCAAATAACGGATTGACTCGGGAAAGCTCAGGTTCTCGCGCTTCATGATATACGTGAAGACATCGCCGCCTTCGCCGCAGCCAAAGCAGTGCCAGACCTGCGTGGCGGGGATAATGTGGAAGGACGGAGTCTTTTCGCCATGGAAGGGGCAGCAACCCCAAAACTCATGGCCGCGGGGCTTGAGCTCAACCGTTTCCTGCACGATGGCAACCAGGTCAGACGCAGCGCGTACCTGGTCTTTTTCCTCATCGCTAATCACGGATGTTCACCTCCTGCTCACCCAAGTTGTGACGAATGTCCTCGATATTACCCTCGACGGTCGCGATCAACTCATCCAGCGAATCGAACACGCGCGAGGGACGCAGCCAGCGCGTAAACGCCAGCGAAACGGAGGCGCCGTAAAGGTCGCCCGTATAACCAATTAAGTTAGCCTCGAGATGCGCCGAAGCGGCATCGTCGGCATACGTCGGCGGCAGTCCGACGTTAACGGCAGCGGGCCACGCGGTGTCATCGACCAGCACCAGGCCCTCATACACGCCATCGGCAGGCACCTGAATGCCGACGGGAACCTGCAGGTTTGCCGTGGGAAAGCCCATGCCAGAACCCTCGTGACGGCCGCGAATAACACCGCCACGCACCATATACGGACGCCCGAGTAACTCAGCAGCAAACTCCACATGGCCCTGTCCCAGCTCATGACGAATGCGGGTGGCGCAAATGGCCTCACCGCCCTCGCAAAGCAAGTCGTGCCCGTATACGTCAACGCCGCGCTCGGCACCCCAGGCGCGCATCTCGTCAACACCAAATGCACCGCCGCGACCCAGCCTAAAGTCACTGCCAACGCGAATCGATCGAATGTCGACCAGACGCGACACCAGCGAGAGAAAGTCAACATGGTCAAGTGCCGCAACCTCGGGCGTAAAGGGAACGGCCACCACCGCATCGACCCCGGTCTGAGCCAGGGCATGTAGACGGTCGGCCGCCGTCATCAATTTTTGAGCGGGCGAAGGGCTCACCACGACGTCCGGGTCCGGATCGAAGGTGACCACGACCGCCTTGCAGCCATGGGCGCGGGCATCACGGACAAGCGCTTCGATGAGCTCCTGGTGTCCACGGTGAACGCCGTCGAACACGCCGATGGCAATCGATGCGGCACCCATGTGCTCGCACCTGTCTCTTATACACATCTCCGAGC
>URKV01000215.1 GCA_900548565.1 uncultured Collinsella sp.
ATGGCGGTGGAGGCGATGTCGCGGATAGGGCCGTTCGGCGCGTACTCAACCAGGAAGACCGCTCCGCCCAGGCTGATGGGCACCGAGATGACTAGAGTGATCAGCAGCAGGTAGAACGAGTCGAACAGCTGGTAGAGCACGCCGCCCTGCGTTCCGTTGGCGCGCGACGGCTCCGTGAGAAAGCCCGGCTGGAACAGCGTCGAGACGCCCTCGAACAGGATATAGGCCACCATGAAGATGACGATGAGCATGACGATGGCGACGATCGCCGTCAGCACGCCCGTGGCGATGCGGTCCTGCTTTTGGACACGCCCGAGCTTCGCCTCGTCGATGTGGATGCGCGTGCTAGCCACGAGCCTTCGCCCCCTTGCGGCCGATAAGGTGGATGATCAGGATGAAGATGAGGCTCATGCCCATCAGCAGCAGGCCGAGTGCCCACAGAACATCGTCCTGGGCCGAGCCCTCGGCATAGACCGCCATGGACGTGGTGAGCGTGGTGGTGATGGTGGACGCCGGCGACAGCAGCGACGTCGGCATGGCCTCGATACCGCCGATGACCATGCGCACGGCGAGCGTTTCGCCAAAGGCACGCGTCATGCCCAGGATGACTGCAGTCATGAGCGACGGCAAGGCGGACTTGAGCACCACGTGCCAGATGGTCTGCCAGCGGGTGTAGCCCAGCGCGAGCGAACCCCGACGGTAGCTGTCGGGCACGGTACGCAAGCCGTCGACCGAAAGGGTGGTCATCGTCGGCAGGATCATGACGGCCAGCACGATGGCGCCGGGCAAGACGCCCAGGCCCGTACTCACGTGGAAAACGCTCTTCATAAGGCCAACAACCACGTGAAAGCCGATCAGGCCAAAGACGACCGAAGGAATACCAGTCAAAAGCTCAATAAGCGGCTGAAAGACCTTGGAACCAAACTTAGGCTGGATCTCGACCGCAAAGATGGCAGAGCCGATGGCGATGGGCAACGCGATGAGCGTGGAGAGCACCATGACCGCAAACGAGGTGACGATCAGGGGCAGGGCGCCGGTATAGGGCAGACCGTTTTCGGCTGTGTTGGCCAGGTCCCACTTGGTGCCGGTGAAGAACTCGACAACCGAAACGCCATCCTTGAGAAAAGCCGAGAGGCCCTTTTGGGCGACCATGAAGATAAGCGCGGCAACGACAAGCGTCACGAGCGCTACGCACGCGCCCGTGACGCCCAGGCCCACGTTCTCAAGGTCGCGCTTTGGCAGCTGTTTTGCCATTGCAAACCTTTCCGGGGGCGATTACTTATTTAGCAGAGACCTTGCCGCTGGCGTCCTTGACGACCTTCATGGCAGAGACGGGGATAAAGCCCTGCTCCTCGACGAGCTTGCCCTGGACATCGTCGGAAAGCATGAACTCCAAGAAGGCCTTGGTGGCCTCGTCGGCGTCCTTAGCGCAGTACATGTGCTCGGTCGCCCAGATCTTAAAGGAGTCGTCGGTGACGTTCTTGCTCTTGGGCTCGACACCCTCGACCTTGACGGCGTTGAACTTGGAGTCGTCGAAGTGCGAGAAGTCGAGGTAGGAGATGGCGTTGTCGGTGCTGGCCATCTGAGTCTGGACATCTCCGGACTTGTCGAGCTCGGCGTCGCCCTTAAAGTCGACGGCCTCGTCGCCAAAGACGGCAGCCTCGAAAGTGGCGCGGGTACCGGAGCCGGCCTTGCGGTTGAGGACGACGATTTTGGCATCGTCGCCGCCGACCTCCTTCCAGTTGGTAATCTGGCCGGAGAAGATGCCCTTGAGCTGTTCGAGGGACAGGTCATCGACCGTCACGTTCTTGGAGACGACGGGGCCCATGCCCACGACAGCGACCTCGTGGTCGACGAGGTTCTTGACCTGGTCGGCCTCGAGCTTGGTCTCGGCGAAGACGTCGGAGTTACCGACGGTGACGGTGCCGGCGGCGACAGCGGTCAGGCCCTTGCCCGAACCGTTGCCCGAGCCGGAGACGGAGACGTCGGGGTTGGCGTCCATGAACTTCTCGGCAGCAGCCTCGACGAGAGCCTGGAACGAGGAGGCACCGTCGTAGGTCACCTCACCGGAGACGGACTCGGCAGCGGCGGCGCTACCCTTGTCGGCGGTGCCGGAG
>URKV01000216.1 GCA_900548565.1 uncultured Collinsella sp.
GGCTCGGAGATGTGTATAAGAGACAGATGGTGGCATCGGTATAGCGTATGCCAATAGCACCCAGACCGCGCGCGCTATCTGCTTGGTCGATGTGCTACTGGGCTGCGTTGGGCATGCGGGCGGTGCGCTCAACCCGCCGACGCCGCTTGTATTGGGCGACCTTGATCCCATGCGCTTTGCGACGCCGCCGGTGCCGCGCGAGCCCAAGTTGGGGTCCGAGCGTTATCCTCTGGTCGATCCGGTGCGCGGCCTGTGCACGACCATCGGTCAATCGATTCTTGCCGGCGATTTGCGTGGGCTCATCGTCTACGCCAGTAACCCCGGTGCGGGCTATGGCAATGCGCAGGCTTGGTTGGGCATCTTGCAGCAGCTCGACTTGCTCGTGACAATTGATATTCGCTGGTCCGAGACGGCGCGTGCTTCCGATTTCGTGCTGCCCGATGTGACGTACCTGGAGGCCGACCGCGGCGTGGGCACGGTTGTTTGCCGCAACGACGCGCGCGTGTTCTACCGCAACGCCGTGCTGCCCGTTTTGCATGATGACACGCGACCGGGGCGTGAGATCTTTTCCGGTTTGGCTGCTGCCTGCGGCGTGGACGAGTACTTCGACTTTTCGCCGGACGACCTTGCGGCGGCCCAGATGGCGCCCTTTGGGATCGATCTGGACGAGCTCAAGGAGCGCGGTTGGGCCGATACGGGCGTGGCGCTGCCGTCGCGTACGGGCGAGCCGGTGATTCCGCTTGCCGGCGGCAAGATTGCGCTGGCAAGCGACGTATGGGAGCGAGCCGGCATGGGTCGTGTACCCAACTGGATCGCGCCGATGGTGGAGCCTGGCCCGGGGATGTTTCGCCTCATTAGCGGTAACCGGCCCTTTGAGTCGCATACCTCGCGCAGGCTTGCGGTCCAAGGTGCCGCCGAGGCTGGATCGGACCAGGATGCCGTGCAGATGAATGCCGATGCCGCTGCGCACATGGGCATCGCCGACGGCGAGATCGTCGAACTCGTGAGCGATTTGGGCCGCGACCGCGTGCGCGTGGAGACGACGCCGTATCTGCATCCGGCGTGCATCTTTACATCGGCCGCCCCCGGCGGACGTTCGTTTGGCGCCGATGCCGGTGGCGCTCAAGCCTTGGGCGTCGGCCCGCTCGACCACACGCCGCTGCGCTGGGACCCGTTGACGGGTGCCGCACTTACCCAGGAAAACGCCGTTCGCGTGGAAAAGATCGTCGCGCGCGGGGATAATGACGAGTAATTGACTCAGCTGATGTATTCGACTGATCCACGTTTCTTTTGAAAGGCCGCACATGAGCGATAGCCAGAACATGTCCGATGAGGTGCGCGCCCGCCTGCGCGCCATTCCCTCCGTCAACGAGCTGCTTGCCGAGTGGCCGGTAGTGAAGGCGGCGGGGGAGACCTGCGACGCGGTGGTACATGCCGCCGTCACGGCCGAGCTCGACGAGGAGCGCGCCGCCATTCGCGCCGGCGCCGCCCCGCGCTCTAAGCGCGACCTGGCTTCGGCCATCGAGTGGCGTGCGCACCGCTCCGCACTGCCGAGCCTGCGTCCCGCAGTCAACGCCACGGGTGTGGTTATCCATACCAACCTGGGTCGAGCCCCGCTCGCGGAGTCGGCCGCCAAGGCCGTGGCCGAGGTCGCGCGCGGCTACAGCACGCTCGAGTACAGCGTCGACACCTGCTCGCGCGGGTCGCGCAAGGAGCACGCCGCGCAGCTGATCCGCTCACTCACTGGTGCCGAGGACGCGCTCGTGGTCAACAACAACGCCGCCGCGGTGCTGCTGGTGCTGGCGTCTCATGCTGCGGGCAAAGAGGTCATCGTCAGCCGCGGCGAGCTTGTCGAGATTGGCGGCAGCTTTCGCATCCCCGATGTCATGGCGGCTTCGGGCGCCAAGCTCGTCGAAGTCGGAGCCACCAACCGCACGCACCTGGGCGACTACGAGCGCGCCATCACGCCCGAAACGGCCATGATCTTGAAGGTTCATCCTTCCAACTATCGCATCGAGGGTTTTCACGAGGAAGTGAGCTCTCGGGAGCTCGCCGCGCTGGCCCATAAGCACGGCCTGCTGTTCTACGAGGACCAGGGCTCGGG
>URKV01000217.1 GCA_900548565.1 uncultured Collinsella sp.
CGAGATGCTCAGGAGTCTCGTGGGCTCGGAGATGTGTATAAGAGACAGCTTCGGGGTCGTCCTTGTCCATGTCGGTCACCAGCATGACGTTCTGCAGCCACTCCTCGATGGTCGCCTCTTCGTCCTGCGGACGCTCCCCGTTGCGGATTTCGGCGTCGCACCGCTCCTTGAACTCCTGCATCGAGTTCAGCAACTCCTCGATATTGTCCAATGCCGAGGTCGCCTCGGGGGTATTCTCGGCACGGTAGGCCGCGAGGATACCCGAGCGGGTGGCGATCTCGAGCCCGAAGTCGTAAAGCCCCTTCTCGTTGCGGGCGAGCGACAGCGAGCGGATCATCGCCACGAAGTCCGCCACCTTGCGGGCGATGGTCTTCTGCACGGGGTCGGCGGCCGGTTCGGCGACCAGCGCGTCGACCGCCTCCCACATCGAGACGCCCCGCTCAGCGGCCAGCTGCGCGATGCGCTGCACGGTCGTGTCGCCGATGCCGCGCGTCGGGTAGTTGACGATGCGTTTGAACGCCTCGTCGTCGCGCGGGTTGATGACCAGCCGGATATAGGCCAGCATGTCCTTGACCTCCTTGTGGTCGTAGAACGAACTGCCCTTGTAGATGCGGTAGGGAATGCCGCGGCGGCGGAGGTTGTCCTCCAGCACGGCCGACTGGTTGTTGGTGCGGTAGAGGATCACCGCTTCCGACCAGTCGTCGCCCGCCGAGCGGACTTTGTCGCGCAGGTCGGAGACCACCATTTCGGCCTCCTCGCGGTCGGTATAGGCCTTGAGGATGCGGATCGGCTCACCCACGTCGCCGGCCGAGAAACAGTGCTTCTCCATGCGCTTGGAGTTGCGGACGATGACCGAATTGGCCGCATCGACGATCGTGCGGGTCGAGCGGTAGTTCTGCTCGAGCTTGAAGACCCTGGCCGCGGGAAAATCCTTCTGGAAGGAGAGAATGTTCTCGATCTTGGCACCGCGGAACGAGTAGATCGACTGTGCGTCGTCGCCCACGACGCAGACCCGGGAGTGGAGCTGCGACAGGCGGCGGATGATGACGTACTGGGCGTAGTTGGTGTCCTGGTACTCGTCCACCAGGATGTATTTGAACAGCTCCTGGTAGCGCGCCAGCACGTCCGGGGCGTCGCGCAGCAGGATGTTGGTCTGCAAGAGCAGGTCGTCGAAGTCCATCGCGCCGTTGCGCTTGCAGCGCTGGCAGTAGATATTGTAGACATTGCCGAACTCGGGGATCTGCGCTTGCCGGTCTTCGGCGGCATAGACCGAGTTGGCGAGGTAGGCGCCGGGCGTCACCAGGCAGTTCTTGGCGTAGGAGATACGCGACGCGATGAGGTTGGGCTTGTATTTCTCGTCCGCGAGGTTCAGTTCGCGGACGATGGTCTTGATGAGGTTCTTGCAGTCCGAGGGCTCGTAGATCGTAAACGACTCGGGGAAACCGATCTTTTCGGCGTTCTCGCGCAGGATGCGCGAAAAGACCGAGTGGAACGTACCCATGCGGATATAGCGGCTGCGGTTATCGGGGATCATCTGCGCGATGCGCTCGCGCATCTGCTGGGCGGCCTTGTTGGTGAAGGTGAGCGCCAGGATGTTGAAGGGCGCCACGCCCTGCTCGATCATATAGGCGATGCGCGCGGTCAGCACGCGCGTCTTGCCCGAACCGGCGCCGGCAATAATGAGCGACGGGCTGTCGTAGTTGACCACGGCAGCGAGCTGTGCGGGGTTCAGGCCTTGCAGTATCGGAGATTCTTTAGGTTCCATGGCTGCAAAGTTAATACTTTTTCGCAAGCCCTCTCCGAAAAGGCGCGCCTTTCTCCGAAAAGGCCGCAGGGACGGCGCCCAAGGATGGCGCACGGGGCAAACCGAAGGATGGCGCAGATGAAGGCGGGGCAAGAGGCACGTGCAAAGCGGACGGGAGCGGACGGAATGCCTGCAGGGAGGCACACGAAAAACGGAGGGGCAGGCCGGGCGGAAGGACAGAAGCCGCACGGTAAAACCGGGAGAGGAGGGAAAGGTTCCGAAACCACGTCAGAGCCCCGCCCCGGTCGTTTCGGGGGGGGGACGGGATTATGGGCCTGTCTCTTATA
>URKV01000218.1 GCA_900548565.1 uncultured Collinsella sp.
ACCGAGCCGTACGCTTGAACTGAGAAGGGGGAGGCCTCGCGGCCTCCCCCTTTTTTGCGTTTACGCGCAACATTCCTTCTGCAATTAAATCAATCCAATCATCCACCGGTGAATATAAACGTTCACCGTTCTGTGGCCGGTTCTCTGTTCTCAATGGACTAATATTTGCTTTAGCGCGCTGATGCGCTTGTCCTGTTTTACACGGGTCGTTTTATTGATTGTGACGGAAGGACTCATATGGCAGATGTTCATGAGCTGCTTGATACTTGGATTGCCAATGTCAAGGACGAGGAGCTCCTCGCTGAGCTTAACACGATGAAGGAGCAGGGTGATGAGGACGCCATCACCGACGCTTTCTTCCAGGATCTCGCCTTCGGTACTGCCGGCCTTCGCGGCACTATCGGTGCGGGCACTAACCGTATGAATATCTATACGGTCGGTCGTGCGACCCAGGGATTCGCTGACTACCTCAATGCGACCTTCGAGCATCCGACGGTCGCCATCGCTCGCGATAGCCGCAATAAAGGTGAGCTGTTCGTTAAGACGACGGCTGCCATTCTTGCAGCAAACGGCGTGACTGCCCTCGTGTATCCCAAGACTTCTCCCGTGCCGACGCTCTCCTGGGCCGTCCGCGACCTTAAGTGCTCCGGTGGCATTTGCATGACCGCTAGTCATAATCCGGCGCCTTATAACGGCTATAAGGCCTATGGCCCCGACGGCTGCCAGATCACCAGCGAGGCCGCCGATGCAATTTCTAAGGCTATCGCCGAGACCGATACGTTCACCGGCGTGAAGTCCATGGACTTCGATGAGGCTCTTGAGCAGGGTCTGGTCAAATGGATCGATGACTCGTGCCTCGAGCGTTATTACGACGCCGTTCTCGCCCGCGGCGTGACTAACCTTTCTGCCGAGGAGATCGCTGGCGCTCCGCTTAAGCTCGTCTACACTCCGCTCAACGGCACTGGCCTCATTCCCGTCACGACGGTGCTCGAGCGCGCTGGCATCACTGATGTCACGGTTGTTCCCGAGCAGAAGGAGCCTAACGGCGATTTCCCGACCTGCCCGTATCCTAACCCCGAGATTCGTCAGGCCATGCAGAAGGGCATTGACCTGTGCGAGCAGGTTCACCCCGATCTGCTGCTTGCAACCGATCCTGACGCCGATCGCGTTGGCGTTGCCGTTAAGAATGGCGATGACTATCTGCTGCTGACCGGCAATGAGATGGGCGTTCTGCTGCTTGACTATATCTGCAAGACCCGCGCTGCTCGCGGTGAGGACCTCACTAAGAAGGTTGCTGTCACTACTATCGTTTCTTCCGCCATGGTTGACGCTCTGGCCGACGAGTACGGTTTTGAGCTCCGCCGCTGCCTGACGGGCTTCAAGTACATCGGCGACATCATTACTTCTCTTTCCGATGCTGGCGAGGTCGATCGCTTTATCTTCGGTTTTGAGGAGAGCTACGGCTATCTGGCCGGTGACCACGTGCGCGACAAGGACGCCGTGAGCACTTCTCTTCTGATTTGCCAGATGGCGCAGTATTACAAGCTCCAGGGCAAGAACCTTGCAGATGCGATGCACGAGCTGTACGAGAAGTATGGCTACTATCACAACAAGACGATTTCGCTGAGCTATCCGGGCGCTGAGGGTGCGGCAAAGATGGCCGGCATTATGGCTGGTCTGCGCGAGAACCCGCCCGCGGAGCTCGCCGGTTCCAAGATTGAGGCTGTCGTGGATTACAACACCTGCGTGAACGGCCTGCCGAAGGCTAACGTCATTGAGTTCGATCTTGAGGGCGGCAACAAGGGTATTGTTCGTCCTTCCGGCACCGAGCCCAAGATTAAGCTGTACATCTTCGCTAAGGGCGCGGATGCCGCCGAGGCTGATGCCGCACTTGACGCGATTGAGGAGTCTGGTCGCAAATTGTTGGCCTAAGGCTTTGAAAGCCTATTTCTACAGTTAGACGGAGGAGGGGATCTCGGAAACGAGGTCCCCTCTTTATTACCGGCAAACACAGCTGAGAATCACAAAATGTGTAGGAAATGTGTACGCCCAGATTCCCGCCCGCGGGGCCCCTCCGGTCTGG
>URKV01000219.1 GCA_900548565.1 uncultured Collinsella sp.
CTACACGCGTAAGATCGTCGGCAGCGTCAGATGTGTATAAGAGACAGGCATTGGTGCAGCGTGGCATGGATGCGCTGATGGAGGGAAGGACCACATTTGTGATCGCGCACCGTCTCTCCACCGTGCGCAACTCTGACCTGATCTGCGTGCTGGATCACGGGCAGATTATCGAGCGCGGCAGCCATGATGAGCTGATTGCTAAGCGCGGGTATTACTACCAGCTGTATACGGGTGCGTTTGAGCTCGAGTAGGACCGGCTACTGACGGAGGGCGCCCCGAGGGCGGCAGGGTAATTCCTCCGTGCTCAAACATTCTCGCTGCGCTGCGAAACTGCGCGCGGAGGAAATACCCCGCCGCCCTCGGGGCGCCCTCCTGCGCGCAATTAGCCCGTCGTTTAGAACGGAATAAAAGATTGTGAGGCCCTGGCCAACTGGCCAGGGCCTCGTTTTGTAGCCGTCCTCTGTTACAGGCCTACCGGTCCTCGCGTTGCGGCCCGGCTACCTCGGCCGTCTTTATGCGGTTCTTGTCGATGTACATGTTTTTGTCGGCCTGGGAAAAGAGCTCGCGCATCGTAGGCGGTTCATCATAATCGCTGGAAAGCGCATAACCCACCGCATAGCTGATAGGCATGTCGGGGTGAGCCTCGGAATACTCGTTCACGTTCACGCGAATCCGAGCGAGGCAGGACTCCACGGCAGCTCGATCGGCATCCCACAGCACCGCGATAAACTCATCGCCGCCGTCGCGACCAACAAAGCATGTCTCTGACGCCACACGCCCCAGCTGATGGGCAAAAGAACGAATGTATTCGTCGCCTTTCTCGTGGCCAAAACGGTTATTGACCGTATGCAGATTGTTCAGATCGAAAACGCACAGCGCAACAGGCGCTCCAGCAGAAACGGGATGTCCCTGCCCCAAGATTTCCTCGCACTTGTTCTTGTTGGGCAGTCCCGTAGCTTCATCGAGATAGACTTTGTTCTGCAGCTCGCGATTGAGTGCGGCGGTGCGCACCGCGCGAGCAAGTTCGACCGCAAAGGTCGCCACCAGGCCCACGATGTCGACGATCACCAAACCCTCAAGGCGATTGAGCGCCGTGGCCTTCTCCTGGGAGTAGTCCTCCGCAAGCCTCGTGGCATCGTCACAAATGTCAAAGAACTCCTCGCTCATGGCGATGATGTCGGTGTTCTCGTAGCCGACTTCGCGCACACGGGCGATCTCGGTGCGAAGCTTGTCAAAATAGCTCGCAAGTTCGGTCATCTTTGCCTGATACTCATCGTCATCCAGACGGACGAGATTGAGGTCGTCGCTTCCGTAGCGCAAACCATTAATGTATGAATCCACAGCCTTGAGCAGGTCGTCTTGTGGCTGGCCCGCGTCCTCGAGTTTAACGATTCGCTGCGTGGTGCCGCGCACCAGGCCGGCATAATTGACCACGCGTGCCGTGCCTTGGATGTCGGAGACGAGCAGCATGACATTGATGAAGAAAAAGATAAGAACTGCCGTGAGCGCCATCATCAGAAGGCGCACCGCCTGGCTGGCCTTCTTGGCGACAAAAGTATTCACAAGCTCACTCCCCAAAATGGCAAAAGCTCTGGCGGCACGCAGTGTGCCGAAATTCACGTGAGGCAAACTCTACCAGATGATTTTTCTAGGACGGGGATTAAAGAATCATCGACACGATAGCTATTTGAGAAGTTGGGCCATGGCGTTGACGAATTTTTGGACTTGGAGGGTGGGCTCGAGCGGGTAGTGCAAATAGACCGGCACCTCGCGGCCGCATAGGAACGGCACGCCCACAAAGGCCGGGTGCACACCCGACCATGCGCCGCAGGTGAGCACCGCGTCACCCTTTTCCTCCGCCTCGTTAAAGAGCGCAAAGTCGAAGCTATCCACGTCGATCACGTCCACGCCGCCGTCGGCCAAAAGGTCGATGCGCAGGCTGTCTATGGCGTCGTTGCCGTGACGGAGCACGCGCAGGCGCATGCCCTCCAGGTCGGCAACCGTGATGCGCTCCTGTCTCTTATACACATCTGACG
>URKV01000220.1 GCA_900548565.1 uncultured Collinsella sp.
GGCTCGGAGATGTGTATAAGAGACAGATCAAAGGGGCCGCCCGGTACACGACCGCGCGAGGCACTTGCCAGCATGTCGCCCGTGACCACACGCCAACGCGCACGGTCACGGCAGAGCGACTCGATATTCTTGGTAATGAGCCGCGCGGCGTTGCGATCGATCTCAAACGTCGTGAGCGAGCGGGCCCCACGAGAGAGCATCTCTAACCCTAAGGCACCGGAGCCGCCAAAGGCGTCCAGCACACGAACCTCGTCCAAATCGAAATCGAATGCCGACATGACCATAGATGCGCACGCCTCGCGCACGCGATCAGTCGTGGGGCGGGTGACATCGCGACCACGGGGCTCCTCGATCTTACGACCGCGCCATTCGCCGCCGATGATTCTCATCCTCCGCTGACCTCCTTAAAGATATGTCGATAACGCATGGCGACCGCCTCGCGCAAGGGACGCGTCGCCACAGAGTCAAGGTTGCAAGCATACCGCAAGAGCTCGACCGCGTCCAAATGGGCCCATTCGATAAGGTCCTCATCGGCATCCAGGTCCACAAAGCGCAAGGTCACGCCACCGTGCTGACGGTACCCCAGGATTTCGCCCTCGTGACGCAGACGCAGGTCCATCTGGGCAAGCGTAAAACCATCCGAGGTCTTTTCGAGCGACTGGAGACGGTCTTGTGCCGCCGAGGCGCCGCCATTGCCCTTGGAGTGCGTCATGACCAGGCACGTGCCCGACACGCTGCCGCGGCCCACGCGACCGCGTAGCTGATGCAGCGCCGCCAAGCCAAACCGCTCACCGTTCTCGATGACCATGACGGTGGCGTTGGGCACGTCGACGCCCACCTCGACCACCGTAGTCGAGACGAGCACGTCAATCTCGCCACGCTTGAAGGCGTCGATCACGCGATCCTTCTCCCCCGCTGGCATACGGCCGTGAAGGCGCTCGATGGCAAGACCCGGCAACGCCAGACGCAGGCGATCGAGCTCGGTCGCCGTATCGTGCAGCGGCACAGGCACGGTCACGCGGCCCTCGTCGTCGCGGGCGATACCGGGCACGTCTTCAAGCTCATCGGCCGAGTCACTCGGCTCCACGAGCGGGCAAATCACGTAGGCCTGCTGACCCTTTTCATGCGCCTCGCGGATGGCGCCATAGGCGAGGTCGCGGCTCGACTCGGTGAGCACGCGTGTCGTCACGCCAGCGCCAGGGACGGGCCGATGGCGGATGATACTCGTGTCCAGATCGCCGTAGACCGAAAGCGCCAGCGTACGCGGGATCGGTGTCGCCGTCATAACGAGCAGGTCCGCACCGGGGCCCTTCGCACGTAGGGCGTTGCGTTGGCCAACGCCAAACCGGTGCTGCTCGTCGATGACGACAAGCGACAGATGATTGAACGCAACGTTATCCGAAAGCACCGCGTGGGTTCCAAAGAGGACGTCGAGCTCGCCCGATTCAAGCTGGGCATGGATCTGCTCGCGCTCTGAGGCCGGCGTGGCACCCGTCAGAAGCGCCCAGGACATGCCCGCCTGCGAGAGCAGAGGGCCGGTCTTATCGGCATATTGGCGCGCCAACACGCCCGTGGGCGCCATAACGCAGGCCTGCGTACCGCTATCGGAAGCCACAGCCAGAGCGCAGGCGGCAACGGCGGTCTTACCGGTACCGACATCGCCCAGCAGCAGGCGGTTCATCACGCGCCCACCATCGCACATATCGCGCAGGATATCTTGGAACGCGGTCTCCTGCTCGTCGCTCAGCGAAAACGGCAGGGCTTGCTTAAGCGCGGCCAGGTGCTCGCCCGCGGTGTGGGCATAGGGAACCACATCGACCAGGCCGCCGACGTTGCGCAGGCGCAGCGCCAGCTGCAGGTAGAGGCACTCCTCGTAGGCAAGCCGTGCGCGCGCGATATCGCGCTCTGCCATACTCGATGGAAAGTGGATCGAACGCAACGCGCGGGCATTGCTCATGAGCTGTCTCTTATACACATCTGACGCTGCCGACGATCTTACGCGT